>DATLIE010000001.1:0-9272 GCA_035539635.1 Burkholderiaceae bacterium
CTCGCCGGCGAGCGCGCGCAGCCGCTCGAGCCCGTGGCTCACGGCTGACTGCGTGACGCCCAGCCGATCCGCGGCACGCGTGATCGACTGCGTGTCGACCACCGCGACCAGCAGCGCGAGCAGGCGGCCGTCGATGTCGAGCGGATCGATGCGGTTCATGTGTCGTATGAGTGTGGGTGCGTTGTTCGGTGCGCACTTGATGCAGACACTGCTTGCATGCGCCGGCGCTCGCGCAGTGCGGGGTGCATTTGATCCAGATCAACCGAGGACGACCCATGACCCACCCCCGCCAGGCTCAGGACGACATCCCCGGCACGCTGCTGTTCGACGGACGGCTGGCGAGCAAGGGCTACGCGCTGAACAAGATGTGCTACTCGTTCAACGACGCCGCCAACCGCGCGGCTTTCAAGGCCGACGAGGACGCGTACTGCACGCAGTACGGCCTGACGCCCGAGCAGCGCGACGCGATCCGCAACCGCAACGTGCTGCAGCTGCTGGCCGCCGGCGGCAACGCCTACTACCTGGCCAAGTTCGCCGGCATTTTCGGCCTCGACATGCAGGACATCGGCGCCCAGCAGACCGGCATGACCAAGGACCAGTTCAAGGCCAAGCTCGTCGCGGCCGGCAAGGGGGTTTGAGATGGCACAGATCATTGGCGCCGTGATGGCGTCCCACGTGCCCGCCATCGGCGGCGCGATCCACAAGCAGCTCCAGAACGACCCGTACTGGAAGCCTTTCTTCGACGGCTTCGTGCCGGTGCGACAGTGGCTGGCGGAAGTGAAGCCCGACGTCGCCGTGGTGTTCTCCAACGACCACGGGCTGAACTTCTTCCTCGACAAGATGCCCACCTTCGCGATCGGCGCCGCGCCCGAGTACCGCAACGCGGACGAAGGCTGGGGCATCCCGGAGCTGCCGCCGTTTGCCGGCGCGGAGTCGTTGTCCTGGCACCTGATCGAGTCGCTGGTGGCCGAGAACTTCGACCTCACGACCTGCCAGGAGATGAAGGTCGACCACGCGTTCACGCTTCCGCACGCGCTGCTGTGGCCCGACCAGAAGTGGCCTGTGAAGGTGGTGCCGATCAGCATCAACACCGTGCTGTTCCCGCTGCCGTCAGCGGCGCGCTGCCTCGCGCTCGGACAGGCGGTCGGGCGCGCGATCAAGTCCTGGGGCGGCAACGAGCGTGTGCTCGTGCTCGGCACCGGCGGCCTGTCGCACCAGCTCGAGGGCGAACGCGCCGGCCACATCAACAAGGCCTTCGACACCGCCTTCATGGACAGCCTGGCCAAGGACCCGGCCTGGGCCACGCACTACTCGATCAACGAACTGGTGAAGGAAGCCGGCACGCAGGGCATCGAGTTGCTGAACTGGGTCGCCGCACGCGGCGCGCTGACCGGGCAGGTGACGGAGCTGCACCGCAACTATCACATCCCGATCTCGAACACCGCGGCCGGTCTGATGCTGTTCGAGAACCGCGACTGAGCGTCGGCGCGGCCGCCAGCTTAACCTGGATCAAGACACCGTTTCGCAGCGTGACATTGGAGGCCGGAAGGGCTCCATTTCGTCCGATGGCCCCAGCAGGGGCAGGAGGACGATTGCCGCAAGGCATGCGATAGGCCGGGTTCAAGGGGGATCCGCCGCATGCTGCGGAGCCCTTCTGTCATGCGCGTCAATCAGCCGGTCACCCAGCGTGAGTACGAGTTTCCCGACAACGCCACGCTGATGTCGACCACCGACACCCAGAGCCACATCCAATACGCCAACGCGGCCTTCATCGAGGTCAGCGGCTTCACCCGCGAAGAGATCGCCGGCCAGCCGCACAACCTGGTGCGCCACCCGGACATGCCCGTCGAGGCTTTCGCCGACATGTGGGCCACGCTCAAGGGCGGCGAGCCCTGGACGGCGCTGGTGAAGAACCGCCGCAAGAACGGCGACCACTACTGGGTGCGCGCCAACGCCGTGCCGGTGGTGCGCAACGGCCGCCCCGCGGGCTACATGTCGGTGCGCACCAAGGCCAGCCGTGACGAGATCGCCGCGGCCGAGCAGTTCTACCGCGAGGTGCGTGAAGGCCGCGCCGGCAACCGCAGGTTCCACAAGGGCCTGGTGGTGCGCAGCGGCCTGATGGGCTGGAGTTCGCTGCTGCAGACAATGAGCGTGCGCTGGCGCATCCGCACCGCGCTGCTTTTGCTGTGGCCGGCACTGGCGGGCGGTGCCTGGGCGCTCGGACTGGGTGGTGCTGCACTGGCCGGCTTCGCCGGCATCGCGGCCGCAGCACTCGCGGTCGCCTCGGCCACGCTCGAGTGGCAGATCTCACGCCCGCTCGAGCAGGTGCGGGCGCAGGCGCTGCGCGTGGCCACCGGCGAGAGCCAGGCTGTGACACCGATGAACCGTGTCGACGAGATCGGTATCACGCTGCGCACGATCGGTCAGCTCGGATTGATGTTCCGCTGGCTGATCGACGACGTGAGCCAGCAGGTGCTGACGGTGCAGGCCGCGGTGAAGGAGATCGCCCAGGGCAACCATGACCTCAGTGCGCGCACCGAACAGGCGGCTGCCAGCGTGGAGGAGACGGCATCGTCGATGGAGCAGATGACCGCGACGGTGAAGAACAACGCCGAGACGGCGAGCCAAGCCGATGAGCTGTCCGGCTCGGCGAGCGACGCCGCGGTGCGCGGGGGGCGCGCCGTGTCCGAGGTGGTGACCACGATGACCGAGATCAGCACCAGCTCGAAGAAGATCGCCGACATCATCGGCACCATCGACGGCATCGCGTTCCAGACCAACATCCTGGCGCTGAATGCCGCGGTGGAAGCGGCGCGCGCCGGCGAGCAGGGCCGCGGCTTTGCGGTCGTCGCCGGCGAGGTGCGCTCGCTGGCGCAGCGCAGCGCCGAGGCAGCCAAGGAGATCAAGGCGCTGATCGGCGCGTCGGTCGACCGAGTCGAGGCCGGGACCCGGTTGGTGGACGACGCGGGCCGCACCATGGACGACATCGTGGCGCAGGTTCAGCGCGTGTCGGCGCTGATCGGGCAGATCAGCACGGCCACGCGCGAGCAGAGCGGCGGTATCGCACAGGTCGGCCAGGCGGTCGGCCACCTCGACCAGATCACGCAGCAGAACGCGGCACTGGTCGAGCAGAGTGCCGCCGCCTCGCAGAGCCTGCAGCAGCAAGCCGAGCGTCTGGTCGAAGCGGTGAGCGTCTTCCGTTAGCTCAGACCGGCGACACCACGCGCACCACGGTTTCCACGTGGTCGCGGAACCCCATGCGCTGGTACAGGCCGTGCGCGCCCTCATTGGCGCGCATCACGTGCAGGAAGGGCGTTTCGCCGCGCTGCAGTTCGCGCCGGATCAGCGTGAGCATCAGGCGCCGTGCCAGGCCGCGGCCCTGGAAGTCCGGGTGCGTGCACACGCCGCTGATCTCGCGCAGCGTGCCGGCGGTCATGCGCTCGCCGGCCATCGCCACCAGCCGCCCGCCCTCGAAGCAGCCGAAGTACTCGCCGAGTTCGATCGTGCGCGGGCCGAAGGGGCCGGGCTTGGTCAGCGTGGCGAGTTCGAGCGCGGGCTGTGCATCGGCCGGGCCGAGCCGGCGCGCGTCCAGCGCCCCGCCTTCGGCCGCGGGCAGGCCGCCGTCCCAGACCATGCGGAACATCGTCGCCTCGTGGTCGACCTGCCAGCCCGCCGGCGCGGCGCCCGACCAGCCGTCGCAGTAGAAATGCTCGCCCGGGTCGCAGTGCGCGCGCAGCGCCTCGAGGTCGGGGCGGACCGTGTCGGCGAAGCCGACGATCGGCGAGAAGCCCCGGGCGTAGCGGCGCGCGCGCTCGCCGCCGGCCGAGAAGTGCGCATGCGGCCCGGTGAGGCAGTGCCACATGATGTTGTCGAGCAGGCGC
Organism: Burkholderiaceae bacterium; assembly: GCA_035539635.1. Lineage (GTDB taxonomy): Bacteria > Pseudomonadota > Gammaproteobacteria > Burkholderiales > Burkholderiaceae_C > CADEEN01. The sequence goes on from DATLIE010000001.1 coordinate 3,882, forward strand.
TTCATGAGCTGGGTTTGGGCTGGCGCTGCGCCGGATCGTAGAAGAATTGCTCCTCGGCGATGCGCTCGCCGTCCCAGCGCTGGTAGGCCAGCTCCTCCATGCGCGTCACGCTGCCGTCGAGCCACTCGAAGCGGAAGATCCAGCGCACGACGACATGGTCGCCATTCACGAACACCGGCCGCACGCACTGCGACTGCACCGAGCGCGCGCGCGCCAGCACCTTGCGCTCGTTGGCCACGTGCAGCTCGCGGCCGACGCGCGGCGGCTCGAAGTTCTCGCGCATCGTCGCGTCGGCGGTGTAGAACTCCTCCACCGCTTCGGCATGGGCATTGCTCTCGACGCGCGCGATGAAGCGCTCCAGGGTCTCGCGGCTCGGCATCTCAGGCGTGTCCCGGCGGGTGCTCGGCGAACCACTGCGCGATGCCGGGCATGTGCGGCTCGAACGCGCCGGGGATCGACAGGTTGAGCACGCCGGCGCGCACCTCGCCGCGGTTCTCGAAGTCGTGCGTCGTGCCGCCGGGCACCAGCACGAAGCTGCCGCGCGGCGCGTCGGTCCAGGCATCGCCCACGCGCACGCTCATCGTGCCTTCGATGACGTAGAAGATGTCGTCCTCCGCATGCGAATGTGCGCCCGGGCCTTGCGTGTGCGGCTCCAGCCACCACTCCGAGATCGAGTAGCGCTGCGCGGTCTCGTCGCCGTCGGCCTTGAACACGGCGCCGATGCGGCCCATGGGGTAGGCGCGACCCTCGCCGGGGCCGAGCACCAGCGGCTGGCGAGGGGCGGGGGGCAGGTCGGGCATGGCGGGCTCCGGGGCGGTTGCTTCCAAACCATTTTGGCCCATCGCCGTGGCGACTCAGCGGCCGCCCGGGGGCGCCAGCACCTCCGGCGAGCCGGCGTCGAACTGGCGCACCACCTCGTCGTGGCCGAAGCGCGGGGTCCAGCCGAGTTCGCGCTGCGCGGCCGCCGACGAGTACACGCGGTCGATGCTGGTGGGCAGCGCCCAGCCGCGCGCCTCGAAGGCGCGCGCGAGGTCGGGCGCGCGGCGCCCGATCACCGACGCGGCGTCGTGCTTGAGCGCCGTTGCGTCCTCGGTGCGAAACGGCGTCGGGCCCGAGATGACGAAGCAGCGGTAAGCCGACGCAGCGGGTGCGAGCGCGCGCGCGTGCGCCGAGGCCACGTCGCGCACGTCCACGCCGCGGTGCAGCCGGTAGGCCGCCATCAGCGGCGCCGGCTCGGGGAAGCAGCGCGACATGCGCAGCACCGTCACGCGCAGGCGCCCGCCCGCCGCGGCGTCGCGCAGCAACGCCTCGGCCGCGAGCTTGCTGTGGTGGTACACGGTGCGCGGCCCGGGCGTCGTGGCCTCGGTCACCCAGCCGGCCGCGTCACCGGGCGTGGCCGCCTGGCCGTACAGCGCGGTGGTGCTGGTGTAGACCAGCGTGCCGATGCCGAACTCGGCGCAATGCGCCACCAGGCGTCGCGTCGCCTCGACGTTGACGGCTTCGAACTCGGCGTCCGGCCGCTGGCCGACATGCGGTGCGTGCAGCCCCGCGGTGTGGACCACCGCGTCGGCGCTCTTCAGCGCCGAGCGCAGCGCGCCGTCGTCGCACAGGTCGGCCACGAAGTCGGTGCTGTCCGCTGGCACGCGGTCGAAGCCGAGCACGGCATGGCCGCGGTCGACGAGCGCGTGGTGGACCGCGCGCCCGACGCGGCCCGACGAGCCGGTGAGCAGGACCCTCACGACGCCGCGAGCCGGCAGTAGCAGTAGATGAACTTTTGCACCGCGCCGGCCGGCGTGTGGTGCGCCTCGCGCTCCTGTCGCAGCAGGCTGAACGCGGCGCCGAACTGCGCGTGCAGCTCGCTCGGCGAGTAGCGCATCACCGGCAGCCCGCTGCACTGCGTAGGCCCGTCCTCGGCGAAGGTGGCCACGATGACGTGCCCGCCGGGATTGACAGCGCGCTGCACCGCCGCGACGTAGGCACGGCGCTCGTCGGCGTCGGTGAGGAAGTGGAACACCGCGCGGTCGTGCCAGACATCGAACGCATGCACCGGCAAGGGCGCGTCGAGGATGTTCGCTTCGAGCCAGGTCACGGCCTGGGCGCGTGTGCCCAGGCGCCGCCGGGCCGCGCCGAGCGCGGCCGCCGACAGGTCGAGCACCGTGAGCGCCGTGTAGCCGTCGGCCAGCAGGTCGTCGACCAGCGTCGAGGCGCCGCCGCCCACGTCGATGATCGCGGCCGAGCGCGGTGCGCCGGTGGCGCGGATCAGCTGCAGCGACTGCCCGGCATGCTCCTGGTACCAGCTCACCTGCGCCGCGGGCTTGCGCGTGTAGACCTGCTCCCAATGCTGCTTCGACGGCATGGCGGCTCCCCTGATGCGGCGCGGCGAGCTTAGCGCGCGACGCGTTGCAGCCGCGTGCGGCTGTAGGTCTCGAAATCCTTGCCCGGTGGCTCGGCGCTGCGGGCGGCCGGGCCGGCCAGGGCCAGCAGCGCGACCAGCGCGCGTCGGGTCAGCGGCGTGGGCATGCAGTGGCTTCCGGCAACACCTCAGGCCGCGGTGGCCGTCGCCAGCGGCGTCGCCGCGGACTGGCCGCGCAGCCAGCGCAGCTGCAGCACCAGGCCCACGACCAGGATCAGCAGCAGCACGCCGGCGATCGCCCGCAGTTCGGGCGCCTCGGCGTTGGGCAGCAAGGGCTTGGACAGCGGCAGCCGGGTCAGCGTCTCGGTGAAGCCGGGGATCATGTGAAAGAACAGCGTGGTGCTGAAGCAGATGGCCTGCACGTAGCGCGACCCGCGGCCGAAGGTGGTGCTGAAGGCGGCCACGCAGCCCACGGCCAGCGCCAGCAGCGTCAGGATCGACAGCACGTGCGGCGGCCCGAAGCCGCCGTGCTGGAAGATGAACAGGCCGGTGATCGCCGTCAGGGCGGTGGTCACCAGGTAGGTGCGCCCCAGCCTGTTGCCGGGCAGCACCTGCTTGTCGCGCGCCAGGGCCCAGAAGCCGCACACCACCGCCACCAGGCTGATGAGGGTGTGAATCACGCCCAGGTACGTCAGTCCGTAGATCATCGCAAGCTCCTCGAGGGGACGGAAGGATGGATGGGCCTGGACTGCGCCCGTGCCAACCGTAGCAGGAACCGGGCCGCGCGGCGAGTCACACGCCGGTCACGAACACTCGGGCGGCGTCGCCTTCGGTGAAGCGCACGTCGCCGATCCAGCTGCGCGCGCGGCGCGCCAGGCGCGTGCCTTCGCCTTCGCCATCGAAGCTGATCGGTGCGCGGCGGATCAGCGCCGGGTCCACGCCGTCGAAGGCATTGACGCTGACCACCGCATAGAGCCTGCCCTCGACGAGGCTCGAGACCACCGGCACGATGCCGCAGGCGGTGCAGAGGTGGAAGTCGGCCGTCTTGGTGCCGAACTGGTAGCGCGATACCTGAGCGGGCTGCCGCACGGCGACGCGCAGCGCACCGGTCGGGCACGAGGTCCACACGCCGCCATGCTTGGTGCAGAAGGAGCAGCTGCAGGCGCGTGCCGGGATCTCGATCGGCTCGGGCGTCCAGTCGAGCTGGAAGCGGATGTTGCCGCAGTGGCAGCTGCCGTGGATCAGCATCGGGGGGCTCCTGGTGGGGGCTCGGCGCCGAGCCGCGCCAGTGTGGCCGGGTCGCGTGCGCCGGAAAAGAAGGCGTCGAGCGCTGTGGTGAAGAGCGGCTCGGTGCCGGCCGCCGCGGCGTCGAACAGCGTCAGGCTGGAGCGGCACTTGATCGCGTCGACCGTGCCGAGCACCTGCACCGCGCTGCGCCGGCCGCGGTGCACGTTCAGTGCCGCCACGCACTCGCGCAGGCGCGCGCCGAGCAGCGGGTGCGCCAGGTAGGCGCGCGCCTCGGCCAGGGAACCGATGGCGAAACGCTGCGACATCGCGCTCATGCCCAGGCCCGCCACCTGTGGCAGCACGTACCAGATCCAGTGCGAGCGCTTCTGGCCGGCGCGCAACTCGGCCAGCGCCTGCGCATAGTCGCCGGCCTGCGCGTCGACGAAGCGCTGCAGCCCGAAGGGGTCGGCGTCGGCCATGCGCTCGCCCGCCTGCGCGTCAACGCGGCGCCGTGCCCTTGACCGCCCAGGCCAGTGCAGCGTACGAACGCGGGCCGTCGGCCTCGCCGTCCAGGTAAGCCCGGCGCAGCGCGTCGCACAGGCGCGCGCGACCGTTCTCGTCGAGCGTGTCGACGTATTCAGCGTGCGGACCTTCGGTGCCCGAGAACGAAGACCAGTAGTCGTCGAACGACGCGTAGTCCATGCGCATCGCGAGCGACGTTTCCACCACGTCCTCGAAGCCCGCGGCGCGCCACGCGCGGCCCAGGTCGCCGGGCCGCGTCATCGGCCGCGTGTAGTTGCGCGCGCGGCGCTCGCCCGCGCCCTGGGGGTCGAGCGCGGCCGCGGTGTCCCAGAACACGCGGTTGGCGACGAAGCCGCCGCGCGCGTCCCACACCGCCGCACCCACCGTGGCGCCGGGGCGTGCCACGCGCCGCATCTCGGCCAGCGCCAGCTCGGCCTTCGGCACGAAGTGCAGCACCAGCAGGCAGAACACGCGGTCGAAGTGGTGGTCGGCAAAGTCCAGCGCGCAGGCGTCGCCCACGTGGAAGGCGACACCCGGCGCACGCACGCGCTCGCCGGCCGCTGCCACGTAAGGCGGCGCCAGGTCCACGCCGTGCAGCGCCTGCACCGGCTCGCGCTGCAGCAGCGCCTCGGCCAACGCCCCGGTGCCGCAGCCCACGTCGAGCACGCGCTCGCCGGGGGCCGTGCCGACGAAGTCGAGAAACGGTTCGGCCAGGCGCCGGCTCCAGCGACCCATCAGGCGCTCATAGCCGCTCGCGTCGTTGGCGACGAAGGTGGACGACGAGGCCTGGTTCACGGCCGGCGCTCGAACGCGAGCTTCAGGCCCAGGCCGACCAGCACCGCGCCGCTGCTGCGGTACAGCCACGTGAGCGCCGTCGGCCGCGCGCGCAGCCAGCCCGACAGCGCCGCGGCACCCAGCCCCACCGGACCCTTGACCAGGAAGGTGAGCGCGGCGAACACGAGGCCGAGCACGAAGACCGCGAGCGTGGGGTGGGCGGCGCCGGGCTGCACGAACTGCGGCAGGAAGGCGAAGTAGAAGACCGCGATCTTGGGGTTGCTCACGTTGGACAGAGCGCCGTCGAGGAACAGGCGCCCGAGCGAGCGCGGCGCGCCGGCCGACGCGGCCAGCTCGCGGCCGCGCGTGCGCAGCATCTGGATGCCGAGCCACACCAGGTAGGCCGCGCCCGCCAGCTTCAGCACCACGAACAGCCACTCCGAGGTGCGCAGCAGCGCGCCCAGGCCGAGCGTGGCCAGCACCGTGTGCCCGACCAGGCCGACGCTGACGCCGGC
>DATLIE010000002.1:0-4736 GCA_035539635.1 Burkholderiaceae bacterium
GAGGCGGCGACGTCGATCAGCAGGTCCACGAGGTGGTCCTCGAGCAGGTTGACCTCGTCGACGTAGAGGAAGCCGCGGTTGGCGCGCGCCAGCAGGCCGGGCTCGAAGGCCTTGACACCGGCGGCCAGCGCGCGCTCGAGGTCGAGCGCCCCGACCACGCGGTCCTCGGTAGCGCCCAGCGGCAGGTCGACCACCGGCACCGGCGCGAGCGCGGACTTCACGCGCGCGTTGGCGCTCCAGCGTGCCTGGCATTCGCTGCACCAGGCCGTGCGCGCTGCCGGGTCGCAGCCGTAGCGGCAGCCCTCCACCACGCGCATCGGCGGCAGCAGGGCTGCGAGCGCGCGCACCGCGGTCGACTTGCCGGTGCCGCGGTCGCCGAAGGCCAGCACGCCGCCGATCCCCGGGTCGACCGCGCAGACGATGAGCGCGAGCTTGAGTTCGTCCTGGCCGACGATGGCATCGAATGGAAAGGCCGCCTGGGCCATCAGCGCAACTCCCTCAACAACATCATCTTCAACGCGCCTCGCGCGCGAGCCGCGCGCGCATGCGGCGCAGCGACCACAGCATCACGGCCCCGACGATCGGGATCGAGACCCCGGCAGCGATGTCCGGGTCGATCGCGAGGCCGATGCCGCGCGCGGCCTTGGCCACGTAGGCCACCAGCCCCGCAGCGTAGTAGACGATGGCCGCCACCGACAGGCCCTCGACCGTCTGCTGCAGGCGCAGCTGCAGTTTGGCGCGGCGGTCCATCGACGCGAGCAGGGCCTGGTTCTGGCGCTCGCGCGCGATGCCCACGCGCGTGGCCAGCAGCGCGCTGGCCTGCCCGATGCGGTCGGCCAGGCCCTTCAGGCGCTGCGCGACGTTGGCACAGGTGGCGGCAGCGGGCGCGAGGCGCCGGCTCATGAACTCGTCGACCGTCTGCAGCCCAGACAGGCGCTCCTCGCGCAGCTCGGCGATGCGCCGCTGCACCAGGCCGTGATAGGCCTCGCAGGCGCCGAAGCGGAACTGACTCGCGGCGATGCCGCTCTCGACCTCGGCGGCCAACCCGGTGAGTTCGTGCAGCAGCGCTTCGTCGTCGCCGCCCTCGCGCGCCATGCCGTCGGTCAGCGTGGCCAGGGCCGCCTCGATCGCGGCGATGCGCGGCGCCTGGCGGCGCGCGATGGGCAAGGCCAGCAGCGCCAGCACGCGGTAGGCCTCGATCTCGAACATGCGCTGCAGCACGCGGCCGGTCTGTGCCTCGGTGAGCGAGTGGTTGACGAGCCAGATGCGGCTGCAGCCGTCGTCGTGCAGGCGAAAGTCGGTGTAGACGGCGGCCGCGCCGCCGGCGATCGACGACCCGACCACCGGGTGCTGCCCGAAGCGCGCCACGAAGGCCGACTCGTCCACCGACAGCTCGCCCATCGACGTGACCTCGGCATGCACCGCCGCCACGGTGCGCCCGGGCACGTCGGCCAGCCACCCGGCCTGCACCTCCTGCGCCGCCGTGGCACCGAACGGCGGCGTGGCCAGGTCGGCACGACTGAAGGTGTAGCCCGAGAACTCGCCATGGCGCTCCCACTTCAGCCGCAGCGCACCGAGCGCGACGCGGAAGTGCGTGTCCTCGAGCGCCGGCCCGGCCATGTCGTGGCGCCGACACAGTTGCTGCAGGTGGCGGATCTCCGGCTCGCGCGCGTCGCTGTGGACCAGCACCGCCACGTAGCTGGCGCGCGCCGGCGTTGGCGTCGGCTCGGGCGGGCGCGCATGCACCTCGCCGGCCAGCATGGCGCGTTGGGGGTGATCGGCCGGGTGGATGGACATGCAGCGCAGTGATCGGCGAAGATCGATTGACCTGGTCAGTCCGGTCGGGCGTGAATGCGGCGCGAGCAGTATGTCACCCGGGCCTGACGCATGGCCAGTGTCAACCCTCGTTGATCCGATCCCCACCGCACTGGAGAACCCTGATGTACGGCAGTACCCGCAATTCGCGTCGCGTCTTCATCCTGCAACTCACCGCCGCTGGCGGCAGCGCCTTCGCGCTGGGCGCACAAGCGCAGACCGCGAAGCTGGACGAGAAGGACGCACAGGCCAGCGCGCTCGGCTATGCGGCCGACACGACCAAGGTCGACGCGAAGAAGTATCCGAAGCACACCAAGGACCAGAAGTGCAGTGGCTGCCAGCTCTACAGCGGCAAGGCCGCCGATGCCAGCGGCCCGTGCTCGATCTTCCCGGGCAAGCATGTGGCGGCCAACGGCTGGTGCAGCGCCTGGGTCAAGAAGGCCGGTTGAAGCGCCGCCTCGACGAAGGCTTGACCGGCGCGCCGCTGCGCTTCGCGAGCGCGCGCGGGCTGACCCCCAGCGAGCGCGCGAGCGCCTCGACGCTGCCGGCGCGCGCCAACGCCTGCTGAAGGAAGTGGCGCTCGGCCAGGCGCCGCGCGTCACGCAGCAGGTGCGGCAGCGCGTCGTGGCCGATGCGCTCGTACAGGCGCCCGAGCGCGTGCAGCAGTTCGGCGCCTTCAGCTTCGTCCTCGCCCGACGCGTCCAGGCCGAGGCTCGCCCGCTCCTTGTCGGTCATGCGCGGCGGCGCGCCGCCGGGGTCGTCGCCCCCTGCCGCGCCGCGCCGCGTGCGTTGCTGCGCATGCCAGTAGCTGCGCTCGAGCGCTTCCTGCGCCGCGACGAAACGCTGCTGCAGCGCCATCTGCGTGCGCAGGTCGTGGCCGATCGCCAGCGTCGGGCCCTGGGCGCCCAGCCGCACCGCGCTGTAGGCCACCGCGACCGGGCCGCCGAGCGCGTCCGGGTGGTTGATCTCGCGCCGCCGCGCCTGGCCGCTGGCGGCCACCTCGTCGAGCATCTGCTCGATCTTGACGCGCGAGTCTTCGGCGGCCGTGGCGGTCCAGGCCATGCCGACCCAGGTGTCGGGCGCGATCGGGTGCGAGGCGTGCTGCGCGAGCTGGGCGATGCCGCCGCCCGCGTCGAGCACCAGGGCGATGTCGCACGACAGCGCGACGAAGGTCTGGGCGAGCTCGGGCGCCCAGGCGGCCAGCACCTCGAGATCGCTGGGGGGCGTGGCACCCGGACTCATCGGGCCCGCCATTGGCGCCACAGGTCGCAGCCGTGCGCGACACCGGACGCGGTGAGCGCCAGCGCCACGTAGCCCCAGGGCCACCCTGCCTGGGCGAAGCGCCACGCCAGCAGCAGCCCGAGGCCGGCCATCAGGGTCGGCGTCGGCAGCGCGGCGTGCCGCCCCAGCCACACGCGCACCACGAGCACTTCGAGGGCCAGCACGACGAGGACCAGGTCGATCACGTGGCCGCTGGCGAAGAGCTGGTTCATCACGCCGTCAGAGGACCGGGTTGAGCCGCACCACGGCCAGGTTGAGCGCCGCGGCGAACGCGACCCACAGCAGGTAGGGCACGAGCAGCAGTGCCGACACCGGGTCGGTGCGCCGCACGAGCACGATCAGCACCACGATCGAGAGCCAGAACACGACGACCTCGACCAGCGCCCAGTCGGGCCGGCGCCAGCGGAAGAAGAGCCAGCTCCACAGCACGTTGAGCGCGCCGTTCACGCCGAAGGCCCACAACAGCCACTGCCGCTCGGCGCGCCCCGTCGCGCGCAGCCAGGCCCGCGCACCGGCGACGCCGATCAGCGTGAAGATCAGCGTCCAGGCCGGGCCGAACCATGCGTCCGGCGGCTTCCAGTCCGGCTGCCTCAGCGCCAGGTACCAGGGGCCGATGTCGGTGCCCAGCGCGCCGAGGCCGGCCGCGCCGGTCGCCGCCGCGGCGGCGACGAGCGCCGGGCGCAGCGCCTTGCGCCGCGGTGAGGGGGTAGGCAACGGGTTCATGGCCGATCGGCCTCATCGGCCCGCACCGCGACTACACCCGCGCCAGCCCGAGCAGGTGCGCCATGTCCTTGAAGAAGATGCGCACGTGGGCCATTGGCCGCGCACGCACCAGGCGCTTGTGCATGTAGGCGTCGAAGGTCAGCTGCTGCACGTCGCGGTCGCGGCAGATCGACACGAAGCGCTCGCGGCGCTTGTCGTTGCAGTACCAGAAGCGCTGCATGATCGACAGGACCCAGAACACGCGGCCGTGCTCGGAAAGGAACTGCTTGCGCGCGCGCGCCAGGTACCTCGCGTCGCCGCTGGCCAGGAACTTCACCGCGGCCTGCGCCGCCATGCGCGCGCTGGCCATGGCGTAGTAGATGCCTTCGCCCGAAGCCGGTGCCACCACGCCGGCGGCGTCGCCGGCCAGCACCACGTCGCGCCCGTTGTCCCAGCGCGGCAGCGGCTTCATCGGGATCGGCGCGCCTTCGCGCCGCACCGTCGCGGCCCCGGCCATACCCATGGCCAGGCGCAGCGCCGCGGTCGCGCTGCGCAGCGAGAAGCCCTTGTCGGCGCTGCCGGTGCCGATCGACAGCGTGTCGCCGTGGGGGAACACCCAGCCGTAGAAGTCGGGCGAGTATTGGCCGTTGTAGATGACGTCGCAGCGTGAGCCGTCGTAACCGGGGGTCGGCGATGCGGGCTTGCGCACCACCTCGTGGTAGGCGAACACGAAGCGGCCGCGGTCCCAGCCTTCGACGGCCTGGCGCGCGACCTCGCTCTTGGCGCCGTCGGCGCCGATGACGCAGCGCGCGCGCGCATGCGCGGGACCGTTGTCGCCGCGCCAATGCACAACGGCCGTGCCGTCGCTGTCGCGGTCGAGGCGCTCGAAGCGGCCGTTGCGGCGCAGCGCGCCGTGCTGCACCGCGCGCTCGCGCAGC
>DATLIE010000003.1:0-5477 GCA_035539635.1 Burkholderiaceae bacterium
GGCTTCTTCACGCGCCTGGCGCAGCAGCAGAGCCCGAAGTACATGTGGATCGGCTGCGCCGACAGCCGGGTGCCCGCGAACCAGCTCACCGGCCTCGACCCGGGCGAGGTGTTCGTGCACCGCAACGTCGCCAACGTGGTGGTGCACTCGGACCTCAACGCGCTGTCGACGATCCAGTTCGCGGTCGAGCACCTGAAGGTCGAGCACATCATCGTCGTCGGCCACTACGGCTGCGCCGGCGTGCGCGCGGCGATGCGCGGCATCCGCGTCGGCCTCGCCGACAACTGGCTGCGCCACGTGCAGGACGTGCGCCTGCGCCACCGCAAGCGCCTCGACCACCTGCCCGAGGCGGAGCAGGAGGACATCCTGTGCGAGATGAACGTGATCGAGCAGGTGGGCAACGTGGCGCTGTCCACCGTGCTGCAGGACGCCTGGGCGCGCGGGCAGAAGGTGTCGGTGCACGGCTGGGTCTACCGCCTGAAGGATGGCCTGCTGAAGGACCTGAAGGTCACGATGGACAACCCCGAGACCATCGTCGAGGTGTTCGGCGCCGCGCTCAAGCGCTACCCGCGCGACCCCGGCGGCGCGCAGATGACGGTGGCCGGCGAGCTGGGCGACGAGTAGGCCCGCCCGCGACCCGATGAAGCCGCTGCACGTCCACACGCCGCTGCTCAAGGCCCCGCCCGAACTGTTCGGCCCCGGCCGCACCGTGTGGCTGAAGATGGACGCACTGCAGCCCAGCGGCAGCTTCAAGCAGCGCGGCGTCGGCCGCCTGGTGCAGCAGCGCGTGGCCGACGGCGCACGGGCGGTGGTCTGCGCCTCGGGCGGCAACGCCGGCATGGCCGCCGCGCTGGCGGCCGCGGCCTGCGGCGTGCCGGCCACGATCGTCGTGCCGCAGAGCACCGGCGTGCCGGTGCGCGAGGCGATCGCCGCGCGCGGCGCCTCGGTGGTTGTGCATGGCGCGTCGTGGGACGACGCGCACGCGCATGCAGTGGCGCTGGCCGAGGCGCAAGGCGCGGTCTACGTGCACCCCTTCGACGACCCACTCTTGTGGGACGGCCACGCGACGCTGATCGACGAGGTGGTGCGCGATGGCGTCACGTTCGACGCGGTGGTCACCAGCGTGGGCGGCGGCGGCCTGCTGGCCGGCATCGTCGAGGGCCTGCAACGCAACGGGCTCGCGCATGTGCCGGTGATCGCGGTCGAGACCGAGGGTGCAGCCAGCTACGCCGCCGCGCTCGCCGCCGGTGAGCCGGTCACGCTGCCCGCCATCACCTCGATTGCCACCTCGCTCGGCGCCAGGCGCGTGATGCCGCATGTGGTGCGTTTGGCCAAGGAGCACCCGATCGAGAGCGTGGTGGTCAGCGACCGCCAAGCAGTGCAGGCCTGCAGCCGGTTCGCCGATGTGATGCGCGTGCTGGTCGAGCCGGCGTGTGGCGCGTCGCTCGCCGTCCTTGACGCGCGGCCCGAGCTGTTCGCGAGCTTTCAAGCGCCGCTGATTGAAGTCTGCGGCGGCATGGGCGTCACACGGGCGCGGCTGGCCGAGTGGGAGCGCGCCTGAGCGGCGGCGCTACATCGCCCAGCGCAGCGCCGCGGTGTGCACCGGCGCGTCCCACAGCGCCAGCAGCGGCCTGTCCACCGCCGTCACGGTGATCGAACAGCCGGCCATCTCGAGCGAGGTGACGTAGCTGCCCGTCAGGTGGCGCACGACCTTCACCCCGGCGGCCTCGAGGTGCTTCATCGCGGCATGCACCATCAGGTACAGCTCGAGCGCCGGCGTGCCGCCGAAGCCGTTGACCAGCAGCACGGCCTCCTGCCCAGGCCGCAGCGACAGGTCCTTGAGCACCGCGCCGGTCAGCTCGGCGGCGATGTCGTCGGCGCTCGCCAGCTTGACGCGGCGACGGCCCGGCTCGCCGTGGATGCCGACGCCCATCTCCATCTCGTCGGGTCCGATCTGGAATGTCGGCCGGCCCGCCGCGGGCACGGTGCAGGAGGTCAGCGCGACGCCCATCGAGGCAGTGGCCTTGTTGACGGCATCGCCCAGCGCCTTCAACTCGGCCAGGCCGGCGCCGCGCTCGGCCGCCGCACCGACCATCTTCTCGACGATCAGCGTGCCGGCCACGCCGCGCCGGCCGGTGGTGTAGGTGCTGTTCTCGACCGCCACGTCGTCGTTGACGATGACCGTGGCGTTGTCGCGGTCCAGCATCTCGGCGGCCATCTGGAAGTTCATCATGTCGCCGGAATAGTTCTTGACGATGAACAGCACCCCGGCGCCGCTGTCCACCGCCTGCGCGGCGGCGAGCATCTGGTCCGGCGTGGGCGAGGTGAACACCTGCCCGGGGCAGGCGGCGTCGAGCATGCCGTGGCCGACGAAGCCGGCGTGCAGCGGCTCGTGCCCCGAACCCCCGCCCGAGATCAGGGCTACCTTGCCCGTCTTCAGGACCCGGCGGCGCACGAACTGGCGCTGCTCGCCGAGTGCCACGATGTCGCCGTGCGCGGTGGCGAAACCGTCGAGCGACTCGTGCAGCACGGTGTCGATGTGGTTGATGAGCTTCTTCATGGCAGCGCCCTGTGGTCTAGCGAAGGGTGTCGCAGATCGCGACGATGATCAAGGCCATCGAGCGCGATCCCGGGTCGACGTTGCCCAGGGCGCGCTCGCCGAGAAACGATGCGCGGCCCTTGATGGCCTGCATCGAGGCCGTGGCCGCCGCGGCGTCGAGCGCCGTCTGGCGCACGCGCGCCGTCAGGCCGGCGCCGCCGTCTTCGAGCGTCCGGCGCACCGGGTCGAGCACGTCGAGCAGCGTCTTCTGCCCGACCTCGGCCTTGCCCAGGCGCGTCAACGCGGCGATGCCGGCGGCCACCCCGCGCGCCAGGTCGGCACCCTGCGGCGCGGGCGGCAGTTCCTTGCCCAGCGTCACCAGCAGCGTGCCGAACACCGGCCCGGACGAGCCGCCGATGACCGACATGCAGGTCATGCCCATGGTCCTCAGCGCATCGTTGAGGCCCTTGCCTTCGAGTTCGGGCATCTTGGCCTGGATGGCTTCGGCGCCACGCTTCATGTTCAGGCCATGGTCTCCGTCGCCGATCGCCTGGTCGAGCGTGGTCAGCTCCTCGACATGCTCGATCAGGGTCTGCGTGGCGGCGCGGATGCAGGCAATGTGGTCCATGGGGAAGTCCTCTTCATTCACGCGGCGATCCGCTGCCCGCTGTCGTCGAACCACAGCGGACGCAGCAGCTCGATGCCCACCGCGGCGCCGGGTTCGTGGCGCTGACCCAACGGTGCCGCGACGACAAGGTCGGCGGCGCTGCCGTCAAGCTGCAGGTGCACCAGATGCTGGTCGGACAGCAGCTCGATGCGGTGCACCGTGGCGCTCGCGTGCGCACCGTTGCCCGGTGCATGCAGCCGCGCCTGCTCGGCGCGCACGCCCACCCGCGCCGTGCGCTCGGGCGCCGACAGGCCCGGCAGTGCCGCGCGCGGCAGCAGGTTGATGCGTGGCGAGCCCAGGCGCATTGCGACTGTGGCGCTGGCCGGATCCTCGTAGATCTGCTGCGGCGTGCCCAGTTGCACCAGCGCGCCGCGGTCGAGCACGCCGATGCGCGACGCCAGCGTCATGGCCTCGACCTGGTCGTGCGTGACGTACAGCATCGTCGCCCCCAGGTCCTGCTGGATGCGCTTGAGCTCCAGCCGCAGGTCGTTGCGCAGCTTGGCGTCGAGCGACGACAGCGGCTCGTCCATCAGGTACAGCGCCGGCGAGCGCACCAGTGCGCGGCCGATCGCCACGCGCTGCATCTGCCCGCCCGACAGGCGCGTGGCCGCGCTCTGCAGCTTGTCGTCGATGCGCAGCAGCGCGGCCACCTCGTGCACCTTGGCGCGGATCTGCTCCTCGCTGTGGGGCCGCAGCGGCGAGCGCAGCGGGAACGCCAGGTTGTCGAAGACGTTCAGGTGCGGGTACAGCGAGTACTGCTGGAAGACGAAGGTGACGTCGCGCGCCGCGGGCGGAGCGTGCGTGACGTCGACACCGTCGATCAGCACGCGGCCGGCGTCCGGCCGCTCCAGGCCAGCCACCAGGCGCAGCGTCGTCGTCTTGCCCGCGCCGCTGGGCCCGAGCAGCACGATCAGCTCGCCGCTGGCGATGTCGAGCGACAGGTCGCGCACGGCCTCGGTGGCGCCGAAGCGCTTGGCCACGGATTCGAGGCGCAGCTCAGCCATCGTGCGTCTCCCGGTCGTCGCGCGCGCTCTTCAGGGCGCGCCCGCTCGCCGCGTCGAACAGCGAGACCGCCGTGGCATCGAAGCGCAGGCCGACGCGGTCGCCCCGCACCGCGCGCACATCCACCGGCAACTTGGCGCGCAGCGTCACGCCCTGGGCCGTGGTGCAGGTGACGATCTGGCTCGTGCCGAGGTACTCGCTGCCGAGCACGTCGGCGCGCAGCGCGGAACGCTCGTCGAAGCTGACATGCTCGGGCCGCACGCCATAGAGCAGCCGGCGCGGCGCCACGTCCTCGCGCAAGGCGGGCATGCCGAGCTCCACGTCGCCGAGGTGCAGCCGCGTCAGGCCCGCGGCGCCGCCGCCCTCGAGCGGCAGGAAGTTCATCGCAGGCGAGCCGACGAAGTCGGCCACGAACACGCTGGCCGGCCGCTCGTACACATCCTGCGGCGCGCCGAGCTGCTCGATCACACCCTGGTTCATGATCGCGATCGTGTCGGCCATCGACATCGCTTCGCGCTGGTCGTGCGTGACGTACACCGTGGTCGCATGCAGCCGGTCATGCAGCGCGCGCAGCTCGCCGCACATCAGCTCGCGGAACTCGGCGTCGAGCGCACCGAGGGGCTCGTCCATCATGAAGGCCAGGGGCTTGCGCACGATTGCGCGGCCGAGCGCCACGCGCTGGCGGTCGCCGGCGGCCAGCCCCGACACCGGCTTGTCCAGCAGGTGCTCGATGCGCAGCACGCGCGCCGCTTCGGCCACCGCCGCGTCGATCTGCGCCCGGGGCAGCCCTTGCGACAGCAACGGAAAGGCCATGTTCTTGCGCACGTTCATGTGCGGGTACAGGGCAAAGAGCTGGAACACGAAGGCGATGTCGCGCTGCGACGCGCGCTTGAAGCTCACGTCCTCGCCGCCGAGGAAGATCTGGCCCGAGGTCGGCAGTTCGAGCCCGGCGATCATGCGCAGCGTGGTCGTCTTGCCGCAGCCGCTGGGGCCGAGCAGGCAGAAGAACTCACCGTCGCGCACGGTGAAGCTCGAGTCCTTCACCGCGACGAAATCGGCGAAGGCCTTGTGCAGGTTCTGGACGCGGATCTCGGCCATCGCTACGGTGGGAACTTGGAGACGACGGTAAACATCGCCACGCCCGCCAGCGTGACGACGAACGAGTACGTGAACAGCACGAGCGCGAACGGCTGCAGCATCATCGCCACGCCGAGCGCGATGACGATGCAGGCCGCCATCTCCATCGGGCCGCGGCGCAGCCACTTGGGC
>DATLIE010000004.1:0-5834 GCA_035539635.1 Burkholderiaceae bacterium
AGCGCAGGCGGCACAACGCCGCCATCAGGCGCTCGCGATCGACACCTTCGGCGGCCATGTCCGCGAGGCGGGCGATGAAGTGCTCGCGTGTGCTCGCGTTGGCGGCTGCGCGGCGCACCATCCAGTGGGCGATCGGGCCGAGCTGGCGTGCAACGAGGGCCTCGGCGCCTTGCATCAGGCCGGCCTCGAGCGGCGTCTGCCCCAGCACCGGCAGTTCGGCGCCGGGCGGCGGCGCCGCCGCCACGCGCCTGGCCCCGCCCCCAGCCGTCCGGTGGCGCTCGATGAAGGCCTGGCGCTGCGCCGGCGGCAGCGCGTCGTTGGCGATGCGCAGCAGCAGGGCGGCCTCGCTGTCGCTGCGCGCGCAGGCGCGGCGCACAAGCCAGCGCGCGATCGGGCCGACCTCGCCGGTCAGGTCGGCGATCAGCCTTTCCAGCAGCGCGGGTGCGAAGGCCGGCGGGGGCGGCGCGGTCACCGGCGCCTGGACTGCCGGCGCCACGGGCGGGCTGGCCACGGGCGCCGCGGCCGGACCCGGCATCGAGCCGGGACGCGAGGCCGGCGCGTTCGCCCGCCAGCCCGGCACGAGCAGGCCCATCGCCTCGGCGGACAGCGCATTCGGCACCGGCCGTGCCGCGACGCGCGTCAGCGCCTCGCGCATCTCGAGCGCGCTGGCATAGCGGGCTTCGGGCGACTTGGCGAGCGCACGCTGCAGCACCGGCTCGAAGGCCGCCAGCGCGGCCGACGCCGGCAGGTCTTCGCGCACCAGCGGCGGCACCGGCAGGTGCAGGGTCTTGTACATCACGATGTCGGGCCCGCCGCGAAACGGCCGCACGCCCACCAGCAGCTCGTACAGCAGCACGCCGCAGGCATACAGGTCCGCGCGCTGGTCGACACCGACGCCGCTGTAGCACTCGGGCGCCATGTACCCGGGCGAGCCCATCACCGACGCGTCCTGCGTCAGGGCCACCGCATCGATGCGTGCGATGCCGAAGTCGGCGATCTTCAGCCGGCCGGCCGGCGTGATGATCAGGTTGGCCGGCTTGATGTCGCGGTGCCAGACGCCCTGCTCGTGCGCACACTGGAGCGCGGCCAGCAACTGCACCATCAGGCACAGCACGTCGTCGACCGGCAGGCCTTCGGGGCGCGCCATGCCGGCCAGCAGCGGCGTGCCGTGCACGTACTCCATGGCGATGAAGCGCTGGTCGCCGTCCTCGCCGTACTCGTACACCGACACGATGCCAGGGTGCGACAGGCGTGCCGCAGCCTGCGCCTCGTTGCGCAGGCGCAGCGCCGCGCCGGCGCCCGCCTCTGCGCTGTCGAGCAGCGCCTTGCGAATCGTCTTGAGCGCCACCGCACGCGCCAGCTGCGGGTCGTGCGCCTTGTAGACGACGCCCATCGCACCCTCGCCGAGCACGCTGTGCACCTCGTAGCGACCGCCGCGCTCGATGGGGGTCGGTGTGGCGCGTTCCACGGTACCAGCGGGCAGGGTGGCTGCCGGCAGCGCGCTCATCAGGGCGCCCCCTCGAGCATCTTCAGCGCCTTGGTCAGGCTGCGCCGCATGCGCGTGAACGACTGGCCGAGCACCGCGATCTCGTCGCGCCCGCGGGGGCTGAAGGCGGGCACGTCGGCTTCCCCGAGGCTGACCCGCTCCGCCAGGTGGGCCATGCGCGTCACCGGCCGGATCACCATCGCCCACAGCATCAGGTTCAGCGCGAGGCCGGTGACCACGAACACGGCCGAGAAGAGGGCCATGAACGTGGTCCAGGTCTGCTGCGAACGTGCCAGCGGCACCGCCATCGGCACCGACACCATCTGCGCGCCCACCACCTCGTGCAACTGCCAGCCGAAGCCATTGGCCGTGCCGTAGCGCTCGACCAGGGCCTTGGGCGCGGCGTCCACCGTGCTGTGGCAGCGCAGGCAGGCGCCGTCGCTGATGCGGATTGGGCGCGCGATGTACAGCGCGCGGCCGGCCGGCGTGTCGCGCTCGCCGACGAACTCCTTGGTCTCAGGGGTCTTCTTGAACTCGCCGATCACGTCGGCCTCCCACGCCACCGCGCGGTCGCGCGGGTTGGTGGGGTTCAGCGTCGCTTCCTTGTAGCTGTATTCCGGGTAGGCCTTCTGCAGCTTGGCCAGCACCTCGGTGGCCGAGAACGCCGGCACCGACTGCGGCAGGAAGCCGTAGCGCATCTGCGTCTCGAGCAGCGGCGCGACCTGGGTCGAGGTGTAGCTGCGCACCGCGAGTGCTTTCTCGAGCAGGAAGCGTGCGTGCTGCAGCACCTCCTGCTGCGCATGGCGATCGAGCAGCGAGCGCGTCACTGCGCCGGTGGCCAGCCAGCCGAGCACGAAGACGACGATGAAGACGAGGTTGAACTTGACGAGCAGTTTCATGGTGCGACGGTCCTCGGTGGATCTCTTCAGCGGCGCCGGGGCGCCTCGGCGGGCGCTGCGGCGGCAGTGGGGGTGGGGCTGCTCGGCGCCGGCCGCGCGGGTCGCGCCGCGACAGGGCGCGGCGGTGCGGGCTCGGCGACCGCCACCGCAGCGATCGCAACCGGCGACAACACGACCTGCACGCGCTCGGCGGCAAGCAAGGGGGTTGGTTCGAGCGCGATCGACGGCATGCTCGAGGGCGCCGGGTCGGCACGCAGCGCCAGCCCGGCGATGAGCTTGGGCTCGCGCGCCGCACGCGCGGCCACGGGACGTGGCGGCGCCGACGCGGTGCTGCTTGGCTTGCGCGGCGGCGCCCACTCGCGCCGCACCGCGACGAGCTCGCGCGGGTCGATCGCCTCGCCCGGCGTGGCCTCGATCGTGCGGCCGGCAAAGTGCGCCGCGCGCCGCGGCAGGGCGTCGGCCAGCGCGCGCGGAACGCTCTTCAGCGCCGGCGTGGCCGCTCCGACCGACACCGTGCCGGCCGCGGCCCCCGCCAGGCGCGACCACGCGTCGCCTTCGCGCAGCGTCGCCTCGACGGCCGTGACCTGCCCTGCGCCCGGACGGCGCCAGACCGTGGCGCCGCGGGCCTCGGCGAAGACCAGCGCGTCGCCGTCCGGCTCGACATGCAGCAGCACGCTGCCGGCGGGCGGCACGGTCACGCCCAGGCGCAGCGTCGCCAGACGGGCCCCGGCGCCGACGCCGGCGTTGACCGCCGCGGACACGCTGAGCTTGGCCCAGCCCTGGACCATGGCGACGGTGTCACCGCCGAGCCCCTGCGCGGCGGCGGCGCCGTCGGACAGCAGCAGCACCTGCGTCCCGGGCCCGAGGTCGAGCACGCGACCGTCGGCGAATTCGATGCGCGCGACGCGCGTGCGACCCGCGGTGCGCACGATGTCGTTGTCGCCCAGCGCCAGGCCTTCGACGGCGTCGTGGCGCGTGGTGCCGCGCAACAGCTCGACCGGGCCGTCGGCGATCGTCAGCAGCGCGCGCGGCGGCTCGGCGGCCGCTTCGCTGGGCAGCACGATGAGGCCCAGCAGGGCAGCCGCCAGCGCGATGTACAGCGCGACCTTGGAGAACCTCTCTGGACCGACCATCCTTCGACTCCATGGCTCCCCGTGGGTGGGGGGCATGCAGTCAGGATAGGAAGCGCCGAGCGCCGGGTCACTCGTCCTAAAGGGGGAACGGCCGGTGCGGCCTAGGGGGCCGTTCTAGAGTGCGCGATCTAGCAGCGAGCGCGCATCTCAGCGCGGCTCAGGAGCGAGCCCGCATCAGCGTGCTCTTGCCGAACAGGCTCTCGATCAGGTCCACCGCCAGCTCGGCGGTCTTGTTGCGCACGTCCAGCGCCGGGTTGAGCTCCATCACGTCGAGCGACGCCAGGCGCCCGGTGTCGGCGACCATCTCCATGCACAGCTGGGCCTCGCGGTAGGTCGGGCCGCCCGGCACCGTGGTGCCGACCCCCGGCGCGATCTCGGGGTCGAGGAAGTCGACGTCGAAGCTCACGTGCAGGTGCGTGTTGGCATCCAGCGTGGCCAGCGCCAGCTCCATCGCGTGGCGCATGCCCATCTCGTCGATGTAGCGCATGTCGAACACTTCGAGGCCCTGCTCGTGCACGAAGCGCTTCTCGCCCGGGTCGACGCTGCGGATGCCGATCTGGCGCACCGCCTTTGGGTTGACCGCCGGCACCGTGCCGCCGATCTCGATGAGCTCCTTCGGCCCGTGACCGCACAGGCAGGCCACCGGCATGCCATGCACGTTGCCGCTCGGCGTGAGCACCTGGGTGTTGAAGTCGGCGTGCGCGTCGAGCCACAGCACGCGCAGCTTCTTGCCGTTCTCGCGGCAGAAGCGGGCCACCGCGCTGATGCTGCCGATCGCAAGGCAATGGTCGCCGCCGAGCAGGATCGGCAGGCGCCGCAACGCCAGCTCGGCGTGCACCGCGTCGTGCACCGCACGGTTCCACGCCGCCACTTCCTTCAGGTGGCGGTAACCCTCCACCGGCGCCTGCCACGGGTTGGCCGGGCCGACCAGGTTGCCGCGGTCGATCACCGACAGGCCGTGCGACTCGAGCGTCGGCACCAGGTCGGCGACGCGCAGCGCCTCGGGGCCCATGCTCGCGCCACGCGTACCGGCACCGATGTCGGTGGGCGCGCCGATGATGGAGATCTGGCGGTTCATGGGGCGGCATTGTCGGCCAATCGGCGGCCGCGCTGCACGGCGACAATCCGCCGCATGAGCGACGCGCCAGCCGACCAAGACGACACCGAGCCCCTGCACGAACCCACCTTGTGGCGCGACAACGGCTGGACCGCCCGCGTCATCAAGAACAACGACGACGACGGCTGGGCGGTGGAGATGGTCAAGGCCGGCGAGGCCGAGCCGGCGCTCGTCGGGCCGTGGACGATGGGCCGTGACAAGAAGAACCCGAAGCCGCTGGACACCGCCGCGTTCAACACCCTGGTGAAGACCGCGAGCGAGGTGCTGCGCCGGCACGAGCAGCAGCTGCATGCGCAACTGCACAAGAGCCTGTTCGTCATGGCGCCGGCCGGGCGCGTGGAGGTGAGCCTGGACATCGTGCCCGACGACGACGATGCGCACGCGCTGCTGACCGCGGTGGACGCCGAAGGCAACGAACTCGCGCAGGTGCGCGTGGCCGCGAACTTCCGGCTCAGCCCGGCCAGCGCCTCGGCCTGGATCGACAGCGGCTACGTCAAGCCGCGCTGAAGCGAGCGCTTAAGCCACCGGCGCCAGGCGCAGCCGGCGCGCCGCCTCCTCGGCGCGGGCGTCGTCGATCTCGCGCATCACGGCCTGCAGGTCGGCGGGGCGGTTGTCGCGCTCGTGGCGGCCGGTGAGCACGCTGTCCACGCGCAGCAGCCCGCGCGCGTACAGCGCCCAGATCTCGGGGCCGTGCTCGGTGGCGAGCAGCTCGGGCGCGAAGCGGCCGAAGAAGTCGCGCAGGTTGTCCACGTCGCGCAGCAGCATGCGCGCGGCGTGGTTGTTGCCGGCCGCGTCCACCGCCTGCGGCAGGTCGATGATCACCGGGCCGTCGGCACCGAGCAGGATGTTGAACTCCGACAGGTCGCCGTGCACGACGCCGGCACACAGCATGCGCACCACCTCCCGCAGCAGCGTGGCGTGGTGGGTGCGCGCCTCGTCGGGCGTGAAGGCCACGTCGTTCAGGCGCGGCGCGGCGTCGCCGTTCGCATCAGTGACGAGCTCCATCAGCAGCACGCCGTCGTGGAAGTTGAACGGCTGCGGCACGCGCACGCCCGCGGCCGCCAGCCGGTACAGCGCATCGACCTCGGCGCTCTGCCACGCCGCTTCCTGCGACGCGCGGCCGAAGCGCGTGCCCTTGGCCATCGCGCGCGCCTGGCGCGAGTTCTTGACCTTGCGGTTTTCGGTGTAGTCCACCGCCT
>DATLIE010000005.1:0-2350 GCA_035539635.1 Burkholderiaceae bacterium
AGCGTGAAGGTGGTCGGCGTGCCGTGCAGGCCGTAGGTGTAGCCGCTGCGATCGAGCCAGGTGCGCGCTCGCAGCGCGGCGACGTTGGGGAAGAACACCGTCGAGCCCTTGGCCACCGGCACCGCCGGCGACTCGAAGCCTTCCGGCGCCCGATAGGGGTGGTGGATCAGCGGCGTGCGCTTGTCATCCGCGTCGGCCATGGTCACACCGGCACGCCGACCAGGTCGTGCCCTTCGGTGGCCACGATGCGGGCGCGCGTGAACTCGCCGACCTTGAGCACCTTGCTCGCCTTCTCGGGCGGCAGCAGGCGCACGGCGCCGTCGATCTCGGGCGCGTCGGCATAGCTGCGCCCGACGCCACCCTTGCGGCCCATCGCCGGCGCGCTGTCGACCAGCACCTGCATCGTGGCGCCGATGCGCCGCTGCAGCCGCGTGGCCGACGCGGCCTCGGCGGCGGCCATGAAGCGGGCGCGGCGTTCTTCGCGCAGTTCGGTCGGCAGCATGCCCGGCAAGTCGTTCGCCGCGGCGCCCTTGACCGGCGAGTAGGCGAAACAGCCTGCGCGGTCGATGCCGGCCTCGCCGACGAACTGCAGCAGGTGCTCGAACTCGGCCTCGGTCTCGCCCGGGAAGCCGGCAATGAAGGTGCTGCGAACGACGAGCTCGGGACAGATCTCGCGCCAGCGCGCGAGGCGCTCGAGGTTCTTCTCGCCGCTCGCCGGCCGCTTCATGCGCCTGAGCACATCGGGGTGCGAATGCTGGAACGGCACGTCCAGGTACGGCAGCACGCGGCCCGAGGCCATCAGCGGCAGCACCTCGTCGACATGCGGGTACGGGTACACGTAGTGCAGGCGCACCCAGGCGCCATGCGTCTCGGCCAGCTCGCCGAGCTTGGCGCACAGCTCGAGCATGCGCGTCTTGACCGGTGCCCCGTTCCAGAAGCCGGTGCGGTACTTCAGGTCCACGCCGTAGGCACTGGTGTCCTGGCTGACGACGAGCAATTCCTTGACGCCGGCCTCGAACAGCGCCCGCGCTTCGTTGAGCACGTCGCCGATCGGGCGCGACACCAGGTCGCCGCGCATCGACGGGATGATGCAAAAGGTGCAGCGGTGGTTGCAGCCTTCGCTGATCTTGAGATACGCGTAGTGCTTCGGCGTCAGCTTGATGCCCTGGGGAGGCACGAGGTCGGTGAACGGGTCGTGCGGCTTGGGCAGGTGCATGTGCACCGCGTCCATCACCTCGGCCGTCGCGTGCGGGCCGGTGACGGCCAGCACCTTCGGGTGCACCTGGCGCACCAGGTTGCCGCCGTCGTCGGCCGACTTCGCGCCCAGGCAACCTGTGACGATGACCCGGCCGTTCTCGGCCAGCGCCTCGCCGATCGCGTCCAGGCTCTCCTTGACCGCGTCGTCGATGAAGCCGCAGGTGTTGACGATCACCAGATCGGCACCGGCGTAGCTCTTGCTGGTGGTGTAGCCCTCGGCCGAGAGCTGGGTCAGGATCAGTTCGGAATCGGTCAGCGCCTTGGGGCAACCCAGGGACACGAAACCGACCTTGGGGGCGACAGCGGCATCGGACATGCCGCTATTGTCGCGCCTACTTCTTGGGCGTTCCGAAGCCCGGGAACAGCGTGCCCGCCTGTTCCTGCATCTGCTTGAACAGCTGTTGCGACTGTTCGAGGTAGTTGCCCATCAGGTTGGGCACCGGTGCGCCGGTACCGCCGAGCACGCGCTCCTGCATGTCGGCGAAGGCCTTCATGTTCTGCTCGAACCAGCTGCCCATCGCGCCCTGCATCGCGTGGCCGTAGAAGCGGATCATCTGCGACAGGGTCTCGGTGGAGAACATCGGCACGCCGCCGCTCTCCTCCTCCAGGATGATCTGCAACAGGATGCTGCGCGTCAGGTCGCTGCCGTCCTTGGCCTCGCGCACTTCGAAGGCCTGACCGTCGAGCACCATCTGCTTGACATCGGCCAGCGTGATGTAGGAACTCGACTGTGTGTCGTACAGGCGCCGGTTCGGGTACTTCTTGAGCACGCGCACGCCGGGCGCGGCGGGCGCCGGCGCATCAGCTGCGTTGGCGGAGGCTCGGGCACGGCGGGCGGTGGGCATGGTGTCGGAGCGTTCAATCGAACAAGAGTGCGGACCATTCTAGGAGGCGGCCCGTGGACCCCAGCGGCGGGCGTGGCGGGGTTTACCCGCCCGCCATGCGCCCGATCAATGGCGAGCCGTTGCGCGGCGCGCGCGCGGCGATCGTGAACGCACGACCGAGGTGCTCGCATGCGGCGGCGGCCGCGGCCCGGCTTGCGGCATGCACCTTCAGCAAGGGCTCGCCCGCAGCCACGCGCGCGCCGCGTGGC
>DATLIE010000006.1:0-7152 GCA_035539635.1 Burkholderiaceae bacterium
TTGTCCTCGCCCGGTCCCAGCCGCATCGGCGTGCCGAAGGTCACGGTGCACAGGATCGGCACCGGCACCACCTCGCCCTTGGGCATCACGCGCTGCACGTTGTCGATCCAGGCCGGCACCAGCTGGACGTCGGGGAACTGCCCGGCCAGGTGGTACAGCCCGCTCTTGAAGGCCTGGGGCTCGCCCTTGTTGCTGCGCGTGCCCTCGGGAAAGATCACCAGCGAGTCGCCTCGCCGCAGCGCCTCCATCAGCGGTTCGAGCGGGTCCTGGTCGTCGGTGCGCTGGCGCAGGACGTAGACCGCGTTGAACACCTCGCGCGTCAGCCAGTGCTTGAACGGCGTCGCAGTCCAGTAGTCCCTGGCCGCGATCGGGCGCGTCGTCGCGCGCAGGTCCTTCGGCAGCGCGGCCCAGATCAGCACCCAGTCGAGGTGGCTCTGGTGGTTGGCGAAGTAGATGCGCTGCTGCGCGGTCGGCGGGCAGCCCTTCCAATGCCCCTGCGCGCCCGTGATCAGCCGGGCGATGAAACTCAGCAGCAGGCCCATCAGGTCGGCGCGGGACATCGAACGGCATCGTAGCCCACGCCCGGCGGCCGCTTACCATGGCGGCCGGGTGCAGCCACCCATCGATCGAACGCAATTCAAGAGGAGGATGTCGATGCGTTGTTCGTTCCCACGTCTCGGGGTCGTGCTGGCGGGCCTGCTTGCCGCCGCCTGTGCCGGCCTGCCCACCGCGCGCATGGCGTTGCCGGACGTGCTCGCGGCCCAGGCGCCGCTCGCGCTGCAGGGCCTGGACGGTGGCCGCCGCGGCGAGCTCGCGCTGGCCGGAGAGCGCGGGCCGTACGAGCGCGGCGCCGACCGGCTGACGGTCTTCGACTCACTGAGCTTCGATCGCGTGTCGGCGCGCTACCGCACCGAGAGCACGGGCGCCGCCTGCCGGGGCCGTCAGACCGAAGGCACGCTGGGCGTGCTGACCGGCCAGCCGCGACCGTTCGAGTTCCAGTGCCAGTACGACGGCGCGTTCTCGGGCCAGCTGACGCTGCGTGGTCACGCTGGCGCGGCCGGGACGCAGCAGCAGCGCAGCGGGCGCCTCGCGGCCGGCGGTGTGGTGGTCGACATCGTGTCGGTGCACCGCTTGCAGGGCACGCCGCTGTCGCTGGCTTCGCCCGCGGGTTACGTGCTGTCGATCGCCGGCCAACCGGAGGGCGCGGTGGAGCTCACCGACACGCGGCCGCGGGTCTGGCTGCCGTCGGCGCCGGGGCCTGCGCGCACAGCGGTAACGCACGCGGCGCTCACCCTGGCGCTGCTGTGGGATCCCTCCCAGCGCGGGACTGAATGACGACAGCGCCGCCGCGCGTGGTGGTGGTCGGCGGGGGCTTCGCCGGCCTGTGGTGCACACGTGCGCTGGCTCGCGCGCCGGTCGAGATCACGCTGATCGACCGCGCCAACCACCACCTGTTCCAGCCGCTGCTCTACCAGGTGGCGACCGCGGGTCTGTCGGCCGGCGACATCGCCGCGCCGCTGCGCCAGATCCTGCGCGGCCAGCGCAACGCCAGCGTGCGCCTGGGCGAGGTGAGTGGCATTCACCTCGCGCGGCGCGAGGTGGCGTTGGCCGACGGCAGCGTGCTCGGCTACGACTTCCTGCTCGTGGCCACGGGCGCGACCCACGCCTACTTCGGCCACGACGAATGGGCGCCGCACGCGCCGGGGCTGAAGACGCTCGACGACGCGCTCGACATGCGACGCCGCGTGCTGCTCGCGTTCGAACGCGCGGAAACCGCGGCCAGCCGGGGCGACGATCGCGAGCGCGACGCCTGGCTCACGTTCGCCATCGTCGGCGGCGGGCCGACCGGGGTCGAGCTCGCGGGCACGCTGTCCGAGATCGCGCGCCACACGCTGCGCGGCGAGTTCCGTCACATCGACCCGGCGCGCGCGCGCGTGCAGCTGATCGAAGCCGGGCCGCGCGTGCTGGCCACCTTCCCGCCCGAGTTGTCCGAGCGCGCGGCGGCTCAGCTGCGCGGGCTCGGCGTCGAACTGCTGACGGGCGCGCCGGTGCAGGCGATCGACGGCGAAGGTTATGTGCGTGGCGGCCAGCGCGTCGTGGCGAAGACGGTGCTGTGGGCGGCCGGCGTGGCGGCGTCACCGCTGGGGCGCCTGCTCGGTGCGCCGCTGGACCGCGCGGGCCGCGTGCAGGTGGCGCCGGACCTGAGCGTGCCGGGCCATCCCGAGGTGTTCGTCGCCGGCGACCTGGCCGCGCTGACCCAGGCCGACGGCAAGCCGGTGCCGGGCGTCGCACCGGCGGCCAAGCAGATGGGAGCGCATGTCGCGCGCGTGATCGGCGACCGGCTGGCGGGCCGCGCGGCCAGCGCGCCTTTCGCCTACCAGGACTACGGCAACCTCGCGACCATCGGCCGCATGGCTGCGGTGGTCGACCTGCGCGGCTTCAAGTTCTCGGGCCTGCTCGCATGGTGGTTCTGGCTCGCGGCGCACGTGTTCTTCCTGATCGGCTTTCGCAACCGGCTGACCGTGTTGACCAACTGGGCCTGGGCCTACTGGACCTACCAGCGCCATGCGCGCGTGGTGTTCGGCGGCGGCGCCGCAACGCCGGCCCCGGGCGCACCACCTCCGGATTGAAGGCGCACCGCCGCCCGGCGGCGCCTGAGCGGGTACCGCCGCGCCTGCGGTGTGTCACAGCCGCTTCATCTCGGGCAGCGAAGCTGCAGCGATGCGACGTCCGCGCCCCTTCACGCGATGCCGCGCGGATTCGCGGCGCTGATCGCGGCGCAGTTCGCGTCGGCGCTGGCCGACAACGCGCTGCTCATCGTCGCGATCGCGCTGCTCGAGCAGCAGGGCCAGCCCGGCTGGTGGGCGCCGTTGCTCAAGGTCGGCTTCATGGCCTCGTACGTGCTGCTCGCGCCGTTCGTCGGCCCGCTGGCCGACCGTTGGGCCAAGGGCCGCGTGATGGCGGCGATGAACGGGGTCAAGATCGTCGGCGTGGCGCTGCTGCTGGGGGACATGCACCCGGTGGCTGCGCTCGCGGTCGTCGGCTTCGGCGCCGCGGCCTACGCACCGGCCAAGTACGGCCTGGTGACGGAACTGGTGGGCCCGCGCCAGCTGGTCGGCGCCAACGCCTGGCTCGAAGTCAGCGTGGTCTGCGCGGCCCTGCTCGGCACTGTGCTCGGCGGCGCGCTGATCAGCCCATGGCTGCAGCAACCCGGCTACGTCGCATCGCTGGGGGCGCTGCTCGGCCTGTATGCACTGGCCAGCGCGCTGAACCTCGGTGTGCCCGACAGCGGTGCGCGCTATCCGAGAACGGCCTGGCATCCGCGGCAGCTCCTGCGCTCGTTCCGGCGTGCCAACCGCACGCTGTGGTGCGACGCCGAGGGCGGCCTCTCGCTCGCGGCGACAACGATCTTCTGGGGCGTCGGCGCCACGCTGCAATTCGCGGTGCTGCGCTGGGCGGTCGACGTGCTGGGCCTCACGCTCGAGCGCGCGGCCTATCTTCAGGCCGCCGTGGCGGTCGGCGTGATCGCCGGTGCGGGCGCGGCCGGGCGCTGGGTGGCGCTGCGCCATGCGCGGCGGCTGCTCGGGGCCGGCGTGCTGCTGGGCCTGTTGATGCCGCTCGTGGCGTCGGTCGACGAGGTGCGGCTCGCCGTGCCCCTGCTCGCGCTCGTCGGGGCGGTCGGTGGCTTCATGGTCGTGCCGCTGAACGCGCTGCTTCAGCACCGCGGCTTCGTGTTGCTGAGCGCGGGCCGCTCGATCGCGGTGCAGGGCTTCAACGAGAACCTGAGCGTGCTCGCGATGCTGGCGGGCTACGCCACCTTGCAGGCACTCCAGGTGCCGATCGTTCCAACGCTGTGGGGCTTCGGGCTCGCGATCGCGGCGGCGATCGGCGCGCTGATCGTGATCGGCCGGCACCGCGTGCCGGCCTGAGCGCGCTCAGCGCGTCACGCCGCGCGCAGCGACAGCTGCGGTGCCGGCGCGAACCGATCGATCGTCTGCGCCAGCACGGCCTCGAAGCGCGCGACGACGCCGTCCCAGTCGTGTGCACGCGCTGACTCGCGTGCCGCGGCACCCATCGCACGCAGCCGTTCGCGGTCGGCGGCCAGCGTCAGGGTGGCGCGCACGAAGGCCGGCAGGCTGTCGTCGTGGGCGAGCAGCCCGTTGCGGCCGGACTGGATGCATTGCGCCGCCGCCGCGCAGTCGAAGGCCACCACCGGCAGGCCACTGGCCATGGCCTCGATCGTCACGTTGCCGAAGGTCTCGGTCAGACTCGGGAACAGGAACAGGTCAGCCGAGGCGAAGTGCGCGGCCAGGTCCTCGCCGCCGCGCTGGCCGGCGAACACCGCCTGCGGGCAGCGCGCGGCGAGCTCGGCTCGCATCGGTCCGTCGCCGACGAAGACCAGCTTGACCGCGTCGCCCATCGACCCGCGCAACGCGTCGTGGGCGGCGAGCACGGCGCCGAGATTCTTCTCGGCGGCCAGGCGCCCGACGTAGGCGAGCACGAGATCGTCGTCGCCGGCGCCCCACTGGCGGCGCAGCCCGGCACTGCGATGCCGCGGGTCGAACTGTCGCGTGTCGACGCCGCGGCTGACGACGGCCAGGCGCTCGAAACCGCTGGCCGCGAGCTGAGCGCGCAGCGCGTCCGTGGGCACCATGGTGCATTGCGCGCGGTTATGGAACTTGCGCAGGTAGGCCAGGATCGGCTTGGCCAGCCAGCCGATGCGGTAGTGCTGGCCGTAGGCGTGGAAGTTGGTGCGGAAGTCCGAGCTGACGGGCAGCTTGAGGTGGCGCGCGGCATGCAGCGCCGACCAGCCGAGAGGGCCTACGGTGGCAATGTGCACCACGTCGGGCCGCTGCAGCGACCACAGGTGCACCAGCGCGCGCTTGGACGGCGCGCCCATGCGCAGGTTCGGGTAGCGCGGGATCGGCCAGCCGGCCGTCAGCACCTCGTGCAGGCGCCCCGCGCGCGGTGCCGTCTCGGCGTCGGCTTCGGTGTCGGTGCTGCGCTGGCGCGGGCGCACGAGCTGCAGCTCGTGCGAGCGCCGCTGCAAACCCTCGACGATGCGCGCGATCGACATCGCCACGCCGTTGACCTCAGGCGGATAGGTCTCGGTGACGATCGCGATGCGGCGCGAGCGCGCGAGCGACGGCAGGCGGTCGACGACGATCGAGGGGTCCAGGGCAGCGGCGGTGTGCAGCATGCACGCATGCTCGCGCGCGCTGGCGACGGTTCGATGACAACGCGTCGCTCGCGGCCCACCGTCACGGGACTTTCATGCGCGCGCGTCACCATCGGGTCACGGGCGTCGGAGGGCGGCGCCGCGGCACGCACATCGCGACGACGGGAGCGCCATGCACTCATTCCTCGAAACCCTGGCCACGCAACGCTGGGACGATCACCGCTACTACCACCACAGCCGCATCAACCAGAGCTTGCACCTGGTCAGCGCAATCAGCTTCGTGATCGCCTACGGCCTGCTCTTCGTCGACCCGGCCTGGGCCGCGCTGCTGGCCTGGACGGTGTCGATGACGACGCGCCAGGCTGGCCACTTCTTCTTCGAGCCGCGCGGCTACGACCATGTGAACCAGGCCACCGACGAGCACAAGGAAGCGATCAAGGTCGGCTACAACATCCGGCGCAAGATCGTGCTGCTGGCGGTGTGGGCGCTGCTGCCGGTCGTGCTGTGGGTGGCGCCTTCGGTGTTCGGCCTGATCGAACCGGCGGCCGACTTCAACGGCTATCTGCACGACCTGGGCCTGTCCTGGCTCGCGCTCGGCGCTGCGGGCCTGCTGTTCCGCGTCGGCCAACTGTGGGTGACGCAAGGCCCGATGCAGGCGCTGGCCTGGATGACCAAGATCCTGACCGACCCCTTCCACGACATCTGGCTCTACCACCGCGCCCCGCTGCACCTGCTGCGCGGCGAGCTGATCGACCCGATGCCGCATGTGCGGCACCGCTGAGCGGCCGGCGCTAGAAGCGTTCGCTGATCATCTCCTTCAGGATGCCGCGCCGGATCGCGCGGTCGGTCAGCGCCTCGTCGTGCCACCACCAGCCGTCGGCCTTCATCGCGCGGCAGGCGGCGACGAAGCGCTCGGCCACCGCGTCGAACTCGGTGTCGCCGTAGGCCAGGCTGAAGATCAGGCGCCCGCTGCCGACCCAGCTCAGCATCAGGCCCTGCTCGCGCAGGTAGTACTGCAGCATCCAGTGGTAGCGGCCGGGCTGCGTGTAGAGCACGGTCCAGATCGTCGACAGGTTCGCCACCTGCACCGGCAGACCGGCGTCGGCCAGACGCTGGTTCAAGGCGGCGGCGCGCGCGTTCCAGCGCTCGTCGAGAGCGTCGTACAGCGCGCGCACTTCGGGCGTGGCGAGGCGGTCGAGGAAGGCTGCCATCGCGCCCATCACGTAGGGGTGGGCGTTGAAGGTGCCGCGCGCAAAGCAGACGTCGACCGGCCGCTCCTCGCGGTAGCGCTTCATCAGTTCGCGCTTGCCGCAGACCACGCCCACCGGCAGGCCGCCGCCGAGCGTCTTGCCGTAGGTCACCATGTCGGCGCGCACGCCGAAGTACTCCTGCGCGCCGCCGGGCGCGAGCCGGAAGCCGACGAACACCTCGTCGAAGATCAGCACGATGCCGCGCGCGCTGCACACCTCGCGCAGCTTTTGCAGCCACGCGGTGTAGGCGGCGCGGTCGAACCGCGCCTTGCGGCCGCTGTCCACCAGCGCCGAGTCGCCCGGCGCACTGGCGTTCGGGTGCAGGGCCTGCAGAGGGTTGACGAGTACGCAGGCGATGTCGCGCCGCGTGGCGAGCACCTTGAGCGAGCGCTCGTCCATGTCGCGCAGCGTGTAGGTTTCGCGCGGCGGCAACGGGTTGCCGGGGCCGGGCTGCACGTCCTCCCACCAGCCGTGGTACGCGCCGCAGAAGCGCACCAGGTACTTGCGCCGGGTGTGATAGCGCGCCAGGCGCACCGCCTGCATCACCGCCTCGGTGCCGGACATGTGGAACGACACCTCGTCCAGCCCGGAGATGACCTTCAGCCGCTCGGCGTTGTCGGCCACGCAGGGGTGGTACGAGCCGAGCACCGGGCCGAGCGCGCGCGCGCGCTGCACGCCGTCGTCGATGCAGGCCTTGTAGAAGTCGGTGCCGAACAGGTTGAC
>DATLIE010000007.1:0-2245 GCA_035539635.1 Burkholderiaceae bacterium
TGCGCGCTCGACCACGATGCGCTCGCAGCGCTGGCCAAAGCGCAGCCGTGCGCCGCGTCGCTGGGCCAACTCGGCCAGTGCACGCGCCAACGCGTGCATGCCGCCGCCGATCGACCACACGCCCTCCTGCTCCACGTGCGCAACCAGCATCAGCGTGGCCGGTGCCGACCAGGGCGAGGCACCGCAGTAGGTGGCGTAGCGCGCGAACAGCTGGCGCAGGCGCGGGTCGCGGAAGTGGTGGCCGAGTCGGCGCCACAGCGTCGCGAACGGGCCAAGCCCGGCCAGCGTGCCCAGGCCCGCGGGGCCGAGGCCGGCCACCATGCGCCACAAGCCCGGGCGCTGCGAGCGGATGTGCGGTCCCTCGAGGCGCTGGTAGACGCGTTGCGCCTCGTCGCAGAAAGCGAGGTAACGCCGAGCCTCGTCCGGCGACGCGAAGCGGGCGATCGCGTCGGCGGAACGGGCGCGATCCGCGAACAGGTCCAGGCGCGCCTCGTGGCCGCGCCACGCGTGGCGCGCCAGCACCTGCAGCGGGGTCAGCGTCACGAGCGATTCGAGCGTGCTGCCGACCTCGGCGAGCAGCTCGTCGAACACCCAGCGCATCGTGAAGACGGTCGGCCCGGCGTCGATCGCCGCGCCGTCGACCTGAACCTGGCGCATCTTGCCGCCCGGTGCGTCGGCCGCATCGACCAGCGTGACGTCCAGGCCGCGCTGCGCGAGCAACAGCGCGCTCACCAGGCCCCCGATGCCGGCGCCGACGACGACGACGCGTGCGTCAGCCATGCGTGCGGCCTTGCCAGCGCCCTTCGAGGCGCGTCGGCACCAGGCGCACGAACATCGACTCGGCGAAGTGGCCGTCGCGCTGCGCGGCGCGGATCGCGGCGAGATGCGGACCCTGGCGCGCGTAGGCGTCCATCGCCGCGCTGTCGTCCCACAGGCTGAAGGTGGCCTGGCGCAGCAGCGGCGCCTCGCCCAGGCCGACGGCCAGACGGCAACCCGGCGCGCTGGCCAGGCCGCGCTGCGACGACGGCGCATGGCGCCAGAACGCGGCGGCACTCAGCGGCCGGATCGCGGCACGCGTCAAGGCCGCGACCGGTGCGGCAGGATCCACCGCCGCACTGACCGCCATGCGCTGCCCGTCCCAGCTGCCGCGACTGCTCGTGGCGCGCAGGCGGGCGACCAGCAGCTCGCTCGCATGGGTGCGGTAGGCCGCCACGACCGACGAGCGGTCGATGAAGCGGTCGGCCACGGCGTCGTCGTCGAAGAGCGCGAACAGCCCATGCCGGTCGGCACTGGGCACGAGGCCGAAGCCACCGTCGCGGCCACTGCCCAGCGCGCGCGCGAAGCGCAGGCCCGGCACATCGCCCAGCGCGCGTTCGCCGCGCATCACGCGGCTCCAGCCCCACAGCCGTGCGCCCGGCCGCGACTGCGCAAGCAGCAGCACCGCTACCGCGGGGGCGGTGTCGTGATCGATGGTGTCGGGCGCGTGCGGTGCAAGGCCAGCCGACGAAGCCCGCGGCGCGGGGCTTCGCGACGTCAGCCCGAGCCGCGCATCCAATGATCCGCCTACTTGACCGTGACCTCGACGCGACGCGCCACCGGGTCCTCGCCCGCGACGTTGGCCTCGGTCTGCTGCGGCTTGTCGAGCTTGACCCGGCTCTCGGCGATGCCCGCGGCGAGCAGGGTGTCGCGCACGGTGAACGCACGCTGCTTGGCCAGTTCCTGGTTCTGCGCCAGCGTGCCCGCGGCCGAGTGGTAGCCCGAGATCGTCGCGGTGCTGCGCTTCTGCTCGGCCATCGTCGCGATCAGGCGCTCGAGGCCCTTGGCCTGCGCGCCCTCGAGCACCGGCGAGCCGACGGCGAAGTACATCACCGAGCGCATCGCCTCGGCCGTCGGCGCCGGCAGGCCGGGCGCCACCGTCGCCACCTTGAGCAGCCCCGGGAAGTCCTTGGCCATCGCCAGGCCGCCGAGCGGCTTGTTGACGCCCTGGTGGCAGGTGGCGCAGTTGACCTTGGCCACGTCGCCCGCCGGACCGAGACGGTTGGCCGGGAAGTTGGCGGTCAGCGGCTCGAGGTACTCGTTGTTCAGCTCGCGCGCCATGCGGATGCCGTGGTACGCGGTCACGCGTTGCGGCGGTCCGTCCCAGGACTGGAACGACTGCGTGTTGTGGCAGAAGGTGCAGTTCACGCCCAGCGACTTGCTGATGTGGTTCATCAGGCTGTAGGTGAACTCGGCCTGCTTGGTCGAC
>DATLIE010000008.1:0-2231 GCA_035539635.1 Burkholderiaceae bacterium
TCGGCGTGCCGCACGCCAAGGCCTGGCAGCGCGCCGAGGAGCTGATGGCGCTGGTGCGGCTGCAGCCCGAGGTGCTGCACCGCTACCCGAGCGAGTTCTCGGGCGGCCAGCGCCAGCGGCTGTGCATTGCGCGCGCACTGGCCTGCGAGCCGCGCGTGCTGATCGCCGACGAGGCCGTGTCGGCGCTCGACGTGTCGGTGCAGGACCAGATATTGAAGCTGCTCGCGGAGATCCAGCAGCGGCTGTCGATCGGCATCCTGTTCATCACGCACGACCTGCGCGTGGCCAGCCAGATCTGCGACCGCCTCATCGTGATGCACAAGGGCCGCATCGTCGAGCAAGGCAGCGCGCACGACGTGCTGCTGTCGCCGCGCGAGGCCTACACGCGCACGCTGCTGGCCGCGGCGCCGGGCCAGGGCTATGCGTTCGGCGCCGGCTGAACGCCGTCGCCTTCCCCTCTTTCAACCCACCTTCATCCCACCACCCAAAGAAGAAACGAAGACATGACCACACCCCTGTACGAACTCAGTGCCCTCCAGTTGCTCGAACGCTACCGTGACCGCGCCTTGTCGCCGGTCGAGGTGACGCAGGCCGTGCTTGCGCGCATCGAGCGCTGGGAGCCGCACATCCACGCCACCTACGGGCTGGACGCCGAAGCCGCGCTGGCATCGGCGCGCGCCTCCGAGGCACGCTGGGCCCAGGGCAAGCCGCAGGGCGATCTCGACGGCGTGCCGGTCACGCTCAAGGAGAACATCGCCACGCGCGGCACGCCCACGCCGATCGGCAGCGCCGCCACCGTACTGGCGCCCGCCGCTGCCGACGCCCCCGCCGCCGCACGCCTGCGCGAAGCCGGCGCGGTGATCGTGACCAAGACGACGATGCCCGACTTCGGCTTTCTCGGCGCGGCGCCGTCGAGCTTCCACGCGCTCACGCGCAACCCGTGGGACCTGGGGCGCAACACCGGCGGCTCGAGCTCGGGCGCCGGCGCCGCCGCCGCCGCGGGCTACGGCCCGCTGCACCTGGGCACCGACATCGGTGGCTCGGTGCGCATTCCGGCCAGCTTCTGCGGCGTGTTCGGCCTCAAGCCCAGCCAGGGCCGCATCCCGGTCGACCCACCCGCCGCGGCGCGCGTGATCGGCCCCATGACGCGCACCGTGGCCGACGCCGCGCTCTTGATGCAGGTGGTGACGCGCCCCGACGCACGCGACTACATGAGCCTGCCGCCGAACGACTTCGCATGGCAGCGGCTCGAGCGCAACGTGAAGGGCCTGCGCATCGGCCTGTGGACCGAGACCATGGGCGGCTGGCCGATCGATGCGGAAGTGAAGGAGGCGGTGCTGGCCGCGGCCCGTCTGTTCGAGCAGGCCGGCGCCATCGTCGAGCCGCTGGCCGACTGGACCACGCTCGACATGCGCATGGGCATGGCCCACTTCTTCACCATGCGCTGCCGCGTCGACTTGGCCGCGATGGCGCCGGAGCGCGCGAAGCTCGCGGCCGGCTACATCCACCAGGCGGCGGAGTTCGCCGCCTCGCTCACGCCCGAAGACACCTTCCGCGCCTTCACGCGCATGCAGGCGCTGCGCGCGGCCACCGTGGCGGCCACGCAGCCCTTCGACTACGTGCTGTCGCCGGTGTCGCCGGTGCTGCCGTTCGCGGCGGAGGCCATCAACAGCGGCTCGGAAAACCTGCTGAAGGACTCGCACTTCACGTCGGTGTTCAACCAGTCAGAACAGCCGGCCGCGTCGATCAACTGCGGCCATGCGAAAAATGGCCTGCCGATCGGCCTGCAGATCGCGGGACGCCGCTTCGACGACCTGGGCGTGCTGCAGATGGCGCGCTTCTACGAATCGGTGCGTCCGGCACAGGCGCGCTGGCCTGAACCGGCCTGACCGGGCTGGGTCAGGCGAATCAGTCCGGCGCGTTCATCACGCGGTCGAACTCTTCGTCGGCCGGCACGTTGTCGGCATCGAGCTCGCTGGCATCGGTGAGGTCGATGCCCGTTTCGTCCGACAGGTCGTCGGACGCATCGGCTTCGAGTTCGTCGAAGTCGTCGGCAGGCGTGCTGTCGTCATCGTCGTCTTCGGACGACGAGGCGGAGCGCGCGGTGGCATCGGCTTGGGGCGTCATGATCGAATTCCTCGGCAGATGAGTAAACGGCCCTCTATGGTGCGCCTGTTTTGCCCCTTGCGGTGGATCGACGGGCTGACGTCGGTGTCGGAAAGTTTCCCGTC
>DATLIE010000009.1:0-9212 GCA_035539635.1 Burkholderiaceae bacterium
CGACAATAAATCGCGCGGCCTGGCCGTTCGCGCTGCTGTTCGTGCTGCAGGCCGGGCTGTGGTTTCAGTTGGGGGTGCGGCAGTCGCGCTGGGACCTTGCGCCCGCCAGCCCGCCCCGCCGCTTGCTCGGCTGGGCCTTCATCGCCTACGCGGCGATCGCCTATCCCAGCATCGGCCTGGCGCTCGGCCATCGTTGGCCAGAGCTGCCAGCCTTCGGCCTCACGCCTTGCCCGCTGACCCTGTTCAGCGTCGGTGTGCTGCTGCTCGCGCGCGGGCCGGCGCCGCGGCACGTGCTCGTGATCCCGCTCGCCTGGGCGCTCGTCGGCGGCAGCGCGGCACTGCTGCTCGACATGCCGCAGGACTGGGCGCTGTGGGCCGCGCTGCCGGTGCTGATCCAGCTGTGGCGGGACGCGCGTTGACGGTCTCCGATCGGCGCGCTCGTGGCCCCGCACAAAGAGGAAACCCGCCGTTCCTTGCGAAGCGGCGGGCCTGGCGAAGACCCCCGATCCCATTCTTGCGTCCGGCGATCGGTCTGAGACCTGTCTTCGTCCCTCGCGCGGTCCGAAGACCTTCGCGAATTCGCTTGCTTCCAAGCGGCTCACTTGGCGCATTGATCTGGAAGCTTCCCGGTCGATGCGCTTCTGAAAGATAGGCGATGGACCGGGGCTTGCATTGCGCTCGATCAATGGCGAGCAATTCGCTTGGGTCGAGCATGGCTCGTGACGCGCTGCGCCACATGCATTGATGTTGCCCCTTCCTTCGATGGAGATTGTCCATGAACGACCTTCGCCTCCCCGACCTGTTCGACTTCGACACCCTGCGCCCGTCGCTGCGCGAGTTCTGGCGCCCCTGGCGCGTCGAAGGCGCCGAGAACACGGCGCCGCAGATCCGCCTGGACGTCAGTGAGAGCGACGGCAACTACCTGGTGAAAGCCGAGATCCCCGGCGTCAAGAAGGAGGACATCGACGTGCGCGTCGACGGCCGCCAGGTGACGATCGCCGCCGAGGTGAAGCAGGACAAGGAAGAAAAGAAGGACGACCGCGTGCTGCGCGCCGAGCGTCGCTACGGCTACGCGAGCCGCAGCTTCCTGCTCGACGCCGAAGTCGACCAGGCCGGCGCCGATGCCAAGTACAGCAATGGTGTGCTTGAACTGCGCCTGCCGAAGAAGGCGCAGAGCGGCAGCAAGCGCCTGGCCGTCGGCTGAACCGGCCTAGACCGCGCGCGTCGCCCGCGCGACGCGGGACCCCGGCTCGCGCGACACGCGGCACTGCTTGCCGCTGCGGCCGAGCCGCGGCGTGCCGCGCGGGGTCAGTCGCAGGCTCACCGCGTCGAGGCCGTGCGCGCGCAGGAAGCGGCGCAGCGCCGCGGCCGCGCGCTCGCGGGTCGCGGCACCGGTGCCCGCGCGAGGGCCGAGCTCGAGTTCGAGCGCCTGCGCGCCGCGCTGGCAGAGGCGGAAGTCGAACACACCGGCCTCGTCCTCCAGCACCGTGGTCAGCGCCAGCGGCGCCAGGTGCACCGCATGGCCGCGGCCATCGTCGAGCGTCAGCACGTCGTCGCATCGGCCCTCGACCTCGATCACCGGCAGCGTGCTGCCGCAGGGGCAGGCGCCGGGCACGAAGCGCACGCGGTCGCCGAGGTCGTAGCGCAGGATCGGCTGCACCCGGTTCGCCAGGTTCGTCAGCAGCGTCGTCGTGCCGACCTCGCCTTCGGGCACCGCGCGCCCGTGCGCGTCCACCGGCTCGAGGATCACCCAGTCGGCGTTCAGGTGCAGGCGGCCGCAGCGGCACTCGCTGGCGATCGTCAGGCACTCGCTGGCACCGTAGCTGTCGCGCACCGGAGCGCGGAAGATGTCGCCGACGGCGCGCCGCAGGCCCAGGGTCAGGGTCTCGCCGCCGGTCCACAGCGCCTGCGGGGCGATGCCCAGGCGCCCCTCGGCCTGCGCCTGTGCCAGCACCCAGGCCATGCTCGGGTAGCTGGCCAGCACCGTCGGCGCGAAGGCGTTGAGCTGCCCGGCCAGCGTGTCGATCGGCTGCAGGAACGAAAAGCTGCGCGCGCTCGCGCCGAACCAGGGGTTCAGGGCACGCAAGCGCTCGAAGGCCACGACGCCGGCGAAGTGGCCGTCGAGCGCGGCCACGTAGGCGATGCGCGGGCCTGCGGTCCACGGCATTGCGGCGCCGATCAGCGACCCCGGCCCGCGCGCGGCCTCGAGCGCGTCGGCCACGGCCAGCGCGCGCGCGTCCTGCACGAACAGCGCCGGCTCGCCGCTGCTGCCCGAGCTTTCCCACACCTGGTAGCGGCCTTGCACGGCCTCGCCGCGTCGCGCCGGGTCGTGGGTGAAGGCGCGCAGCGCACCGAGCGTCAGCCCCGGGTCGGTGACCCAGTCGTCGAAGCGCGCCATCAGCTCGCGCTTGTGCGTGACCGGCAGCTGCGCCAGCAGCGCACGCGCGTCGGTGCCCGGCACCACGCCGCGCAGGCGCTCGCGGAACCAGCGCGAACTCCCGGCTGCGGCCTCAACGAGTTGCGCCAGGCGCAGCGCCTGGCGCTGCCGCCAGTGCGCGGCGGGCGCGTGGGTGGTCGCCAGCACGTCGCCGAGCGCCCAGGCGCTGTGCCAGGGGTCGAACACGCTCTGGCGCGCGCCCACGACGGCAGCAGCCGCGTTGGCCGTGCCTACTTCGTGCTCAGCCGCGCGCAGGGGTCGTGGCGCGGCGCCACGGCGGCCGGCGCCTTGCGGCCCTGCTGCTTCGCGCGATCGACCATCTCGGCGCGGTGCTTGTCCATGTAGGCCTTGCACTCGTCGGCGCTGGCCATCGACTGCATCTTGCGGTGATGCGCGTCGCGCTCGGCGCGGTTCATCATGGCCCAGCCGGGCGTGTTGTCGCGGGTGGCCTGCCAGCCGCGCATCATGCCCATGCCGCCGGGCATCCCCATGCCCGGCCCGGAGGCTGCGCCCGGGCCGCGGCCAGGCGCCGGCGCCGAGGCCGCCCCCTGGGCGAACACCATGGCGCAGGCGGCGCCCAGCGCCATGGCAACGAGTGCCTGGCGTGCGATTCCATGCTTCATGCGGATCTCCTCGAAATGGTTAGGTTGGAGCGCATCTTCGGCCTGGAGTGCCGCACCGTCTTGAGCCTGCGCAAGCGGGCGTAACCCCGTGGACGGCGCCGGCGCTACAGTGGCCCGCGAGGCGGCCGCCGCGCCGCGATCACCCAGGAGCTTGGATGCCCGACGATGTGGCCGGCGCAGCGGCCGAGCGCGGGCTCGGCGCGGCCGAGGCGCGCTCGCGCCTTGCGCGCCATGGCCCGAACGTGCTGCCCGAGCCGGCCGGCAGCGGGCGCTTTGCACAGGCTTGGCGCCAGCTCGCCACGGAGCCGATGTTCCTGCTGCTGCTGGTGGCCGCGGCGATCTACCTCGTGCTCGGCAACCGCGCCGAAGGGGCGCTACTGGCGATGTTCGCGCTCGTCACCGTGGCGCTCGTGCTGGCGCAGAACCGGCGCAGCCGCCAGGCGCTCGATGCGCTGCGCGCGCTTGCGGCGCCGCAGGCGCGCGTGCTGCGCGACGGTGTGGCGCAGCGCTGCGCGGCGGCCGAGATCGTGCCCGGCGACTGGCTGCTGCTCGAGGAGGGCGAACGCGTGGCCGCCGACGCGCTGCTGAGGCGCGCCGCCACGCTATCCGTCGACGAATCGCTGCTGACCGGCGAAAGCGTGCCGGTGCCCAAGGCAGTGGGCGAGCGCGTGTTCGGTGGCACCCTGGTGGTCGGCGGCCACGCGCTGGCCGAGGTGCAGGCCACCGGCGCCGACACCGAGGCCGGGCGCATCGGCGCGCTGCTCGGCAGCCTGCACGACACGCCGACGCGGCTGCAGCGCGACAGCGCGCGCATGGTGCGCCTGCTCGGCAGCGCGGCGGTGGTCGTGAGCCTGGCGCTGGTGCTGCTGGTGGTCGCGCGCGGCGGCTCGTGGCTCGAAGGCGTGCTCGCGGCGGTCGCGCTGGCGATGGCGTTGCTGCCCGAGGAGTTCGCGCTGGCGATGACGGTGTTCTTCGCGCTCGGTGCCTGGCGCCTAGCGCAGGTGGGCGTGCTGGCGCGGCGATCGGCGGCAATCGAGACGCTCGGTGCAGCAACGGTGCTCGCGGTCGACAAGACCGGCACGCTGACCGAGAACCGGATGCGCCTGCGCCGCCTCGAGGGCGCGGGTGAGGGCGCCTCGTGGGACGCGGCCTGCGGCACGCCGCCGCCCGAGGCTGCAGGCGATCTGATGCGCGCCGCACTGCGCGCCACGCGCGAACACACGCCCGACCCGATGGACCGCGCGCTGCGTGCGCTGCCCGACGTGGCGCTGCCCGACCCGGCCGCACGGCGGCGCGAGTTCCCGCTGCGCGACGGCCGGCCCCTGTACGCGGCGCTTTGGCCGCGCGAGGACGGTGCGACCGGCGTCGAGCTCGACAGCAAGGGCGCCGCCGAAGCGCTGCTGGAGCGCTGCACGCTCGACGCGGCGCAACGCACGCACTGGCGCGAGCGCGCCGCGGCACTCGCGGCCGAGGGCCTGCGCGTGCTCGGGGTCGCCCGGGTCCGCCTCGACACGCTGCCCGACGACGTGCCCGCGGAGGGCCTCGAATGGCTCGGCCTGCTCGGCTTCGAGGACCCGCTGCGTGCCAGCGTGCCGGCCGCGCTGCAGCGCGCGCGCGAGGCCGGGCTGCGCGTGCTGATGATCACCGGCGACGCGCCCGGCACCGCGCTGGCGATCGCGCGCCAGGCCGGGCTGGACGCCGGTGCGGGCGCGCTGCTCGGCCGCGAGCTCGAGACGATGGACGAGGCCGCGCTGCGCGACGCCGTGAAGCGCCACGGCGTGTTCGCGCGCGTGACGCCGCAGCAGAAGCTGCGCCTGGTGCGCGCGCTGCAGGCCGCCGGCGAGGTGGTGGCGATGACCGGCGACGGCGTCAACGACGCGCCCGCGCTGCGCGCGGCGCACATCGGCATCGGCATGGGCGCGCGCGGCACCGATGTCGCGCGCGAGGCTGCCGCGCTGGTGCTGATGCACGACGACTTCGACCCGCTGGTGCAGGCGGTGGCGCTCGGGCGGCGCATCTTCGACAACCTGCGCAAGGTGATGCTCTACATCGTCGCGATCCACGTGCCGATCGCGGGCCTGGCGCTGCTGCCGCTGCTGTTCGGCCTGCCGCCGCTGCTGCTGCCGGCGCATGTGGCGCTGACCGAGATGGTGATCGACCCGATGTGCACGCTCGGCTACGAGCGCCTGCCGGCCGAGCCGGCGCAGATGCGACAGCCGCCGCGCCCGCTGGCCGAGCCGCTGATCGGGCGCGCGCAGGTGCTGCTCGGTCTGGCCCAGGGCACGGGCCTGCTGCTGGCGTGCCTGGCGGTGTACGCGCTCGCGCTGCGCGGCGGCCAGGGCACGCCCGAGGCGCGCTTCCTCGCCTTCGCGGCGCTGACGGCCGGCAACCTGGTGCTCGCGCTGGTCAATGCGACGCAGCAGCCGCTGTGGCGCGGTGCGCGGGTGGCGCGCTCATTCCTATGGATCGCGCTGGCCGCGGCGGCGGCGCTCGGCGCCTGCCTGGCCACGCCGTGGACGCGCGAGCTGTTCGGCTTCGCCTGGCCGGGTGCGACGGCCTGCGCCGCGGCGCTTGCGGCGGGCGCGCTCTCGGTGCTGCCCTGGGACCTGGCCAAGCAGCTGCCGGTGGTGGCGCGCACGCTGGGCGTGCGCGCGCCGCGGGCTTAGGGCGTGCCGCCGAGCGTGCGCGCGACCTTCATGCGCTTGAACGCGCCCGAGGCGTAGCGCGTCACCTGGCCGTAGTGGCGCTCGGCCATGCGCTGCGCCATCGCGGCGTAGGCGTCTTCGAGGCCGGGCGCGACGTGGAAGCCGTCGTAGTTGACGACCGTGTCGACGCGGTGGCCGATCGCGGTGCAGCGCTCGTCCACCGCGGCGCGGATCGCTTCGACGTCGGCCGCGCTGCGCACCTGCAGGTGCTGGAAGTTCAGGAACAGCGTGTCGCGCGCGGCGTCGTAGTGGATGCGGCGCGGCAGGTCGGGGTCGAGCAGCAGATGGCGCAGGCCAATCGGCTCGTCGGCGAAGAGGCGCGCGTCCATCGGCTGCGGCGCCTCGGGCATCAGGGGCACGAAGGCCATGCGCTGCAGGATGTCGCGCTCGAGGTCCACGCCCGGCGCCACCTCGGTCAGCACCAGGCCCTGCGGCGAGAGCTCGAACACGCAGCGCTCGGTGACGTAGAGCACGCGCTGGCCGCCCGCCGCCGCGCGCGCGCCTGCGAAGGTGATCTGCTGCACCTGGGCGCCGAACTTGAAGGCGCGGCCCTCGCGCACGATGGCGAGCTTTCCGCCGCCCACCTTGACCTCCAACCCGCCGGCGCTGAAGGTGCCGGCAAAGACCACGGCCTTGGCGTTCTGCGAGATGTTGATGAAGCCACCCGCGCCGGCGAGCTTGGGCCCGAAGCGGCTGACGTTGACATTGCCCTGCGAATCGCACTCGGCCATGCCGAGCACCGCGAGGTCCAGGCCGCCGCCGTCGTAGAAGTCGAACTGCTGGTTCTGGTCGATCACCGCCTCGACGTTGACGCCGGCGCCGAAGTCCAGCCCGCCCGCCGGCACGCCGCCCACGATGCCGGGTTCGGCGGTGAGCGTGATCAGGTCGGTGATGCGCTCCTCGTTGGCCACCGCGGCCACCCCTTCGGGCATGCCGATGCCCAGGTTCACCACGCCGTCCACCGGCAGCTCCATCGCGCAGCGGCGCGCGATCACCTTGCGCTCGTCGAGCGGCAGCGCAGCCAGCGAGTCGAGCGGCACCTGGATCTCGGCCGCGAAGGCCGGCGAGTACGCGGTGGCGTAGGTCTGGCGGTGGTGCTCGGGCTGCGCGACGACCACTGCGTCGACCAGCGTGCCGGGGATGCGCACCTGGCGCGGGTGCAGCGAGCCGGCCTTGGCGATGCGCTCCACCTGCGCGATCACCACGCCGCCCGAGTTGTGCGCGGCCATCGCCATCGCCAGGTTGTCGAGCGTGAGCGCCTCGCGCTCCATCGTGATGTTGCCGTGCGTGTCGGCCGTGGTGCCGCGGATGAAGGCCACGTCGATCGGGAAGGCCTTGTAGAACAGCCACTCGCGGCCGTCGAGCTCCATCACGCGCACCAGCTCCTCGGTGGTGGCGGCGTTGAGCTTGCCGCCTTGCAGGCGCGGGTCGACGAAGGTGCCCAGGCCCACGCGCGACAGGTGCCCCGGCTTGCCGGCCGCGATATCGCGGTACAGGTGCGAGATCACGCCCTGCGGCAGGTTGTAGGCCTCGATCAGGTTGTCCACCGCCAGCACGCCCACCTTCGGGATCAGCCCCCAGTGACCGCCGATCACGCGCTTGAGCAGCCCGTCATGGCCAAGCCGGTTCAGGCCCCGCTCTGCGCCGTCGCCCTGGCCGGCGGCGAACACCAGCGTCAGGCCGCGCGGCTCGCGTTCGGCGACGAAGCGGCGCGACAGCGCGGCCAGCAGTTCGTCGGGCGTGCCGATGCCGACGAAGCCCGAGGTGGCCAGGGTGTCGCCGGCGCGCACCAGCGCGGCGGCCTCGTCGGCGGAGATGATCTTGTGGCGCATCGTGGCCGCGAGCGTTGCAGAACGGCCGCGCCGGCGCAACGGTGTTGCCCTCAGGGTGCGGGGCGCGTCGTCGCCAAAGCTTGCGCCGGTTCAAGGAAGCCCGGCGGCGCGCAACGCACAGTGGCCGCAGCACCGCACCGGCCCTTCGATTGACTGCGCACCGCGACCTGAGCCTCGATGTGAGGCACATTCCCTTCTGGCATCGGCTCGACGCCATCCTGCGCGCCTTCGACCGCCTCGGCCAAGGCGAAGCGCTCGAGCTGCTGGTGGACATCGACCCCTGGCCGCTGCGCAGTTATCTCGAAGCCACGCGCGCCGTGCCCTTCGACTGGCAGTACCTGGAGAGCGGGCCGCTGACCTGGCGCGTGCGCCTGCGGCGCGGCTAGTCCACCACCGCGACGAGGTCGAGTTCGACCGTCGCGTTCTTCGGCAACTGGAACACGCCGACCGAGGTGCGCGCGTGCGCGCCGGCCTGCGAGCCCAGTACCTCATGCAGCAGCCCGGAGGCCGCGTCGGCCACTTCGCTCAGCTGCGTGAAGTCCTCGGCCGACTGCGTGAACACATTGACCTTGAGGATGGCGCGCACCTTGTCCAGGCTGCCGAGCGAACGCTGCAGCAGCGCCAGCGCGCGCAGCGCACAGATCTTGGCCGCGAGCTGCGCCTGCGCCAGCGTCACGTCGCTGCCCGCGCGCCCGGTCACCACCACCTCGCTGCCCACGCGAGGCACCTGGCCACTGACGTATACATGGTGGCCGTCGCGCGCCAGCGCCACGTAGTTGCCGCCGAGCTTGATCTCGCCGTCGAAGGAATAGCCCAGCGCGGCGGCGGCTTGGGTGAAGGCGGTGTCGCGGGACATGTGGCGGTGCTCGAGAGAAGTGGGTCAGCGTCGATTCTGGCGCTGGGCGACCCACCAGCGCAGGCCGAGCACCGCGGCGCCCACGGCGCCAAGGAGGAGGCAGGCCTGGTGCAGCGCGTCCAGCGACAAGGTCAGCAGCAGCGGGTTCGTGGGCGAAAAGGGCGCAAGCGGACGGATGTCGCTGTGCATCACGCTGTCCAGCAACACATGTGTGTAGGCCCCGAGCGCGGCACCGAGTGCCACCTGCCGCAGCGACAGGCCTTGCCATTGCAGCGGATCGGGCCAGTGAAGGTGTCTTGCCCAGCGCCGCGCGACGACGAACAGGGCCACCGTCGCGGCGATCACCCACGTGGCGCCGACATAGGTGTGGAAGAAGGCATGTACCGGGTGCCGCTGGCCAAGCAGGTTGATCAGTGACTCGACGTCGATCAGCACGTTGGCTGTGCAGAAGGACAGGAAGCTCACATGGCGTGGGGCTAGCGCGTGCAGCGCGGCGCCGGGGCCGAAGTGGAAGGGGGTAAAGGGCATCTGATCAGCCGCGCTTGCGGCTGAGCACCCAGCCTAACGAGAACACATAGCGGCTGCCGCCGATGACTTGCGTGACGCTGTGTTCACAGGAATCTGGACGGAACAGCTTGATGCGCCGGGTGGCAAAGATCGGATCCGCA
The DNA here is from genome assembly GCA_035539635.1 of Burkholderiaceae bacterium. Taxonomy (GTDB): domain Bacteria; phylum Pseudomonadota; class Gammaproteobacteria; order Burkholderiales; family Burkholderiaceae_C; genus CADEEN01. Next base: position 9,122 of record DATLIE010000009.1, read on the forward strand.
CAGACGAACTCACCGCCGGAACGCGGTGACTTAAGAATGATGTTCAACCTGTAGTGCCGGCCCGACTCCACTGGATCGGTGTGCGGTGGAA
>DATLIE010000010.1:0-5508 GCA_035539635.1 Burkholderiaceae bacterium
CGGAGCGTGCCCGGCGTCAGGGCTTTCCCTCGGCCCCACGATCCCTACAATCTCGGCCATCTTGCCGCCAAAGTCCCAGTCAACGGAACTCGCGACCGCCGCCGATGCGCCCGGCCTCGGGGTGCTTGAAAAGGCGATGGCCCTGCTGAACATCGTCTCGGGTGCGCGCCGACCGCTGAGTTTCACGGAACTGCTGCACGCCTCTGCATTGCCGAAGGCGACGCTGCACCGCATCCTCAACACCCTCGTACGCGAAGGCTTGCTGCGGCACGACGCGCGCAGCCGCAGCTTCCAGCTCGGCTTTCGTCTGCTCGAGCTCGCGCACGAGGTCTGGAGCGACTTCGACCTGCGCGTCGCGGCACAGGACGAACTGCTGCGCCTGCGCGACGAGCTCGGCGAGAGCGTCGAGCTGGTGGTGGCCGACGGCGCACAGGCCGTGGTCGTGGCACACGAGGCGGCGGCCCGCGAGGCCGCGCCGGCCTCGGCGGTCGGCGCGCGCATCGCGCTGGCCGACGGCGCCGCCGGGCGCGCGATCCTGGCCGGCCTCGATCCCGCGCGCCAGGCCGCGCTGCTCGACGGGCTCGGCCGCGCCGGCGACGCCGCGCTGCACTCCGCGCTCGATCTGGTGCGCACCCGTGGCTATGCCGTGGACGACGCACCCGCCGCAGACGGCCGCGTCGGGGTCGCGGCCCCGGTGTTCGATGTCGAGGGCCACGCCGTCGGTGCCGTGTCCGTGCGCACACCGGCCGCGCGCGCGCACGCGCTCTCGGCAGCCTTGATCGGCGCGGCGCGTGCGATCACGCACAGCGCGGGCGGCCAGCCGATGTCGATCGCGCCGAAGCGAGAGCCCGTCGACGAGCTGCCGAGCCACGCGCTGCGTTGCGTCGACCCGGCACGCGCGCTGCTCGGCGAAGGACCGATCTGGTCACCACGCGATCACGCGCTGTTCTGGGTCGACATCCTGACGCCGTCGATCCGGCGCCTGGACGGCACCGACGGCCGCGGCAGCGAACAGCGCCTGGGCACGATGGTCAGCCTCGCGCTGCCCAAGGCCAGCGGCGGCCTGCTGCTGGCGACGCCCGCCGGGTTGATGGCGGTGGACGAACCTGGCGGCGCGATGAGGCCGTTCGCGCACCCCGCAGGCGGGCGCAGCGGGCAGCGCTACAACGACGGCAAGTGCGACCGCCGCGGGCGCCTGTGGATCGGCGCGATGGACATGGCCGCCGCACCCAACCGCGGCCATCTGTACCGCGTCGACCCCGACGGGGCTTGCCACACGATGGACAGCGGCTTCACCGTGCCCAACGGCCTGGGCTTCAGCCCCGACGGACGCACGCTGTACTTCACCGACACCTTCCGCCAGACGATCTACGCCTACGACTTCGACATCGACGCGGGCACGATCGCCGCGCGCCGCCCGCTGGTCGTGTTCGACACCGCGGAGGGCAAGCCGGACGGCCTGACGGTCGACGCCGAGGGCTGTCTGTGGGTGGCGATGTGGGATGCATGGTCGCTGCTGCGCCTGTCACCCGAGGGCCTTCGCCTGCAACGCATCCGCCTGCCGGTGCCGCGTCCGACCAGCTGCTGCTTCGGTGGTGCCGAGCTGCAGACCCTGTACATCACCAGCGCGTCGGTGCGGCTCTCGGAAGCGGATCTGGCGGCGGCGCCTCAGTCGGGCGCGCTCTTCGCACTGGACCTGCCCGGCGTGCGCGGGCTGCCGGAGACGATCTTCGGCGGCTAGATCGACATGCGTGCGCGCACGCCGTCGCGCTCCATGTCGGCGCCGCGGCCGCGCATCACGATGTCGCCGCGCTCCATCACCAGGTACTGGTCGGCGAGCTCGGCGGCGAAGTCGTAGTACTGCTCGACCAGCACGATCGCCATCGTCTTGCGGTCGGCCAGCATGCGGATCACGCGGCCGATGTCCAGGATGATGCTCGGCTGGATGCCTTCCGTGGGCTCGTCGAGCATCAGCAGCTTGGGCCCGGCGGCGAGCGCGCGCGCGATCGCGAGCTGCTGCTGCTGGCCACCCGACAGGTCACCGCCGCGGCGGCCGATCATCTGCCGCAGCACCGGGAACAGCTCGAACAGCTCGCTCGGCACCGGCGTGCCACCCGGCTTGGTGGCCAGGCCCATGCGCAGGTTCTCCTCGACCGTCAGGCGGCCGAAGATCTCGCGCCCCTGCGGCACGTAGCCGATGCCGGCGCGCACGCGGTCGTACGAGGCCGCGCGCGTGATGTCCTTGCCGTCGAGCACGACGCTGCCCGACTTCACCGGCACCACGCCCATCAGGCTCTTCAGCAGCGTGGTCTTGCCCACGCCGTTGCGGCCGAGGATCACCGTCACCTCGCCGACCGTGGCCTCGAAGCCGAGGTCGCGCAGGATGTGGCTGCCGCCGTAGTACTGGTTGAGGCCGTCGACTTTCAGCATGGCGTGTTCCTGTCAGCGGCCCAGGTAGACCTCGACCACCTTCTCGTTGGCCTGCACCTGCGACAGCGAACCCTCGGCCAGCACGCCGCCCTCGTGCAGCACGGTCACCTTCTTGTGCCCTTCGGTGAGCTGCTCGACGAACTTCATGTCGTGCTCGACGACGACCAGCGAGTGCTGGCCTTCGAGCGACAGGAACAGCTCGGCGGTGCGCTCGGTCTCCTCGTCCGTCATGCCGGCCACCGGCTCGTCGAGCAGCAGCAGCTTCGGGTCCTGCATCAGCAGCATGCCGATCTCGAGCCACTGCTTCTGGCCGTGCGACAGCAGCCCGGCGGTGCGCTGCGCATCGGCCTTCAGGTGGATGCGCTCGAGCGTCGCGCCGATGCGGTCGAGCTGCTCAACGGACAGTTTCGAGAACAGCGCGGCGCGCACCCGCCGGTCGGCCGCCAGCGCGAGCTCGAGGTTCTCGAACACCGTGAGGCGCTCGTAGACGGTCGGCTTCTGAAACTTGCGGCCGATGCCGATCTGCGCGATGTCGGCTTCCACGAGGCGCAGCAGGTCGATGTTGGAGCCGAACGAGATCGTGCCGCCGTCGGGCCGCGTCTTGCCGGTGATGCAGTCCATCATCGTCGTCTTGCCGGCGCCATTGGGGCCGATGATGCAGCGCAGCTCGCCGACATTTATGGCCAGCGACAGCGAGTTCAGAGCCTTGAAGCCGTCGAAGCTGACCGTCACGTCGTCGAGATACAGCGCCACGCCGTGCGCGAAGTCGGGCACGCCGGCACGCAGCACGCGGCCGTAGGCGGCACTGCGGTCGCCGGCGGACGCCAGCGCCGCGGCCTGGCGCTGCGCATAGGCCTCGCGTCGGCGTGCGCCCTCTTCCATCAGGTCCGGCGTCACGCCTTGGGCTCCTTGCGCTTGTTGAACAGGCCGACGATGCCGTTCGGGAGGAACAAGGTGACTGCGATGAACATCGCGCCGAGGAAGTAGAGCCAGAACTCCGGGAAGGCGGCGGTGAACCAGCTCTTCGCACCGTTGACGAAGAAGGCGCCGACGATCGGGCCGATCAGTGTGGCGCGGCCGCCGACCGCAGCCCAGATCGCGATCTCGATCGACGCGGCCGGGCTCATCTCGCTCGGGTTGATGATGCCCACCTGCGGCACATAGAGCGCGCCGGCCACCGCGCACATCACGGCGGAGAGGGTCCAGATCGCGAGCTTGTAGGCGATCGGGTCGTAGCCGCTGAACATGACCCGCGTCTCTGCGTCGCGGATCGCCTGCAGCACGCGGCCGAACTTGCTGGTGACGATGGCGCGCGCCATCACGAAGAAACCGATCAGCGTCAGGCCCGACAGCACCGCCAGCGTCACGCGCATCTGCGGCGTGGCGATCGGGATCTCGAGGATGCGCTTGAAGTCGGTGAAGCCGTTGTTGCCGCCAAAGCCGGTCTCGTTGCGGAAGAAGAGCAGCATCGCCGCAAAGGTCAGCGCCTGCGTGATGATCGAGAAGTACACACCCTTGATGCGCGAGCGGAAGGCGAACCAGCCGAACACGAAGGCCAGCAGGCCGGGGACGAGGATCACCAGCAGCAGCTGGCCAATGAAGGAGTCCGACAGGCCCCAGTGCCAGGGAAATTCCTTCCAGTTCAGGAACACCATGAAGTCCGGCAGGTGGCTGCGGTACTGGCCGTCCGTGCCGATCTGGCGCATCAGGTACATGCCCATGCCGTAGCCGCCGAGCGCGAAGAAAAGGCCATGGCCCAAGCTCAGGATGCCGGCATAGCCCCAGATCAGGTCCATCGCCAGCGCGCAGATCGCGTAGCAGAGGATCTTGCCGATCAGGCTGACGTAGAAGTCAGGCAGATGCAGGAAGCTGCCCTCGGGCACCACGAGGTTGAGTACCGGCAGGCCGACCGCGACGACGAGCACCGCCGCGAGCACCGCGGTCCACTGGCGCAGGCTGAGGATGCGCGTCATCACGACTCCGCGCTCCGGCCCTTCAGCGCAAACAGCCCGGACGGACGCTTCTGGATGAAGAGCACGATCAGCACCAGCACCATGATCTTGGCCAGCACCGCGCCCGACCAACCCTCGAACAGCTTGGTCAGCACGCCCAGGCCCAGGCCCGCGACCACCGTGCCGGCGAGCTGGCCAACGCCACCGAGCACGACCACCATGAACGAGTCGACGATGTAGCTCTGGCCCAGGTCCGGCCCCACGTTGCCGACCTGCGAGAGCGCACAGCCCGCCAGCCCGGCGATGCCGGCGCCAAGCGCGAAGGCCCAGGTGTCGACGCGTGCGGTGTTCACACCCATGCAGGCCGCCATCGGCCGGTTCTGCGTCACGCCGCGCACGAACAGGCCCAGGCGCGTGCGTGCGATCAGCAGCGCCACGCCGCCCAGCACCAGGCCGGCGAAGACGAGGATGGCGATGCGGTTGTAGGGCAGCGTCAGGTTCGGCAGCACCGCGATGCCGCCCGACAGCCAGCCTGGGTTCTCCACGGGCACGTTCTGCGCGCCGAAGAGCGAGCGCACCGTCTGCATCAGGATCAGGCTGATGCCCCAGGTGGCCAGCAGCGTCTCGAGCGGACGGCCATAGAGCCAGCGGATCACGCTGCGCTCGAGCACCGCGCCGACCAGTGCCGCGACGATGAAGGAGGCCGGCACCGCGGCCAGCAGGTACCAGTCGAATGCGTTCGGCAGGTAGGCGCGGAACAGGTTCTGCACCACATAGGCCGCATAGGCGCCGATCATCATCAGCTCGCCGTGGGCCATGTTGATGACGCCCATCAGGCCGTAGGTGATGGCCAGGCCGAGCGCGACCAGCAGCAGGATCGAACCGAGCGAGAGCCCGGTGAAGAGCACGCCCAGGCGCTCGCCCCAGATCAGGCGCGACTGCACGCGGTCCAGGCTGGCTTGCAGCATGGTCTTGACCTCGGCGTCGGGCTCGACTGCCATGCGTTCGAGCAGCAGCGAGCGCGTGGCCGGGGCTTGGCTGTCGGCGAGCAGTTGCGCCGCCTCGAGCCGCTTGTCCTTGTCGCTCGATCCGATCATCGCTGCGGCGCGCAGCAGCCCCAGTTGCA
>DATLIE010000011.1:0-2102 GCA_035539635.1 Burkholderiaceae bacterium
TGCCTCAGGTGCCCACCATGGCCGAGGCCGGCCTCGCCGACGTCAACCTGTCGGCCTGGATGGCCCTGCTGGCCCCGGCCAGGACGCCCCGTGCCATCGTCGACCAGCTCACCCGCGCGGTGGCGACGGCGTTCGACGCCGAACTTCGGGCCAAGCTGAGCGAAACCGGCATCGACGTGGCGACGAGTTCACCCGAGGAACTGCGCCAGCTGATCGAACACGACATCAAGCTGCACGCCGAGCTGGTGAAGGCGGCGGGCCTGGTCCCCCAGTAGCGCGGGCCGTCAGGCCGGCGCGGAATCCCGGCCGGGCGGATCGAAGCCGGGGTCGACGAACAGCGACGGCGAGAAGTCGACGTCGCTCACCGGGTTGTGCCCTGACGCCCAGTCGAAGAGGTCCGACGCCGGCATCGGCCGGGCGAACAGGTAGCCCTGGAGTTCGTCGCACCGCAACGCGAGCAGGATGTCGCGCTGCCCTTCCGTCTCGACCCCCTCGGCGACGACCTTCAGGTCGAGCGCGTGGGCGAGCTTGATGACGGCGTCCACGATGGCGCGCGCATCGGCGCTCGTCTCCAGATCCTGGATGAAGCTGCGGTCGATCTTCAGTTGCGTGGCCGGCAGCTTGCGCAGGTAGCTGAGGCTCGAGTAACCGGTGCCGAAGTCGTCGATCGACAGGAACACGCCCAGGCGGCGCAGGCCGTCGAACGCGCGCTGGGTGACCTCGATGTCCTCCATCGCGATGCTCTCGGTGATCTCGCACAGCAGGCGCGAAGCCTCGATCTCGTGGCGCGCGAGCGCGGACCGGACGCGCTCGACGAGGTCCTCCTGGCGCAGCTGGTGCACCGAGAGGTTGATCGCGACGCGCATGCGCATGCCCTCCTCGTCCCAGGCGCGCATCTGGCGGCAGGCCTCGTCGATGACCCAGTCGCCCAGCTCCTTGATGAGGCCGAAACGTTCGGCCATCGGGATGAACACGTTCGGGGGCACGTTGCCGTGCTCCGGGTGGCTCCAGCGCATCAGGGCCTCGACCCCGCGGATCTGCGACCGTTCGCCGTCGAACTTGGGCTGGTAGTGCAGGCTCAGCTGGCCGCGTGCGCGGGCGTGGCGCAGGTCCGACTGCAGCGCGAGCTGGCGGGCCGCTCCGGCGTTCATGTGCGACTCGAACAGCGCGTAGGTGTTGCCGCCGGCGCGCTTGGCCGCGTACATCGCCGCGTCCGCATGCGCCATCAGTTGCTTGGCCGCGCCGTGGTCGGGGTGCACCGCGATGCCGACGGAGGCCGACACCTGCAGCTGGCGACCCTGGAAGGTGAACGGCTGGCCCAGCGCGTCGACCACGCGCGTGGCGAGCGCCACGGCATCGGCCGCGTCGACGAGGTCTTCCGCGAGCAGCACGAACTCGTCGCCGCCGATTCGCGCAACGGTGTCGCACTCGCGCGCCGTGGCGGCGAGCCGCGCGGCGACCGATTTCAGCACGTCGTCACCCGCGGCATGGCCGAGCGAATCGTTGACCGGTTTGAAGCCGTCGAGGTCGACGAACAGCACGGCCAGGCGGCGCACGACACGGCCTTCCCCGCGCGACAGCGCGTGGGCGAGCCGGTCCTCGAACAGCAGACGGTTGGGCAGGCCCGTGAGCGGGTCCAGGAAGGCGCGGCGCTGCAGCTCGTGGTTGGCCGTCTGCAGCTGGCTGTTGGCCGACTGCAGCGATTCGGCCAGGCGCGCGGTGCGGTCCTGCATGCGCGCGTCGAGTGTGGCGGTGAGCAAGGTGGTCAGCAGCAGCAGGGCCGAGGCGAACATCACCATCGTGCCGAGCTGGTCGCCGCCAAGCTGGTCGGCGCTGATGCAGACCGAGCCGTACGCGAAGTTCGCGGCGGCCATGCCGGTGTAGTGCATGCCGCTGATGGCCGCGCCCATCACCGCGGCAGCGAGCAGCTTGTAGCCGGTGCCGCGGCGCGTCGTGTTGCCCCGCAGCCAGAAGAAGATCAGCAGGGCCGCGGCCGAGGCGCCCACGGCGATCCCCGCCGATGCGGCGACGAGGCCCACGTCCCAGTGGATGCCCGGCGCGATGTCGATCGCCGCCATGCCGGTGTAATGCATCGCGCAGAT
>DATLIE010000012.1:0-9512 GCA_035539635.1 Burkholderiaceae bacterium
GAAAAGCGCCAGCGCGAGCTGGCCAAGAAGAAGAAGAAGGAAGAAAAGGCCCAGCGCAAGTCGTCCGGCCCGGGCGACATGCCCGACCAGACCGGCGCCCCGCCGGCCGACGTGCCGGCCACGCCGGACAAGGCCTAGCCGCCCGGCTTCTCCCGCCTCCAGGGGGCGCCACGCGCCCGGCGCTATGCTTCGCGCCCCTTCCGAAGCAGCCATGGCCGGCATCCACATCACCGACGTCGAGCGCGCCATCAACTGGTGGCGCGAGCGCAAGCCTTCGCCCGACGGCATCACCGCCTGCGCCGAGGTGCGCGCGCTGGCCGAGGTGTACGCGCTGATGGTGTATTACCGCGAGCACGAGTGCGACGACGCGTCGATGCCGAAGAAGGCGCTCGACGCCTGGCTGGCCTGGTACGCCACCACGCCCGACGCACCGTGCATCGCCATCTGCTCCACCGCGCAGGGCGACCCGGTGTGCAAGGGCTGCGGCCGCACCGAGGACGAGGTGCAGCACTGGCCGCTGCTCACGCCGGTGGAAAAGCGCATCGTGTGGCGCCGCATCACGATGCAGGCCACGGCCTGGCGCTTCAACCGTTATGCCGAGCGCGCGCGCATGGCCACGGGGGTCGATCACCCGGACGCGGCGGCGTTTGCCGACCCGGTGCCCAAGTCGTCGGCGAAGGGGAAGGGTTGAGTCGCAGCTGGGACAGCTGGCGCGCCGACGTGGCGCGCATCGTGCCGCTGGCCTGGCCGGTGTTCGCGGGCCAGGTGGCGATGGTGCTGTTCGCCACCGTCGACACGGTGCTGGTGGCGCGCTACTCGGCCACCGACCTGGCCGCACTGGCGGTGGGCGCGGCGGCCTACATCACGGTGTTCATCGGCCTGATGGGCGTGGTGCTCGCGGTGGCGCCCATCGTCGGCCAGCTCTACGGTGCCAAACGCCTGCACGCGGCGGGCGAGCAGCTGCACCAGGCGGTGTGGCTGGCGCTCGGGCTGGCGCTGCCGGGCTGCCTGCTGCTGGCGTTTCCGCAGCCCTTCCTCGCGCTGTCCGACGCCTCGCCCGAGGTGGCCGGGCGGCTGCGCGGCTACCTGCTCGCGATTGCCTGCGCGCTGCCGGCGGGCCTGCTGTTCGCGGCCTACCGCGGCTTCAACAACGCGGTGTCGCGGCCCAAGGCGGTGATGGTGCTGCAGCTGTCGGGCTTGGTGATCAAGGTGCCGCTGGCCGCGCTGCTCGTACATGGCGCGGGGCCGATTCCGGCGCTGGGCGTGGTGGGCTGCGGCGCCTCCACCGCCATCGTGATGTGGTGCCTGGTGTTCATCGCCTGGCAGGTGATGCGGCGCGACGCGTTCTATGCGCCGTTCGCGATCTTCGGCCACGGCCTGAAGCCGCCGCACTGGCCGGCGATCGCATCGCAGCTGAAGCTCGGCGTGCCGATGGGCGGCTCGGTGCTGATCGAGGTGACGGGCTTTGCGTCGATGGCCTTCTTCATCTCGCGCTTCGGCGCCACGCCGGTGGCCGGGCACCAGATCGCGGCCAACCTGGTGTCGCTGCTGTTCATGGTGCCGATGGCGCTGGGCAATGCGACGAGCACGGTGGCCGCGCAGAGCGTGGGGGCGGGCGCGTTGCGCGACGCGCGGCGCGTGGCCTGGCACGGCATCGAGTTCACCGCGCTGGTGGCGCTGGTGCTGGGCACGCTGCTGTTTTTCACGCGCGAGGGCGTGGTGCGGCTGTACACGAACGACGAGGTGATCGTGGCCGCGGCGCTGCCGCTGCTGGCCTGGGTAGTGCTGTTCCACTTCGCCGACGCGATGCAGATCGCCTCGGCCTTCGTGTTGCGCGCCTGGCGCATCGCCACCGTGCCCCTGGTCATCTACGCCACCTCGATCTGGGGCCTGGGCGTGGGCGGCGGCTACGCGCTGGCGTTCAACCTGAGCGGCAACGTGCCGGTGGCGCTGCATGGCGCGCGCGGGTTCTGGATCGCGAGCACTGCGGGCCTGGCTGCCGCGGCGCTCGGGCTCACGCTGTTCCTGGCCTGGGTGCTGCGCCAGCAGCGCGCGAAGGAGCGGGCGGCTATGCCTGCGCCGGCAGGCTGAGCACGAAGCAGCTGCCGCCGCCCAGGTGCGGCTCGCAGCGCACGCTGCCGCCGTGGCGCTGCGCGATCTGCTTCACCAGCGCGAGGCCGAGGCCCACGCCGCCTTCGCGCTCGGCATGGCCGGGCAGGCGGAAGAAAGGCTCGAAGATGCGCTCGCGCAGCGCCTCGGGCACGCCCGGGCCGCGGTCGCACACGCGCAGTTCGAGCAGTGCGCCCAGCCGTGCGGCGTGCAGCGTGATCTCGCCGCCGCCCTCGCTCGCGCCATAGCGCCGGGCGTTTTCGAGCAGGTTGCGCAGCGCGCGGCGCAGCAGGCGTTCGTCGCCTGGCACCGTGAGTTCGGAGGCCTGCGTCTGCAGCTCGGCGCCGAAGCGCGCGGCCTCTTCGGCGGCGAGCGACACCACCTCCACCGGCACCGGCGTGAAGTTGACGGCCTGCGCGTCCAGGCGGCTGGCGAGTAGCACCTCTTCCACCAGCGCATCGAGTTCGCCGATGTTGGTGCGGATCTCCTTGGCCAGGCGCTCGCGCTGTGCCGGGTCGGGCTGCTCGTCGAGCAGCGACAGCGCCATCTTCATGCGCGCCAGCGGCGAGCGCAGCTCGTGGCTCGCGTTGGCGAGCAGGTTCTTGTGCGAGGCCACCAGCGCCTCGATGCGCCCGGCCGCCTGGTTGAAGCTGGCCGCCACCGCGGCCACCTCGTCGCGGCCCGACGCGTCGACGCGCTGCGCAAGCTCGCCTTCGCCGAAGCGCTGCACGCCCTGCTTCAGGTTCTCGAGGCGCCGCGTCAGGCGCCGCACCACCGGGAAGGCGCCGACGGCCACCGCCAGGAAGAGCACGAGCAGCAGGGCCACGAGCCCGGCACCGCGCGGCCATGGCGACATCATTCCCGGCGGGCCGCCCGGCGGCGCGCCGCGCGCGCGCATGCCTTGCAGCTGGCCACGCAGCACCCACAGCGTGCGGCCGTCGTCGAGCTTGACCGGCGTGCCGCGCGGCGAGCCCGGCAGCTCGCTGCTGCGGCGCAGGTAGAGCTCGCTCGCGGCGATGCGCTCGCCGTTGGCGTCGTCGAGTGCGATGGCCCAGCGCAGGCGCTGCGCCCACTCGCGCAGCGCGTCGGCCTGCTCCTCGCGCGGCGCGTCGGCGGCGGGCAGCGTGCGCTGGATCAGTTCGGCCCAGGCACCGACGCGTTCGGAGACCTGCGCGTCGAAGCGGCCGCGCTCCATGTCCACCTGGCGCTGGAAGAGCCACGTGGAGCCGATGGCGAACAGGGCCAGCGCCACGACCACCGTCAAGTAGATACGGAGGTAGAGCGACTTCATTCGTCGAGTCCTGCGAACGGGCCGGCGACGAGCTGGCGCTCGTCACTCATCGGCGTCCGCGTCCTGCCGCTTCGCGAAGATGTAGCCGGCGCCGCGCACCGTGAGCACGCGCTTGGGCGTCTTGGGGTCGTCCTCGATCGCGGCGCGGATGCGCGACACGTGCACGTCGATCGAGCGGTCGAAGGCCTCCATCGGATGGCCCCGCAGCGCGTCCATGATCTGGTCGCGCGACAGCACGCGGCCGGCGCTTTGCGCCAGCACCGCGAGCAACTCGAACTGGTGGCTCGTGAGGTCGCAGTGCTTGCCGTCCAGGCGCGCTTCGCGCGCGCCGAGGTCGACTTCCAGGCGGCCGAAGGCCAGCACGTCGTCGGCACCGGCCACCGGCTGCGCACGGCGCAGCAGCGCCTTCACGCGCGCGAGCAGCTCGCGCGGCTCGAAGGGCTTGCCCAGGTAGTCGTCGGCACCGAGCTCGAGGCCGACGATGCGGTCCAGCGGCTCACCGCGCGCGGTGAGCATCAAGAGAGGCAGGCGGCGCGTGCGTGCATCGGCACGCAGCTTGCGCGTGAAGTCCAGGCCGTCGCCGTCGGGCAGCATCAGGTCGAGCAGCAGTGCGTCGTAGGTGCCGGCCTGCAGGCGCTCGTGGCCCGCGGCCAGCGTGGGCGCGGTCTCGACCTCGAAGCCGGCGGCGCGCAGGTAGTCGCCCACCATCGCGGTGAGGCGTGCGTCGTCGTCGATCAGCAGCAGCTTGGCTTGGGTGCTCACGGTGGGGTTGGCAGAGCGGAAAAGGGCCCCGGCCGCAGTGGTGGCCGGGGCAAGCTCCTGATGCAAAGGATAGCGCGACACGCTTTACTGCTTGCTGCCTTCGAGCGAGCGGCGTTCCTGCATGTGGCGCTGCATCATGTCGCGGCGCTTGGCGGCGCGCTCGGCGAGCTGCTTGCGCTGCTCGGGCGTCAGCACGCGGCTGACCTCGACCATCGCCTGCGTGAAGCGGCGCGAGGCCTGGTCGTGCTGCTGCATCTGCTGCTGGCGTGCGGCCTCGACGGCGTTGGCATCGACCACCGGCGCAGTGAACAGCTTCATCAGCTGCTCGCGGTTGGCGCGGCCGGCTTCGCGTTGCGTCTTCATGTCGGCCATCGTGCGTTCGGCGATCTGCTTGACTTGCGCGCGCTGCTCGGTGGTGGCGTTGACGCTGTCGAGCATGCGGTCCAGGCCGCGGCCCGAGAACATCATGCCGGGGCCGTCGCCGTGCATGCCGCGGTGGCCGCCATGGCCGCCGGGCTGGGCCCAGGCCGAGAGGGTGAGGGTGCCGAGGACCGCCACGAGCAGCGCAGCGCCGGCGAGGCGTGCGCCGCGCGATGCGACGGAGCGGGGGGCGAGAGTGCTGGTGTGGGCCATGGTGGGCTCCTGTGTTTGCAAGGTGTGCACAGAATGCGCCGGGCCTGTATGGGGCGTACGCAGGGGGCGTAAAGCTGCGTAAAGCGACGGCGCGCACGGCGCCGCGACTGACGGCGCTGCGTCAGCGCTGCGAGTGCGTCGGCGCGGGCTCGATGCGCACCAGCGTGCGCCGCAACGCGAACTCCGGGTTGCCGCTGCGCAGCTCCAGGCGCAGCAGCACGCCGCTCTTGCGGTCGACCACCATCACGCCGTCGAGGCGGGTGCTGTGGTCGCCGTGCGGCACGTCGCCGAAGAGTTCGATCACCGCGGCGTCGAACGGGCGTCCGAGCGAGCTCTGCACGCCCAGCGCGATGACCTGGCCGCGCACGCGGCCGCGCTCGCCATCGCCGCTGAGCATTTCGCCCGAGACCACGCTGCCCAGCGCGAGGTCCGGCTGCAGCAGGCGGCGCCATTGCACCCAGCCGTCGGCGTCGGGGTTGGGGACGAGGTTGCCGACCGCGTCCTGGCGCCAGCGCGGCGGCGAGTGGCCGCCAGGCGGCTCCATGCCGAACTCGATGCCGTCGCGGCGCAGTGCGAGCAGGCGCAGGCCGAGTTCGCGCGCCGGGCCGCCGGCGGCCGCGCGCTCCTCGTAGACCAGGCGCTCGCCCAGCGCGAACGGCAGGCGCGCCGCGCGCTCGGGCGCCATCTGCTCGGGCGCGGGCGGGCAGCCCTTGCGGGCCAGCACGACACGCAGCGCATCGTCGCGGCCCTTCAGGCGCGCGAGTTCGAGCGCGTCGGGGCCGGCCGGGCGCATCGCCAGCAGCGCGGGCCAGAACACGGTGACGCCCATGCCGAGCGCGACGATGTTGGTGCCGGCGCGCTCGTCCACCGCGTAGGCCAGCTGCGTGGCGCGCATGCGCATGCGGTCGGCCTCGTCGTACAGCGCCATGCAGTCCATCGACGCGAAGGCCGCCGGGTCGGCGGGCTCGGGTCGCACGTCCTCGGAGCGCGTGGCGCAGCCGGCGGCCAGAAGCAAGGGCAGCAGGCCGGCGAGGGTGCGGGAGAGCGGGGCGCGCGACATCGGAGGAAGCGCGATTGTGCCCCCAGCAAGACCGGCCGCTCAGCCCCGGCCGCGGGGGGCGTACAGGCCTTGATGTTGCGCAAGCCGCTCGACGATCGCACGGCGCAGCGCCGCGGGACCCAGCACCTCGACCTCGGGCGCCAGCGCGAGCAGTTGCCGGGTGGCGTGGGCCACGGACTCGATCGGCACGCGCAGCCGCACCCGGGTCTGCCCGTCGGCGGGCCTCGGCACGGCGGACACCGCCTTGGCCACCGCCGCGCTCTGGTGCGCCAGCAATTCGAGTCCGGCGCGCGTGGCGCGCACCTGCGCCTCGCCCTGGTACAGCCCGGCTTCGAAGCGCTGCACCGAATCGCGCCAGTACGTCGCGAGATCGAAGCCGCGCGGGCGTTGGACCTTGCCTTCCAGCGGCGTGGCCTCGCGCAGGTTCGAGACGCGGTAGCTGCGGGGCACGCCGTCGCGCCCGGCCACCAGGTACCAGGCACCGGCCTTGAGCACCAGGCCCAGCGGGTGCAACGTGCGTGCGCGCTCGCCGTGCCAGCTCTCGTAGCGCACGGCGAGCCGCTTCTCGTGCCACACCGCATCGGCCACGGTGCCCAGGTGCGGCAGCGGCGCGGCCTCGCGGTACCAGTCGATCGGGTCCAGGTGCAGGCGCGAGGCGATGCGCCGCGCGTCGTCGCGCCACGCGGCGGGCAGTGCTGACAGCAGCTTGAGCTCGGCGCTCTGCACCGCGCTGCGCAGGCCGAGGTCCGCCGCCGGCCCGGCCAGGCCGCCGAGGAACACGGCCTGCGCCTCGGCGGGTGTGAGGCCGGTGAGCGTGGTCTTCCAGCCGGGCAGCAGCGCGAAGCCGCCGCTGCGTCCGCGCTCGGCATACACCGGCACGCCGGCGGCGCCGAGCTCGTCGATGTCGCGGTGCAGGGTGCGCACCGACACTTCGAGCGCGTCGGCCAGCGCGCGCGCACTCATGCGGCCGCGCGTCTCGAGCAGCATCTGGATCGTCAGCAGGCGGCTGGCACGCATGGGTCGGAATGCTAGTGCGAAAACATGCCGTCAGATGGCAGATATAGCTGCCCACACTGCATGCACCCTCTGATGGAGTGCACCGACATGACCGAAACCTCTTCTCCCAGCCCGCGCCGCGACGGCGCGAGGGACTTCGACTTCCTGATCGGCCGCTGGGCCACGCGCAACCGCAAGCTCGCCAAGCCGCTGTCCGGCGAGGACCGCTGGGAGCACTTCGAGTCGACGCTCGCGGTGCAGGCGCTGCCCGGTGGCTTCGGCAACGTGGACCTGTTCGAGCCGCTGGGCGACTGGCGGCCCGGCTTCGTCGGCATGGGCCTGCGCCTGTACAACCCGGCGACGCGGCAATGGAGCGTCTTCTGGCTCACCAACAGGAACGCCGGCATGGTGGGCGACACGGGCCAGCTCGACACGCCGGTGGTCGGCGGCTTCGAGGGCGGCGTGGGCCTGCTGCACAGCCGCGAACTGTGGGAAGGCCGGCCGATCGTCGTGCAGTACCGATGGTCGGACATCACGCCGGACTCGGCCCGCTGGCAGCAGGCGTTCTCGCTCGACGACGGCGCGAGCTGGGAGGTGAACTGGATCGCCGAGCACCGGCGCGTGGGGGCCTAGGCATGGCGGAGAACCTGTGGCTCTACGCGGTGCTGGTGTTCGGCATCGTCGTGCTGCCGGGCATGGACATGGCCTTCGTGCTGGCGAGCACGCTCGCCGACGGACGGCGCGCCGGATTCGCCGCGGTGGCCGGGCTTACGCTCGGTGGCCTCGGGCATGTGCTGATGAGTGCCTGCGGCATCGGGCTGCTGCTGCAGCGCTGGCCGGCGCTGTCCAACGCGGTGCTGGCGGTGGGGGCGCTCTACGTGGCGTGGCTCGGCCTCTCGCTGGCGCGCCACACGGGTGCGCTGGTGCAGGTGGCCGATGCGCCCTCGCGGCCGCTGCACGTGACCTTCGCGCGTGCCACGGCGACCTGCCTGCTCAATCCGAAGGCCTACCTGTTCATGCTCGCGGTGTTCCCGCAGTTCCTGCGCCCCGAGCGCGGTGGGCTGTGGTGGCAGGCGCTGTCGCTCTTCCTGGTGGGCGCGGCGAGCCAGGTGCTGGTCTACGGCTCGGTGGCGCTGGCCGCAGACCGCGTGCGCAGCGCGCTGCGCGACAGCGCCCGGGCGCAGGTGGCGTTGGGGCGCTCGATCGCGCTGCTGCTGATGCTCACGGCCGCGTGGGCGCTGACCAGCGGTTGGCGCTGACCCCGACCCGGCGGCTGGCCTATCGCTTGCGCGGCACCGGGCATGATGCCGCGCATGGACCCCGCCGCCACGGCGCCTCGCCCGCCGGGCCCGCGCCCGCCGCTCGATCCCGACGCGGCGCGTCGCTTGCTCGCGGCCGCTCGGGCGCGCGCGGCCATCCTGGTCGAGGGCTGGAGCGACCAGGCAGCGCTCGAAGCGCTGGCGCGACGGCGCGGCCGCGACCTGCGGGCCGAAGGCATCGTCGTCGTGCCGATCGGCGGCGCCACGAACGTGCAGCGCTTCGTGCAGGCGCTGGGGCCGGGTGGCCTGGGCGTGCAACTGGCCGGGCTGTGCGACGTCGCGGAGCTGCGCCACGTGCGGCGCGGCCTCGAGCGCGCCGGTGTCGTCGCGAGCGCCGAGGACCTCGGCTTCTACGCGTGCGACGCCGATCTGGAGGATGAGCTGATCCGTGCCCTCGGCACCGGGGCGGTGGAGCGGGTGCTCGAAGCCGAAGGCGAGCTCGCATCCTTTCGCCGCTTCCAGGACCAGCCTGCGCAGCGCGGACGCGAACTGGATGCGCAGCTGCGCCGCTTCCTCGGAACCCGTGCCGGACGCAAGGTGCGCTACGGCAGCTTGCTCGTGGACGCGCTGGACCTGGAGCGCGTGCCGCCAGCGCTCGACCTCGCGCTGGACCGCGTGCGCGGCTGAACGAGGCGCTCGCGGCTCAGGAAAGGACCTGGTGCCGCCACCAGCCGACGCGCGTCGCATGACGCTCGTCGCCGAAGGCGCGCTCGAGAAAATCCATCAGGCGTCCGGCCTGCGGCAGCGCGGCGTTGTGCATGGCGCGCAAGGCGCGAGACACATGGCGATCCATGGCGCCCGGCGCCGTGGCCCAGGCACGTGGCGCGTCGATCCAGACCACCGTGCCGTCGTCTTGCTCGACGAGGCCGAGGTGGGCCAGCATGCGCGTCCACGCCTGCAGCAAGGCATTGCGCAGCGCAGGATCCGCGGCCACGGCGCTGCGCATCGCATGGCGGCCGACGCTCGGCGCATCGCGCGAGCCGCTGTTGCCGCCACTCGGGAACGCCCAGGCGCACCAGCGCTCGAGGTCGTCCTGCTCGAGCGTCAGATTCAGGTCGCAGCCCAGCATCCAGGTGCGCCACCGCACGAGGTCGGCGGTGAGCGACTTCTCCGAGGCCGCGGGGTCCACGGCGGCCGCGCTCACGTGCTCGACGGGCAGCTCCGCCACCTCGAGGCCCTGTCTCAAGTCGAACGACGAATCCCTCCAGGGTCTGTCGTCGACGGGCGGCTCGGTAGGGAGCCAATCGAGTTCGCGGTTGCGCGGCAACTCGCTGCTGATTTCTTTCAGCTTCAGCTTCATGTGTCCCAACGCTCGGACTCTCACCGGTCCGGTGCGGCAACA
>DATLIE010000013.1:0-4080 GCA_035539635.1 Burkholderiaceae bacterium
TCGGGCGAGTCGCGCTCGCGCAGCGACATCGGCCTGCCGCAGGCGCAGCAGGACCTGGCCGAGGCCGTGGCCGCCACGGGCAAGCCGGTGGTCGTGCTGCTGAGCAACGGCCGCGCGATGGCGCTCAAGGGGGCCGTGCGCGATGCGCGCGCCATCCTCGTGACCTGGTTCCTCGGCGTGCAGACCGGCCACGCGATCGCCGACGTGGTGTTCGGCGACGCCAATCCCTCGGGCCGCCTGCCCGTGAGCTTTCCGCAGACCGCCGGCCAGGTGCCCTACTACTACGCCCACAAGCGCACCGGCCGCCCCTCGCCTGAGAGCGCGCCGGGCACGGCCTTCAAGACCCGCTACCTGGACGCGACGAACGAGGCGCTGTACCCCTTCGGTTTCGGCATCGGCTATGCGCCGGTGCGCTACGACCAGGTCGAGCTGAGCACGGACCGCCTCGCCATTGGCAATACCCTGCGCGTGCGCGCGACCGTCACCAACACGGGGACGCGCGAGGCGGAAGAAGTGGTGCAGCTGTACCTGGCGCAGCGCGCCGCGAGCGTGACGCGGCCGGTGCGCGAGCTGAAGAATTTCCGCAAGGTGCGGATTGCGCCGGGTGCTTCGGAAGTGGTCGAGTTCGCTGTCGGCAATGACGACCTGCAGTTTCTGGGGCGGGGCATGAAGCCTGTGGTCGAGCCGGGTGAGATCGACTTGTGGGTCGCGCCTTCTGCTTCTGACGGGGTTCGCAAGCGCTTCGTGTTGACGCGCGAGTGAGCTGACGCGCGAGCCGACTCCTTCAGCCCCTCAGTCGTCGCACCTCACCGGTCACAGCACACGCTGCGACAGCGCCGACGAAAAAAGCTGCGCCCCTTCGCTACGCAGCAAGGTCACGAGGCGCCGCGCCGCCGGCGACAGGTAGCCCTCCTTGCGGTACGTGACGCCCAGGTGGCGGCGCAGCGTGGTCTCCTTGAGCGGCACTTCGCGCAGCGTGCCTTCGCGCCCGGCCGCGCCAAGCGTGTGGCGCGACAGGAAGCTCAGCAGGTCGGTACGCGAGATCAGGCGCGGCAGCAGCGGGATCGAGTTCGCGTTGACCTGCACCGCAGGCAGCGGCAGCCCGCGCGACTGAAACGCCGCGTCGAGCCACTGGCGGCTGGGAATGGGGTCGGCGGGCAGCACCCAGCGCCATTGCAGGAGCGACTTCATCGTGATCTTCGGCAGCTCGAACACGGGGTGCTGCGGACTGGCGGCGACCACCACCACATCCTCGACGATGGAATGCGTGACGAAGGCCGGATCGTGCTCGGGCATGAGGCCGATCAAGAGGTCGATGGCGCCTTCGCGCAGCCGCTCGCGCAGCGCCATGCTGGGCGCGACGGTGATGTCGATGCGCGTGTCGCCGGCCTCGGCCAGCAGCAGGTTGCACACCTCGGGCAGCACGTGGTCCGCCGCGATGGGCCCGCTGCCGATGCGCACGTGGCCCGCGTTGCCCTTGGCGAAATCGCTCACCTCGCGCAGCGCCTCTTCCGTGGCGCCGCGCAGCAGCCGGGCGCGCGCGAGCAGCACCTCGCCCACCGCCGTGAGCTGGATGCCCCGACCCTTGCGCTCGAACAGCGCGCTGCCGAAGGCCTCCTCGAGCCGCTGCACCGCCTTGGTCAGCGCGGGCTGCGTGCGCCCGAGCTTGTCGGCGGCCTGGCCCAGGTGGCCGGTGTCGGCGACCACCTCGAAATATTTCAGGTCGCGCAACTGGATGTCCATTCATAGCTCCGAGGAATCGTTGAATGAACATTATCGATTGGACGGAATGAATGGCGATTTCCACAATCCAGCTCATACCGACCCTCGAACGACCCTCTCTCTCCATGAACCCCACTGTCCTGGTCACTGCGCCACAGCTTGCCAAGGCCGGCGTTGACCTTCTCGCCGAAGCCGGCGCCCGCGTCATCTACCTTGCGAATGCAGACAGCGTTGAAGAAGTCGAGCGCGTGATGGCGAGCGAACCCATCGACGCCGTCATCTCGCGCACCGTGCAACTGTCGGCCCGCGCCATCGCCGCGTGTCCGACGCTGAAAGTGATTTCAAAGCATGGCGTGGGCGTGAGCAACATCGACGTCGAGGCGGCCACCGCGCGCGGCATTCCGGTCTACGTCACGCCCGGTGCCAACGCGCAGTCGGTCGCAGAGATGACGCTCGGCCTGATGCTCGCCGCCGCACGCCGCATCGGCTGGATGGACCGCGAGCTGCACGATGGCCGCTGGTCGCGCGCACAAGACGGCGTGGAGCTGCACGGCAAGACGCTGGGCCTGGTCGGCTTCGGCCAGATCGGCCAGCGCGTGGCCCGGGTCGGCCTCGCGCTCGGCATGCAGGTGGCCGCGTTCGACCCGGCCCTCGGCGAAGGCCCGAGCCCAGTGGCCGGCGTGCGCCTGCTGCCTTCGTTCGATGCGCTGCTGCCGCTGAGCGATGTGCTCAGCCTGCACGTGCCGCTCAACCGCCACACGCGCCAGATGCTCGGCGCCGCGCAGCTTGCGGCGCTGCCGCGCGGCGCGATCGTCGTCAACACGGCGCGCGGCGAGGTGATCGACGAGCCCGCGCTCATCGCGGCGCTGCAATGCGGCCAGCTGTACGCGGCCGGCCTCGACACCATGGCCGACGAACCCCTGCCCGCCGGCAGCCCGCTGGCCGCCCTGCCCAACGTGGTGCTCACGCCGCATGTCGGCGGCTCCACGCCCGCGGCGCTCGCGGGCATGGCCAGCGGCGCCGCACGCAACGTGCTGGGCTGGCTGCAAGGCTGTCCGGTCGATCCTTCGGCTTGCGTGAACCCGCAGGTCCTGTCTTCCCCCCTTCTGCACGGAATCACCGCATGACCGCCCCGCTCTCCTGGCCGCCCGGCTACCGCATCAACCCGCGCGCGCCCAGCCCTGACGCCGCCCTCGTCGACGCCTTTCGCACGCTGCCCGTGGCCGCCATCGGTGATTCAATGAGCCGCAATGTCGGCACTGTCGGGCTGCGCCAGTACCACGCGCGTCTCGACACCGTGCTGTGCGGCCCCGCCGTCACCGTGCGCGTGCGGCCCGGCGACAACTTGATGATCCACAAGGCGCTGATGATGGTCGCGCCGGGCGACGTGCTCGTGATCGACGGCGGCGGCGACGTCACGCAGGCGCTGGTCGGCGGCCTGATGCGCACCACCTGCATCGCGCGCCAGCTGGCGGGCCTCGTCATCGACGGCGCGGTGCGCGACCTGTGCGAATGGGCCGAAGATGGCATGCCGATCTTCGCGCGAGGCCACACGCACCGCGGGCCGAGCAAGGACGGCCCCGGTGAGGTGAACGTGCCCGTCTCGTGCGCGGGCCTGGTCGTGATGCCGGGCGACCTCGTGGTGGGCGACGCCGACGGCGTCATCGCGGTGCCGGCCGCCGAAGCGGCCGACGTGCTCGAGAAGACGCGGGCCCACCTGGCGCGCGAAGCAAAGATCCGCGAGACCAACCGCACCGGCACCGCCGACCCCGAGCGCTTCGACGCCGTGCTGCGCGCCAAGGGCCTGCCGGTCTGAACGGCAGCCACGAGATCACAAGAACCCCCAGGAGACAAGACATGAACCGAAGAGACTTTCTGCAGACCACCGCCTTCGCATCCATCGCCCAAACGGCGGGCATGGCCTACGCGCAAGGCGATTGGCCGCAACGCCCCGTGAAGCTGGTGGTGCCCTTCACGCCCGGCGGCGGCACCGACGCGACCTCGCGCCTGATTGCCGAACGCCTCACCTCGCTCGAGCGCTGGACCGTCGTCGTCGACAACAAGCCCGGCGCGGCCGGCAACATCGGCCTCGACGCCGTGGCCAAGGCCACGCCCGACGGCTACACGATCGGCATGGGGCAAACGTCGAACCTCACGATCAACCCCTGGCTCTATTCGAAGATGCCCTTCGAGGCGCTGAAAGACTTTTCGCCCATTGCCGAAGTGGCCTCGCAACCCGTCGTGCTCGCCGTGCGCGCGGACTCGCCGCTGCGCACGCTGGCCGACTTCATCAAAGCCGCGAAGGCGAAGCCGGGCGAGTTCAGCATCGCGCAGGCCGGCAACGGCACCGTGGGGCAC
>DATLIE010000014.1:0-4871 GCA_035539635.1 Burkholderiaceae bacterium
TTCGACGCCATCGCGCGCGAAACGCGGGTCACCGGGCAGGCCACCGGGGCGGTGGGCATGTGCTTGCTGGCGGCCCTGGTGCTGCAGATCGCGCGCCTGCGCGATGCCGTGCCCGGTCGCGCGCGCGACCCGCGGGAGGCACGCGACCTGCGCTCGCGCAAGGCGCAGCATGTGGAGCGCTTCCGCGGCCTGCTGGATGCGCACTTTCGCGAACGCTGGCCGGTCGACCGCTATGCGCGCCAGCTCGGTGTCACCGCCGGGCAGCTCGGGCGCCTGTGTCGCGATCAGTTCGGCGTGTCGCCGCTGGACGCGATCAACGCGCGTGTGCTGCACGAGGCGCAGCGCGGGCTCGTGTACTCCACGCTCAGCGTCAAGCAGGTGGCGGCCGACCTCGGCTTCGACGACGAGGCCTACTTCGGCCGCTTCTTCAAGAAGCACCTGGGTCTGACGCCGACCGCGTTCCGCCAGCGCGGCCGCCGGCGCCTGGCCGACGCGGCGCGCGACGGGGCCTAGGCGTCGCCGCGGCGGTCGAGCAGGCCGGCGAACGCGCGCATCGTGGCGCCCACGTGCGTGTCGCGGCGCTGCACGAACAGCGTCTCGGTGCGCAACGGCGGGTCGAACGAGTCGATGCGCAGCGACTCGCGCATGCGGCTGCCTTCGATCACGCTGCGCGGCAGCACCGACACGCCCACGTCGCCGGCCACGCAGCCGAGGATGCCCTCGACGGTGCCGAGTTCGAGACGCCGCAGCGGCAGCCAGCCGCGCTCGGCGAACGCGGCTTCCAGGCGCTGCCGGTAGGCGCAACCCTGGCGGAAGGTGACCGCGGTGAGCGCGCCCTGCGCCTGGCGATCGGCAATGCCGGCGCTGCCGCGTGCGCACACCAGCACCAGCTCTTCGGCGAATGCCGGCAGGCCGACGAGCTCGGGGTGGTCGACCGGCCCGGCGACGAACGCACCGTCGACCCGGTGCGCGAGCACATGCTCGAGCAGCTCGGCGGTGGTGCCGGTGCGCAGTTCGATCTGCACGTCCGGGTGGCGCGCGTGGAAGCCGCCGAGCAGCTCGGGCAGACGCACGGCCGCGGTGGTCTCCATCGACCCGATGCGCAGGCTGCCCTTGACGCTGCCGTCGTCGCGCACCGCGGCGCGCGCCTCGGCCGCGAGCGCACCGAAGCGCTCGGCGTAGCCGAGGAGCCGGGTGCCGGCCGCGGTGAGCGTGACGCCGCGGCTGTGGCGCACGAAGAGGGTGGCGTCGAGCTCGGCCTCGAGCTGCTTCATGCGCGAGGTGACGTTGGACTGCACCGTGTGCAGCTCGAGCGCCGCCGCGGTGACCGACCCGTGGCGCGCGACCGCCAGGAAGGTGCTCAGCGAGGTCGGGTCCATCGCGACTCCATCTGGATTGGAGAACGCAGGCATCTTAGTAATTCACTTCTCAAGATGGCAAGCGGAACCTATCGTTGCGCCATGGACCCGCCAAGGAGGCGACGATGGGCCTGCGAACGACCTTGACCGAGCAGCTCGGCACCGAGCATCCGATCCTGCTGGCGCCGATGGACGTCGTCGCCGATGCGCGGCTGGCCCTGGCGGTGATCGACGCCGGCGGCTACGGCTTCCTTGGTGGCGGGTACGGCGAGGAGGCCTGGCTGCGGCGCGAGCTGGCGCTGCTCGCGCCCGCGGCGCGCGAACGCGGCAAGGGTTTCGGCGTCGGCTTCATCACCTGGAGCCTGGCTCGACAGCCGGAGCTGCTGGACCTGGCGCTCGAGCAGCGGCCGAGTGCGGTGTGGCTGTCGTTCGGCGACGCGGCGCCGTTCGCGGCGCGCATCAAGGCCGCGGGCGCGTGCCTGGTGTGCCAGGTGCAGACCGAGGCGATGGCGCACGAGGCCCTCGCCGCGGGCGCGGGCGTCCTGGTGGCCGAAGGCGCCGAGGCCGGCGGGCACGGCGTCAGCCGCGGCACGCTGGCCCTGGTGCCGGCGGTGGTGGACGCGGCCGCGGGGCGCGTGCCGGTGGTGGCCGCCGGCGGCATCGCCGACGGTCGCGGTCTCGCCGCGGCCCTGATGCTCGGCGCGGCCGGCGTCGCGCTGGGCACGCGCTTCTATGCGACGCGCGAGGCGGCGGGTCACGACGCCGCCAAGCGCCGCATCGTCGAGGCCAGCGGCGACGACAGCCAGCGCAGCGTGGTGTTCGACATTTCGCGCAACAACGTCTGGCCTGCGCCGTTCACCGGTCGCTGCCTGGTCAATGCGCACCTGCAGCGCTGGGCCGGGCGCGAGTTGGAACTGCTGCGCACGCTCGGCACCGAGCATCCGAAGTACCTGGAGGCGCGCGCGGCCGCCGACTTCGACACCGCGGCCGTGATCGCCGGCGAGGCGGCCGGGCTGATCCACGACGTCCCGACCGCGGGGGAGGTGGTCGAGCGCATGGTGCGCGAAGCGACCGCCGTGATGCGCGAACGCGCCGCCGCGCTGGTGGGCTGAGCGGCGCGCGGGCGCCTCAGACCGTGCTGGTGGCGGGCGCGGCCGCGTGCGCACCGCCGAGGAACAGGCGCTCGATGTTCGGGTCGGCGAGCAACTCGTCGGCAGCGCGGTGCAGCACCAGGCGACCGGACTCGAGCGCGATCGCGTCGTCGGCCATCTTCAGCGCGCTCTTCACGTTCTGCTCGACCATCAGCACGGTGACGCCCTGTTCGTCGGCGAGCTTGCGCAGCAGGCGGAACACGTCGGCCACCACCAGCGGGCTCAGGCCGATGGAAGGTTCGTCGATCAGCAGCACCTTGGGCCGCAGCAGCAGCGCGCGCCCGACCTCGAGCTGCTTCTGCTCGCCACCCGACAGCGACGAGGCCGCCGAGTTGATGCGCTCCTTGACGCGCGGGAACAGCTCCAGCACCTCGGGGATACGTTCGTGCGTCGTCTTCATGCCCAGCGTGATGCCGCCGAGTTCGAGGTTCTCGTACACCGAGAGCTGGCCGAACAGGTTGCGGCCCTGCGGCACGAAGGCCACGCCGTGCTTCGTCAGCAGTTCCTTCGCACTGGCGCCGGTGATGTCCTGGCCGTCGAGCCTGATGCGGCCCTGGCGCACCTTGAGCAGGCCGAACAGGGTCTTGAGCACGGTGGACTTGCCGGCGCCGTTGGGCCCGAGCAGCAGCGTGATCTTGCCGCGCTCGGCCTTGAAGCTCAGGTTGTTCAGGATCATGAACTCGCCGTAGCCGGCGACCACGTCGTCGAACTCGATGCAGGTGTTGTCGGTGGCCATGGCGTCAGTTTCCGAGATAGGCGTCGAGCACCTGCTTGTTGGCGCGGATCTCGGCCGGCGTGCCGATGGCCATCACCTTGCCCTCGACCATCACCAGGATGCGGTGGCACAGGTCCATCACGAAGTCCATGTTGTGCTCGATGACCACGAAGCTGCCCTTGCGCGTCTTGTTCAGCTCCTTGAGCAGCGTGCTGATGCCGCCGACCAGCGACGGGTTGACGCCGGCGCACGGCTCGTCGAGCAGCACCAGGTCGGGCTCGCTCATGAAGGCCATCGCGATGTCGACCAGCTTCTGCTGGCCGTAGCTCAGTTCGCCGGCCTTCTTGTCGGCCACGTGGCGGATGCGGAACTGGTCGATCAGCGCGTCGGCCTTCGCACCCAGGCCACTGTCGCCGGGCGCGAACATGCGGCTCCACATCGAACCCTGGTGCTCCTGCGCGGCCACCAGCAGGTTGTCGCGCACGGTCATCTTGCCGAACACCTGCAGGGTCTGGAACGTGCGTCCGACGCCCTTCTGGTTCAGTTCCTGCGGCGACAGGCCGGTGATGTCCTGGTCCTTCAGCACGATCTGGCCCTCGTCCGGCTCGATCTGGCCCAGCACCGAGTTGAACATCGTCGTCTTGCCCGAGCCGTTGGGCCCGATGACGCCGAAGATCTCGCCCGGCATCACCTCGAAGCTGACGCCGTCGACGGCCTTGATCGCGCCGTAGGCCTTCTTCAGGCCGGTCACCTTGAGCAGCGTCATGACTGTTGTGCTCCGATCTTGGCGGCGGCTGCCGCCCGCGCGACCGAGGCTACCTTGGCGTGCTTCTTCGCGCGCAACCGGTCGGGGATGCTGAGCAGCCCGTCGGGCAGCCACAGCATCAGCAGCACGACCGCGGTGCCGAACACGAACAGGTACCAGCCCTGCGCGAAGCGCAGCCACTCGGGCAGGATCACGCCGACCGCCGAGCCGAGCAGCGGGCCCCAGAAGTAGCCCGCGCCGCCGACGACGACCATCAGGTACATCATGATCGACGCGCCCACCGTGAACGGGGCCGGCTCGATGAACTCGACCAGCGGCGCGAACAGGGCCCCCGCCACGCCGGCATACACCGCGCCGATGGCGAACGAGAGCAGGGTGTAGGCCTGGATGTTGATGCCCAGGCTCTCGGCGCGGATCGGGTTGTCGCGCAGCGAGGTGAAGGCCTTGCCCCATGGGGAGGACAGCAGCTTCCACAGCAGCGCGCACATGATCACCGTGACGCCGAGGATGAAGTAGTAGAACTTCAGGTTGCTCGACAGGTCCAGCCCGAACAGCTCCGGCCGGGCGATGTTGTTGATGCCGAAGGTGCCGCCGGTGAGCCACTCCTCGTTGCGCATCACGAGCCACAGCGCGGTGTTGAAGCCGAGCGTCGCGAACGCGAGGTAGATGGTCTGCACGCGCAGCGCCGGGAAGCCCAGGCCGAGGCCGACGACGAAGCAGCCCAGCATCGCCAGCGGCAGCCCGATCCAGAAGCTGATGCCGGCCTTGAGCAGGATCGCCACCGTGTAGGCGCCGATGCCGAAGAACGCGGCGTGGCCCAGGCTCTTCTGGCCCGCGTAGCCGATCGTCAGGTTCAGGCCCATGGTCGCGATCACGAACAC
>DATLIE010000015.1:0-8544 GCA_035539635.1 Burkholderiaceae bacterium
CCACCACTGCGACCACCACCGCCGCCGAAGCCGCCCGGGCGCTCTTCGCGCGGCCGAGCCTCGTTGACGACCAGCGGACGGCCCTCGAGGGCCTGGCCGTTCATGCCGTTGATGGCGGCCTGCGCCTCGGCGTCACTGCCCATCTCGACGAAGCCGAAGCCCTTCGAGCGGCCGGTTTCGCGATCCATCATGACCTTGGCGGACGTGACGGTGCCGAACTGAGAGAAAGACTGTTGCAGCGACTCGTCGCGCACGCTGTAGGCGAGGTTGCCCACATAAAGCTTGTTGCCCATTCGGCAAGCTCCTTATCCAAACACACAGATACCTAGTGGAGCTACCGACCGGCTCGAGAATATCGAGCTTTCGCGCCGCATCCAGACAGGGAACGCCGATTATTCAGGAACGCCGCACCGCCGTGCGCGAGGGGCCAAAAAAAGTGTTGTTTTCTGTCCCCCTGGCCGCGCCCCGCCGCCTCGGCCTCCGGGTGAACCCGAAGCCGGGGCGGCGCTGGCATGCTCGCGACCCATGACCGCGCGCATTGCCAGCCTGGTGCCGAGCGTCACCGAACTGCTGGTGGCGCTGGGGCTGGCGCCGCAGTTGGTCGCGCGCACCGGCTTCTGCACCCACCCGGCCGCGGCGCTGGCCGGCGTGCCCAAGGTTGGCGGCACCAAGGACGTGAACCTGGCCCGGCTGCGGCGCCTGGCGCCGACGCACGTGATCGTCAACGTCGATGAGAACCGGCTTGACACCGCCGAGGCGTTGCGCACCTTCGTGCCCGAGGTGGTCGTGACCCACCCTTGCGGTCCGGAGGATGTCGATGCGCTGATCGTGCAGCTGGCGCAGGCTTTCGGCGCCCTGCCCGGCGTGGTCGGGCGCGCCGCCGCGCTGCGCCACGCACTGCGCGCCGAACTCGACGCGACCCGGCCCGACGGCCGCTCCTCGCGCTCGGCGCTGTACCTGATCTGGCGCGAGCCGTGGATGACGGTGGCGCGCGACACCTACATCGCGCGCCTGCTCGCACGCGTGGCCTGGCACACGCTGCCGGCGCAGGACGGTGGCGACCGCGGCGCCGCGCGCTACCCCGCACTGCGCGGCGACGAGCCGTGGCTGGCGGACGTGCAGGAGGTTCTGCTGTCGTCCGAGCCGTATGCCTTCGGGCCGCAGCACGCGGACGAGGCGCAGGCGCTGTGTCCGCACGCGCGCGTGCGCCTGGTCGACGGCCGCCTGCTGTCGTGGTACGGCGCGGCCACGGCCGAGGGTCTGCGCTACCTGCGGCAACTCGCCGAGGCCCCGTAGCATCTGGCGATGGATCTCCTGAAGCCGCTGATCGCGCTGCTTGCGATCGTCAACCCGATCGGCGCGGTGCCGTTCTTCCTCGCGTTCACGCTGAACTTCACGCGCGAACAGCGCCGGCGCACGATTTCGGTGGCGTCGTTCTCGGCCTTCATGGTGATCGCGGTCAGTGCGGTCGCGGGCCTGAAGATCATCGAGTTCTTCGGCATCAGCATCGCGTCGTTCCAGGTCGGCGGCGGCATCCTGTTGTTGATCAGCGCACTGCAGATGCTCAACGCGCAACCGGCCGAAGCGCGGCCGACCGACGTCGACGAGGGCAACCAGAAGGTCGACGCCGGCGCCAGCATCGCGGTCGTGCCGCTGACGATTCCGCTGCTCACCGGCCCGGCGACGATCTCGACCATGGTCATCTACGCCGAGAAGACGCGCCACGTGTGGGAACAGGCCATGCTTGTGGGCTACGGCGTCGTGATCGGCCTGGCCACCTATGTGACCTTCAGCGCCTCGGGCCGCATCGCCAAGGTGCTGGGTCGCACCGGCATCAATGTCATGACACGCCTGATGGGCCTGATCCTGGCCGCGATGGCCGTCGAGCTGCTGGCCGACGGTCTGGTGAAGTTGTTCCCGGTTCTGGCCTCGCACATGACCCGCTGACGATGGGCGACGCGGCCACCTGGGACTACATCGTCGTGGGCGCCGGCACGGCCGGCTGCCTGCTGGCCAACCGCCTGTCGGCGGACCCTTCGGCGCGCGTGTTGCTGCTCGAAGCGGGCGGGCCCGACTCCTACCACTGGATCCACGTCCCGGTCGGCTACCTCTACTGCATCGGCAACCCGCGCACCGACTGGCTCTACAAGACCGAACCCGACCCCGGGCTCAACGGCCGCGTGCTGCGCTACCCGCGCGGCAAGGTGCTGGGCGGGTGCTCGAGCATCAACGGCATGATCTACATGCGCGGCCAGTCGCGCGACTACGACGGCTGGGCCGGGCAGCTCGGCGACGATGCCTGGCGCTGGGACGCCTGCCTGCCCTTCTTCAAGCGCCACGAGGACCATTGGCGTGGCGCCGACGATCTGCACGGCGCCGGCGCCGAGTGGCGGGTCGAGAAGCAGCGCCTCTCGTGGAAGCTGCTGGACGCCTTCGCGCTGGCGGCGCAGCAAGCGGGCATTCCCGCCAGCGAGGACTTCAACCGCGGCGACAACGAAGGCGTCGGCTACTTCGAGGTCAACCAGAAGCGCGGTGTGCGCTGGAATGCGAGCAAGGCCTTCCTGCGCCCGGTGCGGCAGCGGCGCAACCTCGAGGTGCGCACGGCGGCCACGGTGACGCAGCTGACCCTCGAGCGCGGCAGCGACGGCGCATTGCGCGCGTCGGGCGTCGAATTGCGCGCGCCCGAGGGCGTGCACCGCCTGCGTGCCGCGCGCGCGGTGGTCATGGCGGCGGGTGCGATCGGCACGCCGCAGCTGCTGCAGCTGTCGGGGCTCGGCCCGCCCGGGGTGCGGGCGCGCCACGGCATCGCAGTGCAGCTTGCGCTGCCCGGCGTGGGCGAGAACCTGCAGGACCACCTGCAGATCCGCGCCGTGTTCGGCGTCTCCGGACTGCCGCGCAATGGCACGCTGAACACGCTGGCGAACTCGTGGTGGGGCAAGGCGCGTATCGGGTTGCAGTACGCGCTCACGCAGAGCGGGCCGATGAGCATGGCGCCTTCGCAGCTCGGCGCGTTCGCGCGCTCGTCGCCCGAGCGCCGCTGGCCGAACCTCGAGTACCACGTGCAGCCGCTGTCGCTCGACGCCTTCGGCGAGCCGCTGCACGCGCACCCGGCCTTCACCGCCAGTGTCTGCAATCTCAACCCCGAGAGCCGGGGCACTGTGCAGATCCGCTCGGCGCGGCCCGACGACGCGCCGGCGATCGCGCCGAACTACCTGTCCACCGACACCGACCGTCGCGTGGCGGCCGAGTCGCTGCGCCTGACGCGACGCATCGCGGCACAGCCTGCGCTCGCACGCTACGCGCCGCGCGAGCTCCGGCCCGGCGTTCAATACCAGTCCGACGACGAACTCTGGCGCCTGGCCGGCGACATCGGCACCACGATCTTCCACCCGGTGGGCACCTGCCGCATGGGCCCCGACGGCGACCCGCAGGCCGTGCTCGACAGCCGGCTGCGCGTGCGCGGCGTGGGCGGCCTGGTGGTGGCCGATGCGAGCGCGATGCCCACCATCACCAGCGGCAACACCAATGCCCCGACGCTGATGCTCGCCGAGCGCGCGGCGCAGTGGCTGGCGCAGGCCGGATGACGGGAAAACCTCGCACCCTGTAAGAGTTGACGCCTTGCCCCGACCCGGGGCGTGGCTAGACTCGACCCGATGCCCGAACTGTCCGCGCCTGACGCCGCCGACCGCGCCCGCGCGCGCCCGGCGACGGACCCAGGCCCGCAAGAACCCGAATCGCGCGCCATCGTCTGGGCCTCACTGGCCATCGTGCTGCTGGTGGTGGTCGCGCTGACGCCGTTGTGGTGGCGGGGCAGCGCCGGCGCCACGTGGGTCGCCGTGGCCGCCGCGCTGCTGCTCGCGGGCGCGGCGGTGCTGTTGTTGCAACGCCTGGCACGGCAGACCCGCCGCAACGCCCAGGCCCTGGACCGCTTCGCCGAGCGGCTGCGCCAGGGCGACGTGGCGGGCGCGCTGCGCGCGGTGCGCGCCGAGAGCCCGAATGCCAGCTCGGCCTGGGGCGGGCTCGACGAGGCGCCGACGCCGACCAGTCCTCCGACCGGCTCGACGATGTCGGGCGAGGCGCCGTCGCGCTTCGACCGCAGCGCGCGCGAGGTCGAGGTGGCGCTGGGCGAGCGCGAGCGGCGCTGGCAGGCGCGCATGAAGCTGTCGGCCGACTGGCACTGGGAGACCGATGAGCGGCTGCGTTTCACCTGGGTGTCGCAGGACCTCGCGTCGCTGGGCAAGCTCGGTGTGCAGCCGGCGGACCTGCTCGGCCGTCGCATGGACATGGTGCCGCTGTTCCAGGCGCCCGCCGGCGGCTGGGCGCCGGTGCTCGAGCGCGTCGCGCACCACAAGTCGCTGCGCGACGTGCTGATCGAGGTGCATCGCCGCGGCCGCTCGCCGGTGTGGGTCACGCTGACGGGCCGGCCGCACCTGGACGACGAGGGCGGCTTCACCGGCTACGAGGGCGTAGGCCGCGACGTGACCGAGCAGCGCCTCGCGCACGAGCGGCTGCTCGAGAGCGAGCGCCGCCACGCGATGATGGCCGACTTGGCGGCCGACTGGTTCTGGCAGACCGACGCCGAGCACCGGCTGCAGGAGGTGGGGCCGGTGGCGCGCCAGCTGCTCGGCGATCGCGCCGACCAGGCGCTGGGTCATACGCGCTGGAGCACGTTCGCCGACGGTGCGAGCGAGGTCGAGTGGGCCGCGCACCGCGCCGACCTCGATGCGCACCGGCCGTTCCGCGGCTTCGAGTTCGCGATCCGCAGCGGCCAGCGCACGCTGCGCTGGGTCTCGATCAGCGGTCTGCCGCGCTTCGACGCCGAGGGGCGCTTTCTCGGCTACCACGGCGTCGGCCGCGACATCACGCTGAAGAAGCGCGCCGAGCGCCTGCTGCTGACGCGCAACGAGCAGCTCGAGCGCCTGGTCACCGAACGCACCGCCGAACTCGAACAGACCAACCGCGACCTCGAGGCCTTCTCGCGCCAGCTCGCGCACGAGTTGCGCACGCCGATCGGCCAGGTCGTCGGCCTGGCCGACCTGATGAAGAGCAGCGCCTGGGAGCGTTTGACCGAGACCGAGCGCGAGTGGCTGCGACTGTCGGGCCAGGCCGCACGCGACATGTCGCACACCGTGACGGCCTTGCTCGAGCTCGCGCGCTCGTCGTCGACCGCCCTGCTGCTCGAGCCGGTGGACCTGTCGGCGCTGGCCGACTCGGTGATCGCCGACCTGCCCTGGCTCGAACGGCGCGCGGCGCCGCAATGGGTGGTCGAGCCGGGGCTGGGGGCGCATTGCAGCGCCGCGCTGGCGCGCGTGGTGCTGACCAACCTGCTCGGCAACGCGGCCAAGTTCACGCGCGACGTCGAGGCGCCGCGCATCGAGATCGGCCGCGCGCTCGACGACGAGTCCGGCCCCGGCGCGTTCTTCGTCAAGGACAACGGCGCCGGCTTCGACACTGCGCGCGCGACCACGCTGTTCCAGCCCTTCGTGCGCCTGCATCGCATCGACCAGTTCCAGGGCACTGGGCTCGGCCTGTCGATCGTGCGTCGCATCATCGAGCGCCACGGCGGCAGCGTCAGCGCCAGCGGCGAGGCCGGGCGCGGCGCGCGCTTCGTGTTCCGCTTCGGCCCGCCGCGCGCGACCGAAGTGAGCCAGGGCGCGGAGGCGGTCGACAGCCAGCGCGACGCGGCTGCATGACACGCCCACCCCCGTAGCGCCTTCGGCGCTCGCCCTCAAGGGGGCACCGCCAGCGGGCCGGCCGAGCCGGATCCGCGGCGGTTGCTTGTCGCGGCCGGCGAGAATCGGTGCATGTTCGATCTAGTCTTCGTCGCCGCGGCCGCGGGGCTCGCCGGCTTCGTCGATGCCATCGTCGGCGGGGGCGGTCTGGTGCTGGTGCCGGCGCTGTTCGCGGTCTACCCACAGGCCGTGCCGGCCACGCTGCTGGGCACCAACAAGGGCGGCGCGGTGTGGGGCACGGCCTGGGCCACCTGGCAGTACGCGCAGCGCGTGACGCTGCGCTGGGGCGCGTTGTGGCCGGCGGTGGCGGCCGCGCTGGTCGGCAGCTTCGTCGGCGCATGGGCCGTGACGCAGGTCAGTGCGGATGGATTGAAGCGCGCCCTGCCGTTCATCCTCGGCGTGGTGCTGGCCTACACGTTGATGCGCAAGGACCTCGGGCGCCACCATGCGCCGCGCTTCGAGGGCCGGCGTGAGGCGGCCTGGGCCTCGGCCATCGGCGCCGTGGTGGGCTTCTACGACGGCTTCTTCGGGCCCGGCACCGGCAGCTTCTTCGTCTTCCTCTTCGTGCGCGCGCTCGGCTACGACTTCCTGCACGCCAGCGCGAGCGCGAAGCTGCTCAACACCGTCACCAACGCGGCGGCGCTGGTGCTGTTCGCATGGAAGGGCCATGTGTGGTGGCACCTGGCGCTGGTGATCGCGCTGGCCAACATCGTCGGCAGCCTGGCCGGCATTCGGCTTGCGCTCAAGCATGGTGCGGGCTTCGTGCGCGCGGTGTTCATCGTCGTGGTCGGCGCGCTGATCCTGAAGACCGGCTACGACGGATTCGTGAGATGAACCACCCCCGTAGCGCCTGCGGCGCTCCTCGAGGGGGCACCGCCAGCGGCCCGGCAGAGCCGGATCCGCGGCGGTTGCTCGGCTACCCTTGCCGTGGCGAACTGAAATGAGCGACGAGATCGACCCGCTCGACTTCGACCTGCCCGCGCAGCCGGCCTCGCTGGCGCAGCTGTCGGTGCTGATGGCCGACGACGACGTCGACCTCAAGGCCGCCGCGACGCTGGTCGAGTCGGACATGGCGCTCGCCGCGGCGATGCTCAAGTCCGTGAACTCATCGTTCTACGGCCTCAAGGGCCGGGTGCAGTCCGTGCTGCAGGCGCTGCAGTACCTCGGCCTGCGCGAGGTGTCGGCGATGGTCTACGAGATGGCGGTGCGCGCGGCGTTTCCGCACGACCCGCTGCTCGACGGGCTGTGGAGCCGCGCCGCACGGCGCAGCCGCATCATGGGGCGGCTCGGCCAGCGCCTGGGCACCGACAGCTGGCTCGCGCACTCGGCCGGCCTGTTCGAGGAGAGCGGCAAGGCCGTGCTGATGCGCCACGCGCCCGACCACTACCCGGCGATGCTGCGCGCCACCGCCGGCGACGACCTGCGCCTGGTCGAACTCGAGCGCGTCGGCTTCGGTGCCACGCATGCGGCGCTGGGCGCGCTGCTGACGCAGCGCTGGGGCTTGTCGCCGGCGGCGGTGGACTGCGTGCGGCATCACCTCGCGCTGCGCAGCGAGGCCGGCTGGCTCGCGACCGACGCGTTGCCGCCGCTGCTGCTGCTGTCGGCGCTGGCGCACGCGCTGCTCGAAGGCGCGCCGGTCGAGCCGGTGGCCGAACGCTGGGCCGCCGCGGCCGGGCTCGAGGCGGCCCAGGTGCTGCGCGCGGTCGGCGACGTGCGGCGGCAGCTCGACCGCGACACCTGACGCCCTGCCTTCGCAGGCGCGGGAAAGTCCCGAGCCGCGGCGCGGGGGGCGGCCCCTAAACTAAATAAGCCATTGCTTATGCAGCGATACAGCTAGTGCCGCACCCAAAAGAGCCGATCGACGAAGCCCAGCGCGTCTACGAAGTGGCCGCCGAACTGTTCGCGCTGATGGCCACGCCGCTGCGCCTGCGCATCATCTCGTCGCTGTGCGGCGGCGAGAAGAACGTCGGGGCGCTGGTCGAGGAGCTCGGCAGCTCGCAACCCAACCTGTCGCAGCACCTGGCCACGCTCTACCGCGCCGGCATCCTCGCCAAGCGGCGCGAGGGCAACCAGGTCTGGTACGCGGTGAGCAACCCGAAGGCGGTGTCGCTGTGCCGCGCGGTGTGCACCCAGATCGCGATCGAGTTCGACGATCCGGCCGCGGTGCCGCCGGCCGAGCGGCTTGCGCCGGCGCGCGCACTCGGGGTCTGACGCGGCCTGAGCCGATGCTGCGCCGCGCGCCCGAACACTTTCTCGACGCCGCGGGCATTGCGCGCGTGCAGGCCGAGGCGCGCGACGGTCGGCGCGGTTTCCTGCGCGGCGCGTTCGCCAGTGCGATGGCTTCGGCCACCGGGCTGGCCGCCGCGCAGGCCAACCCGGTCAGCGCCGACGGCGGCGACCCGCACATCCTCGATCTGCCCGATCACAGCCGCGCGCTCGGCCAGCCGGTGGTGACCGACGGCTACGGCAAGCCCTCGCGCTACGAAGCCAACCTGCAGCGCCGCCAGAGCCCGGGCCTGACGCCCACGCGTCAGGCGTCGGTGTCGTTCGCGCCGCTGCAGGGGCTGTTCGGCATCGTCACGCCGAGCGGCCTGCACTTCGAGCGGCACCACCAGGGCTGGTGGGACGTCGATCCGTCCAGGCACCGCCTCATGCTCAACGGCATGGTCCGGCAGGCCAAGGTGTTCACGATGGACGAGCTCATGCGGCTGCCCGCGGTCTCGCGCTTTCACTTCATCGAGTGCGGGGCCAACACCGGCATGGAGTGGGGCAACGTGGCGGTGCCCACCTGCCAGTACTCGCACGGCATGCT
>DATLIE010000016.1:0-1849 GCA_035539635.1 Burkholderiaceae bacterium
ACGCACGCCAACCTGTGGTGGACCGCCGAGCTCTACGGCAAGCCCGTGCTCGGCCTCACCGAAGGCGACGTGTGCTTCTCGGCCGCCAAGATGTACTTCGCGTACGGCCTGGGCAATGCGCTGACCTTCCCGCTGTCGGTCGGCGCCACCGTGGTGCTGATGGCCGAGCGGCCCACGCCCGATGCGACCTTCCGCCGCTGGACCGAGCACAAGCCCACCGTGTTCTTCGGCGCGCCCACCGGCTTCGCGGGCATGCTCGCCTCGCCGAAGCTGCCGGCGCGCGAGGCCGTGGCGCTGCGCATGTGCTCGTCGGCTGGCGAGGCACTGCCCGGCGAGATCGCGCAGCGCTTCAAGGCGCACTTCGGCTGCGAGATCATCGACGGCATCGGCTCGACCGAGATGCTGCACATCTTCATCTCCAACCGCCCCGGCGACGTGCGCTACGGCACCACCGGCAAGCCGGTGGACGGCTACGAGGTCGAGCTGCGCGGCGAAGACGGCCGCCCCGTGCCCGACGGCGAGGTGGGCGACCTGTACATCCGCGGCCCGAGCTCGGCGCTGATGTACTGGACCAACCGCGAGAAGTCGCGCGACACCTTCCAGGGCGGCTGGACCAAGAGCGGCGACAAGTACACGCGCGACGCCGACGGCTACTTCACCTATGCAGGCCGCAGCGACGACATGCTCAAGGTCAGCGGCATCTACGTCTCGCCCTTCGAGGTCGAGGCCACGCTGATGCAGCACCCGGCCGTGCTCGAGGCCGCCGTCATCGGCAAGGACGACGCCGACGGGCTCACGAAGACCAAGGCCTTCGTCGTGCTGAAGGACGGCGCCACCGCCACCGAGGACGAGCTCAAGGCCTTCGTGAAGGAGCGCCTGGCGCCCTACAAGTACCCGCGCTTCCTGGAGTTCGTGAGTGAGTTGCCGAAGACGGCCACCGGCAAGATCCAGCGCTTCCGGCTGCGCGAACGCGAGAAGCAGGCATGAGCACGCCGACGGTTGCCACCGACTTCGCCACCATCGACTGGCGCGGGCGCACCGTGCGCATCGAATGCCAGTGGATCGCCCCCGAGCGCGGCGCCGATGCCCCGCTCATCGTCTTCCTGCACGAAGGCCTGGGCTCCGTCGCGATGTGGAAGGACTTCCCCGCCCAGGTCTGCGAAGCCGCCGGCGCGCGCGGGCTCGTGTTCTCGCGCCCCGGCTACGGCCGCTCCACGCCGCGCGCCGACGACGAGATCTGGGACGTCGACTTCATGCACCGCCAGGCGCACGAGGTGCTGCCCGCGCTGTTCGCCGCGCTGAAGTTCGGCGACGAGAAGCCCTGGCTGTTCGGCCACAGCGACGGCGGCTCGATCTCGCTGCTGTATGCCTCGCGCTTTTCCGACAGGGTCGCGGGCCTCGTGGTCCTCGCGCCGCACATCTTCGTGGAGGACAAGACCGTCGCGAACATCGAGATTGCGCGCACCGCCTACCGCACGAGCGACCTGCCCGCCAAGCTCGGCCGCTACCACGACAGCGCCGACTCGGCCTTCTGGGGCTGGAACCGCATCTGGCTGCACCCGCCCTTTCGCGACTGGAACATCGAGGCCGAGCTGGCCACGATCCGCTGCCCCGTGCTCGCGGTGCAGGGCATCGACGACGCGTACGGCACGCTCGCGCAGATCCGCGACATCGCACCGCGCGTGGCGGGAACCTGCGAGCTGCTCGAAATCCCTGAATGCGGGCATTCCCCGCATCGCGATCAGCCGGATCGTGTCATCGTCGCGACCGCTTCTTTCATCACCAACAACAGGAGACAGACACCATGACGAACCTTCGCACCGCGCGCCTGGCGCTCACGGCCATCGCC
>DATLIE010000017.1:0-2419 GCA_035539635.1 Burkholderiaceae bacterium
CAGCCGCGCGCCGCGCCGGCACCCAGGGCAACGGCGTGGCGTTGGCCAACCTGCGCGAGCGCCTGGCCTCGCGCTACGGCAACGACGCCAGCATCACGCTCGAGCTGCGGCCCGATGCCGGCGCGCGCGCCACGCTGCAACTGCCGCTGGAGGCCTTGCCCGCATGAATGCCCTCACCGCGCTGATCGCCGACGACGAGCCGCACCTGGCCCAGGCGCTGCAACGCCAGCTCGCCACGCTGTGGCCCGAGCTCGCCATCGTGGCGGTGGCGCGCAACGGCCTCGAGGCCGCCGAGGCGATCGAACAGCACGCCCCCGACATCGCCTTCCTCGACATCCAGATGCCCGGCCTGACCGGCCTGGAGGTGGCGCAGGGCATCGAGAACGGCCGCACCCGCGTGGTGTTCGTAACCGCCTTCGACGAGTACGCGGTGCAGGCCTTCGAACAGAACGCGCTCGACTACCTGCTCAAACCAGTGAAGGCCGAACGCCTGGCGCGCACGGTGGACAAGATCAGGAACCAGCTCGCGAGCCAGGTGCCGACAAGCGACGCCGCGCTGGCAGCCGCGCTGCAGCGCCTGCTGCCGCAGGCGCAGAAGGCGAATCCGCCGCTGCGCTGGATCCGTGCCAACGTGGGCGAGCTGACGCACCAGGTCGACGTGCGCGAGATCGTCTACTTTGAATCCGACGAGAAGTACACCGTGCTGCGGACCACCAGCGGCGCCGAACACCTGATCCGCACGCCGATCGTCGAGCTGATCGCCCAGCTCGACGGCGAACAGTTCTGGCAGATCCACCGCTCGACCGTGATCAACCTCGAGCACCTGGCCGGCACGCGACGCGACGAGGCGAGCCGCCTGTTCGTGCGCATGAAGGGCGTACCGCGCGAACTGCCGGTGAGCCGCGCCTACGTGCCGCTGTTCAAGGCGATGTAGGCGCGCGCCGGCGCTCAGTCCTGCAGGATGAAGGTGACCTTGAGGACCACCTTGTAGCCCGTCACCTTGCCGTTGTCGATCGTCACTTCCTGGTCCTTGACCCAGGCGCCCTTGACGTTCTTCAGCGTCTTGTTGGCGCGCGCGACGCCCTCGACGATGGCGTCCTGAAAGCTCACGCTGCTGACGCTGCTGATCTCGGTGATGCGTGCGACGGTCATGGGGTGCTCCTGAGGGGTGGGCGCCCGGCGGGGCGCGAACGTTCGTTGGACCGCACGATCACGGCTGCACCATCAGCTGGCCGCGGATCTCGCCGCCGGGGTGGGCGGCGGTGTGCAGGTTGAGGTACCACTTGCCGGCCCGCATGTCGGCCATCTGTGCGGCCGTCAGCGTGGCGGAGCCGGTGATCGGGCTGGCCAAGCTGCCCGACAGCGGCAGTACCACGCCGGCGTTCTGGCCGGCGATGGCCGGGCCGTGGAAGTGGCCCCCGGTGGCCGGACCCGTGAGGCCCGAGTAGGTGATGGTCCACGTCAGCACGCTGGTCTGCAGGTCGACCTTGGCGTCGACCGCGCCGTTCGCGCTGCCCACGACTGCCGGCACCTCGCTCGCGCCGGACAACGCGGCCGTGGCCGATTTGGTCACGGACATCATCGCCATCGGCTGCATCGGTGCCGTGGGCGGCATCGGCTCGGCGGTCTTCGTCGGTGCCATGCCGCACGCCCCCAGGACCAGAAGCGCCACGAGCGGCGCGCCGAAAGAGACGGGATGGATGCGGATCATGGCGGTGGACACGGCGTGCCGGTGCGAGGGCGGGAGGGTGCCCAGTCTGGGCACCACGGCGCCTGCGGTCGGTTCGCTGCCGCACGCAAGGCGGCTGCAGTCGCAGCCTCCTCAGGGCGTCGCGACCGATCCGGCGTAGAACACCTCGCATTGCTCGCCGCGCAGCGCGTCGCTGCCCTTCTTCAGCAGGCGCAGGGCCGGCCCGGTCAGGGCCGCCAGCGCGCTGGGCTTGTCGACCGCCGGTGCCTGGAAGCTGCCGCGCATCTGCTGGCGCACCTTGGCACAGCCCTTGGCGTCGATCAGCGCGATGCTCAGGTCGTCGAAGCGCTCGTTCACCAGGTCCAGCCCGCCCCGCAGCGCCAGGCGGTTCTCCTTCGTCGCCAAGGCCACGTCCTGCGCCTGGGCCACGCCCTGCTCGACCTTCCAGTCGGACACCAGGGTGCGGATCTCGCTCTGGCCCGGCGCGCCACCGCCCAGGCGCGCGAAGTCGTAGCCCTTGGTCACCAGCAAGCCGACCGGCCCGGCGAAGAACACGGCACCGATGTCGACCAGGTCGAAGGTCTGGCTCGACTCGAAGCGCTCGAACTCGCGGTCCAGGTCGCCGCCGTTGAACGTGAGCCCCTTGGCGCGCAACGACAGCGTGCCCGCGAGACCCTGCTGCAGATCCTTCGGGCTCTTGCCTTGCGTGGACAGGTCGGCCGCAAAGTC
>DATLIE010000018.1:0-3292 GCA_035539635.1 Burkholderiaceae bacterium
GCCACGCTGGCGGCGCTGGCCGCGAGCTGGTTGGCGGTGCGCGCCGAGTCGGCGGTGTGCTTGACCGTGCCGGTCAGCTGCTCCATCGACGAGGCGGTCTGCTGCAGGTTCGACGCGGCCTGCTCGGTGCGGCTGGACAGGTCGGCGTTGCCGACGGCCACTTCGGTGCTGGCGGTCTGGATGCTGTCGGCCGACTGGCGGATGCCGCGCACCAGCTCCTGCAGGCGCTGCTGCATCGCCGACAGCGCGCGCTTGAGGTCGGCGATCTCGTCGCGGCCCTCGACCGTCACCGAGACGGAGAGGTCACCACCGGCGATCTGCTCGGTTTCGGCCACGGCCTGGCGCAGCGGCTGTGTCACCGAGCGCGTGATGAGCCAGCCAGCGAGGCCGGCCACGCCGAGGCTCGCGGCCAGCAGGCCGAGCAGCAGCACCTTCGCGCGCTGCACCTGGGTCGACAGATCGCCGCTGCTGGTGACGACGCGATGCTCGAGGAACTTGGCCAGCTCTCCGATCGCACCCAGGTAGGTCGTTGCCGCCGGAAGCATCTTGTCCTTCAACAGCCTGGCGCCGCCCTCGGCGTCGCCACCTTTCAGCAGGCCGAACACCTCCTCGCGCGTCGCCACATAGGCCTTGCGCTCCTCGCCGATCTTGGCCAGCAGGGACTTCCCCTTCTCGGTGTCGATCGACCGCGCCAGCTCTTCCTGATGCTTCGTGATCTCCGCCGACGTGGCCTTGATCATCGGCTCGAAGTGACTGGCCACGGCCGGGTTGCTGCCCGACTGGGCGATCGCCACCGTGCGGTTGGCGTTCAGCTCGGTGAGTCCGTGCCATCGCTCGGCCAGGCCGGCACGTCGTTCGAGTTCCACCAGGAGCTGCAGCGTTTGCTCGCTCGACGTGAGGCGCTGGTACGCGATGCCGACGATGGCCGTCAGCAACGCCATCACGAGGCCGAAGCCCAGGGCGAGCCGGGGCCCGGTCTTCAATTGGTTCAGTCGCACGGGGAACTCCTTGGAAGGCAACGGACGAGGATCAGGCGGGCTGCAGGCGGAAGGTCGACACCACGCCGGCGAGTCGGGTGGCCTGGTCCTTCAGGCTTTCGGCAGCGGCGGCGGACTCTTCCACCAGCGCGGCGTTCTGCTGCGTCATCTGGTCGAGCTGGGTCACGGCCACGTTGACCTGGCCGATGCCCTGGCTCTGCTCGGTGGCCGCAGCGCTGATCTCGCCGATGATGTCGGTGACGCGCTGCACCGAGGCGACGATCTCGCCCATCGTGCTGCCCGCGCTCTGCACCAGCTGCGAGCCGGACTCGACGCGCTCGACCGAGGCGCCGATCAGGGTCTTGATCTCCTTGGCCGCCTCGGCGCTGCGCTGCGCGAGGCTGCGCACCTCGCCGGCCACGACCGCGAAGCCGCGGCCCTGTTCGCCGGCACGTGCCGCTTCGACCGCGGCGTTCAAGGCCAGGATGTTGGTCTGGAACGCGATGCCGTCGATGGTGCCGATGATGTCGGCGATCTTCTTCGAGCTGGCCTGGATCTCGTCCATCGTCGTGACGACCTGGGTCACGACCTCGCCGCCGCGGCGCGCCACGCTGGCGGCCGACGAGGCGAGCTGGTTGGCGGTGTTGGCACTGTCCGCGCTCTGGCGCACGGTGCCGGTGAGCTGTTCCATCGAGCTCGCGGTCTGCTGCAGGCTCGACGCGGTCTGTTCGGTGCGCGACGACAAGTCGGCGTTGCCGGAAGCGACTTCGACGCTGGCGACCTGGATCGTGTCCGCGGCGCCGCGCACCTGGCCCACGAGCGCATGCAGGCGCTGCTGCATCGCGGCCAGCGCACGCAGCAGGTCGGCCGTCTCGTCGCGGCCGGTGCTCTCGATGCGTTGCGAGAGGTCGCCTTCGGCGATCGCACCGGCGACGCGCTGGGCCTCGGTCAGCGGGCGGCAGATCGAGATCATGTTGAACAGCGTCAACGGCACCACGACGACCAGCGCCAGCCCTAGCGCCGCCAGCAGTACGTTGCGCGCGAGCGAAGCGGCCTGTGCGCTCTGCGCCTTGACGGTCACGGCGTCGCTGCTCATCAGCGCGCTGAGCTTCTCGAGATGGGTCTCGGCACCGCGGATCTGCGCCTTGGCGCGCGTGTCGAGCAGCTTGTTGGCGGCTGCCGCGTTGTCATAGCCACTGGCCAGGACCTGGCGGAACACGCCCTCGGCGCCCTTGGCGTAGCCTTCGAGATCGGCCCGAAGCAAGCGCAGGACCGCGTTGTCTTCGTCTTCCTGACCGCGCAGCATGGAGTCCACAAGCTTCAGCGCATTGGCGTAGGCGGCGCTCCACTCCTTGTGGTACTTGGTGGCTGCCTCCGTGTTCTCGTAGGACAGCAGCATGTCCTTCTCGAAGCGGCGCAGGTTGCCCATCGCCGAGCGCAGCTCGCCGAGCGCGCTGAGTTCGACCACCACATGGTCGGCCAGCTCGGTGTTCGCATCGACCAGGCGTTGTTGTGCGTACAGGCCGCCCACGCCCACCGCGGCGAGCAGGGCCAGCACGATGCCGATGGCACCGATCATGCGGGTGCGGATCGTGAAGCCGCGCAGCAGTTCAACCAGGGTGTTCATCAGGACGTCTTTCGTTTACTTGTGTGCGGCTCGCACCAGCGAGCCCATGTCGAGAATCAGGGCCACGCGTCCGTCGCCCAGGATCGTGGCACCGGAGACATGCTCGACCTTGCGGTAGTTGGCCTCGAGGTTCTTGACCACCACTTGCTGCTGGCCGAGCAGCGCGTCGACCCGCAGCGCGATGCGCTCGCCTTCGGCCTCGACCACGACCATGATGTCGGCCACATGCTCGAAGTCGAAGCGCGGCACGTCGAACACGCGCTCGAGCTCGACCACCGGCAGGTACTCCTCGCGCACGCGCACGACGCGCGCGCTGTTGCCGATGGTCTTGACCATGTCGGGCTTGACCTGGAACGACTCGACCACCGAGGCCAGCGGCAGGATGTAGCCCTCGTCGCCGACGCCGATGGACATGCCGTCCATGATCGCCAGCGTGAGCGGCAGGCGCACCTTGACGCTCATGCCGTAGCCTTCGGCCGAGTCGATCTCGACCGTGCCGCCGAGCGCGGTGATGTTCTTCTTGACGACGTCCATGCCGACGCCGCGGCCCGACACGTCGGTCACGACCTCGGCGGTGCTGAAGCCGGGCTCGAAGATCAGGTTCCAGACCTCGCCGTCGGACAGCGAGTCCGGCGCGTGCAGGCCGCGCTCGCGCGCCTTCCTCAGCAGCTTCTCGCGCGACAGGCCC
>DATLIE010000019.1:0-15361 GCA_035539635.1 Burkholderiaceae bacterium
CATCGGCGGATGCCGGTTCGCCTCGGCCAGCAGCGCCTGCCACTGCGTCGGCCAGTCGCGCTTCAGGCGCTCGATCCACCACAGCGGGTGGTTGAACGCGCCCAGCGGCTGGCGCTCGGCCGCACCGACCAGCTCGGCACGCTCGCGCACGAAACGGCGCAACACCGCGTTGATGAAACCGGCAGCGGCGCCGACACGGCGGCGCGCCGCGTGCACGGCCTGGTCCACCAGCGTGTGGTCCGGGTAGAGCGCGCGCTCGCCGGCCGCCGGCGGCCACAGCAGCGCCAGTGCCGTGACCAGCAGCGCCTCCACCTCGCGCGGGGGTGCCTTGGGCGCGACGATGGCGCGCACCGACTGCGCGCCGCCCAGGCGGCGCAAGGCCTCGAAGGCCAGGGCCTGGGTGCCGGGCCGCGCCGCCGAGGGCACGCCGCCGAGCAGGTCGGTCAGCGATCGGCCGGCGAGCACGCCCTGAACCATGTCGGCGGCATGGTTGAGCAGGTGGGCCAGGGCGATGGGGGAAGCGGTGGGAGCGACTGTCACGCAAGCAGTCTAAGCACGATGCGCCATCGACCGGCACAATGATCGGCCCACCCCTCGGCGGACGTTCGACCGATGACCCAGACCACGATGCCCATCTTCCGCAACGAGGACGACCTCGCCAAGCTGCCGGCGTCCGAACGCATTCGCTACCGGCTGGTCGGCGCGGACTGCCGCTTCCACGCCAACGACAACATCGCGGCCTTCGTCAAAGCCGGCGAGCTCGACGAGCTGAAGGCCGAGGTGCAGGCCAAGATGCGCGAGGTGCTGGCCGCGCTGGTGATCGACACCGAGAGCGACCACAACACCAACGACACCGCCAAGCGCGTGGCCAAGATGTTCATCGACGAGGTGTTCGCCGGCCGCTACCGCGCGGCGCCGTCGGTGACCGAGTTCCCGAACGCGTCGCGCCTGAACGAACTGATGATCGTCGGGCCGATCAAGGTGCGCAGCGCCTGCTCGCACCACCTGTGCCCGATCCTCGGCAAGGTGTGGATCGGCATCATGCCCAACGAGTTCTCGAACCTGATCGGCCTGTCCAAGTACGCGCGCATCTGCGACTGGATCATGAGCCGCCCGCAGATCCAGGAAGAGGCCGTGATCATGCTGGCCGACGAACTGCAGCAGCGCGTCAAGCCCGACGGCCTGGCCATCGTGATGGAGGCCGACCACTTCTGCATGCACTGGCGCGGCGTCAAGGACGACGAGAGCGCGATGACCAACTCGGTGATGCGCGGTGCGTTCCTGAAGGACGCCAACCTGCGGCGCGAGTTCCTGTCCCTGTTGTCCAAGAAGAACGGAAACTGAGATGCTGGTCCGCCTGATGTACGCCAGCCGCGCGGTGCCCGCGGTCGACCAGGAAGAGCTGCTCGCGATCCTGAAGCAAAGCAAGGCCAACAACACCCGCAGCGGCGTCACCGGGGCGCTGTGCCTGTGCAGCACCGAGCGCATCTTCATCCAGGTGCTCGAGGGCGGGCGCGAGGCGGTGAACGTGCTGTACCGACGCATCCTGGCCGACACGCGGCACACCGACCCGGTGCTGTTGCACTACGCCGAGATCGACGAGCGCCGCTTCGCCGGCTGGTCGATGGGCCAGGTGAACATGCAGCGCCTGAACCCGGCGCTGCTGCTCAAGTACTCCGAGTCGGCGCGCCTGGACCCCTACGCCGTGAGCGGCAAGGCGACGGTGGCGCTGTTCGAGGAACTGGTGGCCACCGCCGCGATCATGGGGCAGTAGAGGGGCCAACCCCGAAGCGGCTTCGCCGCGCAGGCGCCCAATTCGTCACTCACGCTGGAGCCCCTCCCGGAGGGGGCTCGGGGGAGCGAAACGTGCTGCCGAAGGCGGACGCGCTGGCTACGCCAGCGCGTCCGCCCAGATCGTGCGCGCCCAGTTCCACGCGTAGACCCCCTCCACCTCGGTCGGCCCACCGGACACGCCGCCCGAGCCGG
Organism: Burkholderiaceae bacterium; assembly: GCA_035539635.1. GTDB lineage: Bacteria > Pseudomonadota > Gammaproteobacteria > Burkholderiales > Burkholderiaceae_C > CADEEN01. The sequence continues at coordinate 1,987 of DATLIE010000019.1, forward strand.
CCACCGTCTTGAAGGTCTTCTCCGCCGCCACGTACTCGTGCACGCTGGCCACGTGGATGACGTTCTTGCCGTCGGTGAAGCTGTAGCAGGTGTTGGTCAGCATCGGCGCCGGGTTGACCTCCCAGCCCGAGAGCTCGGCGACGATGGCGGCGGCCGCCACCTTGGCGTGGCTGTTGGCCATGTGCCCGCTCTTGGGCATGCCCGGGGCGATCTGGATCGAATCGCCGAGCACGTGGATGTCCTTGGCCGCAGTGCTCTCGAAATTCAGGTAGTTGACGTTGCACCAGCGCGCGTTGGCGTTGGCCAGCCCCGCCTGCACCGCCACCGCGCCGGCGCGCATCGGCGGCAGCACGTTCAGCACGTCGGCCTTCACGTCGTCCTGCACCTCGAACTTGACGGTGTTCGTGCGCGCATCGACGGCCACCGCCTTGTGCTGGCCGCGGAACTCGACCATGCCCGGGTACTGCTCGGCCCACACCTTCTTGAACAGCGGCCCCTTGCTCGTGACGTCGGGGTTGGCGTCGAGGATCAGCACCTTGCTGCGCGGCTTGGCGGCCTTGAAGTAGCTCGCCACCTGGCAGGCACGCTCGTACGGCCCCGGCGGGCAGCGGTACGGCGCTTCGGGGACCGTGATCGCGTAGACACCGCCGTCGCGCATCGCCTCGAGCTGCCGGCGCAGCGCGACCGTTTCGGGGCCGGCCTTCCAGGCCTGCAGGATCTGCCCCGAGGCCTGCGCCGCGCGCAGGCCCTGCACGCCGTCGAACATCAGCTCGACGCCGGGCGAAAGGATCAGCTTGTCGTAGGCGATCACCGGCCCGGAGGCCAGCGTGGCGGTCTTCTTGGCCGGGTCGATCGACGCGACCATGTCCTTGACGATGCGCACGCCGTGGTTCCTGGCCAGGCTGTCGTAGGGCGTCGTCACGTCGGCGAGCGACTTGTGCCCGCCGACCACCAGGTTGCTGATCGGGCACGACACGAAGGCGTCGCCGGGCTCGACCAGCACGACCTCGATCTTCTGGTCGGAGAACATGCGCACGTACTTGGCCGCGGTGGCGCCGCCGTAGCCGCCGCCCACCACCAGCACGCGCGCCTTGCTGGGCACGCCACCGCCGGTGGCGCAGGCGCCGAGCGCCCCCAGGGCCAGCGCGCCCGTGCCGCCGAGCAGCCATTCGCGTCGTTGCATCGTCATGGTCCGCCCCTTCACTTCTTCTGCGCCGCGAAGTAGCCCGCGACCGCATCGATCTGCGCGTCGCTGTAGCCCTTGGCCAGCTGGTGCATCACGGTGGCCGGACGCGTGCCGGCCTTGAAGGCCCTCATCTGGTCGGCGATGTAGCTCGCCGGCATGCCGGCCAGCCCCGGCACCGACGCGCCGTCGACGGCGCGCCCCTGGGTGCCGTGGCAGTTGGCGCAGGTGGCCGCGAGCGAGCGCAGGTGCAGCGTCTTGGCGTCCTGGGCCACCGCCGGCAGCGCGAGGGCCCCGGCAACGAGCATGGCCCCCCAGGGCCGCAAATGAATGGGCAGTCGCATCGCAGATGTCTCCTTGGCAGGCCGCACCGCTCAATGGCGCGGCGGATCGACTTCAATGTATTGCTGTGCCAGCTCGGGAGGCACCGGGGAATCCAGCAGCACGCAGCTCAGGCGCAAGGCGTCGGCCGCCACCGCGTGCAGCGCCGGACCTTCGGTGAGCGCGCGCGCGGCGTCGAACCAGCTGCGCACCAGCACCGGCCTGAGCAGCCAGGGCAGCGTCTGCAGCAGGCGCAGCGCGCGCAAGGTGGCGTCGATGTCGTGTCCCAGCCGCGCCGGCCGCTCGATGCGAGCCTCCCATGCCGCGGTGACCGTGTCGTACCACTGCTGGCCGACGGCCTCGTAGCCGGTCAGGTCCAGCGTCAGCTCCGGGGCGGGCACGAGATGCGACAGGAAGGCCGCGTACAGGCAGACGCTGCGCGCCTGGTCGGCGTCGAGCGACTCGAGTTCGCTGTTCGCAGGCGCCGGCGGCGCGACCGCGCTGCCGGCCAGCAGGTGGCGCAACGCGATCCAGCGCAGCTGGTCCAGGTGCGACACCAGGCCGTCGGCGGTCATCATGCGGCGCGTGGCATCGATCAGCGCGTGCCGCACCGCGACGGGGTGCGAGGCCAGCGCGCGCGCGAAGTGCTCGAGCCAGGGCAGCCGGCGGTGCGAGGGCAGCAGCGCGATGTCGTCGTACAGGCGTCGGGCCAGGGGCAGTTCGTGCGCGAACTCGTCCCACACCGCCCGCTCGCGCAGGCTCTGCGGGTTGACCAGCAAGGCCATCACCGCAGCCTGACAAGCCAGCGGCTCGCCGATGGCGGTCAGCCGCGCCAGCGGCTCGCGCAGCGCCGGGTCGCTTCGGTCGACCCGCGGCGCGCGCACGTGCACCAGGTTGGCCGAGCGCGGCAGTGTCGAAGGCATCAGCGTCGACATGACCCCATTGCACCACGAGGCCGGCCGCGGGCCAAGCCGCACGGCGCATCAGCTGATGCGCACCCCTCAGATGCGGCCGACGCGACGGAAGCCGAACAAGGGCATCAGCACGCGCGTGGGCAGCTGCACGATCGCGCTGTCGTAGGCGGTTGCGGCATCGTTGAACCACTGGCGGGTGGCGATGACGCGTGCGACCGCCGCGTCGATCTCGGCGCGCGCAGCGGCCAGCGGGGCATCTTCGCGCAGCGTGCTGTTGCGCTCGATCGCACGGTGCATGTCGGCCAGGGCCTCGTCGAGCGTGGCCTCGTGCGCAGCCAGCGACGCGATCGCATCGGGGTGCGCCAGCGGGCGTCGGTTCACGGTGGTCACATCGGCCCGGCACTGCGCCAGACCGGCCACCACCGCGTCGAGCACGCCATGACCGTCGGGCAGGCCCCCGCGCAGGCGCAGTGCCAGCGGCGCCACGAGGCGCTCGCGGCGCTGGATCGATTCCTCCACCTGCTGCCAGGCGGCGACGATGGCACCGCGCAACGCCACCACGCGGTTGTAGGCGCCGAAGACCCACAGCGCCAGCACGACCGCGCCCACGAGCCAGCCGATCTGCACGGCGTCCATCGCGACTCAGGCCTGCGCCAGCCAGCGCGCGTGCCCGCGCGCGCGCAGCGTGCAGGCCGGGCAGTGGCCGCAGCCGTGGCCCCAGGCAAAGCGCTGGCCGCGCTCGCCGAGGTAGCAGGTGTGCGTGTGCTCGATCAGCAACTCGACCAGCGTCTGGCCGCCGAGCTGCTGCGCCAGGGCCCAGGTCTCGGCCTTGTCGAGGAACATCAGCGGCGTCTCCACCGTCATCGGCATCGCCAGGCCGAGCGAAAGCGCCACCTGCAGCGCCTTGAGGGTGTTGTCGCGGCAGTCCGGGTAGCCCGAGTAGTCGGTCTCGCACATGCCGCCCACCAGCACCGAGGCGCCGCGCCGCGACGCGAGCGCCGCGGCCGCGGTGAAGAACATCAGGTTGCGGCCGGGCACGAAGGTGTTGGGCAGGCCGTTGGCCTGCATCTCGATCGCGCGTTCGCTGGTCAAGGCCGAGTCTCCGAGCGACTTGAGGAGCGCGAGATCGACCAGGTGGTCCTCGCCAGCGCGCGCGCCCCAGTCGGGGAACGCCGCGCGCAGTTCGCGCAGCACCGCGAGCCGGCAATCGAGCTCGATGCGGTGGCGCTGGCCATAGTCGAACGCCACGGTCTCGACGCGCGCGAAGCGCTGCAGCGCCCAGGCCAGGCAGGTGGCCGAGTCCTGGCCGCCGGAGAACAGCACGAGCGCGGTGCGCGGGTCCAGGGCCATCGTCAGCGCGGTCGCGGCACCACGTGCGCGTAGTCGGGGGCCTGCGCATGCGACGCGGCACCGCCATGGCGCTGGCCCTCGGGGTAGTACTCGGCGAAGAGCTGCACCTTGCCCGCCACTGCCGGGCCGTCGGTGCGCGCGATGAACGCGAGCGCCATGTCCAGGCCGGCCGAGACGCCGGCCGAGGTCCAGATCGGGCCGTCGACCACATAGCGCTCCTCGAGCACCGTGACATCGCCGAAGGCGCGCAGGCGGTCGAGCGAGGCCCAGTGCGTCGTCGCGCGACGGCCGGCGAGCAAGCCCGCCTTGTGCAGCAGGAAGGCACCGGTGCAGACCGACAGCACCGCCTTGGCCGCGGCCGCACGGTCGGCGATGAACTCGATCAGGCGCGGGTTGTCGACCTCGCGCCGCGTGCCCTGGCCACCCGGCACGACGAGCACGTCCAGCGGCGGACAGTCGTCGAAGCCATGGCTGGGCAGCACCGTGAGGCCCTTGGCGCAGCGCACCGGCTCGGCCTTCTGCGCGACCAGCACCGGCGACGGCTTGGCGGCCACCAGGCTCCACATGCCGAGCATCTCCCACGGGCCGGCGAGGTCCAGTTCCTCGACGGCGGTGAAGGCGAGGACGCCGACTCTCATCACTCGGGCCAGCGCCGGGCCGTCCCCAAGCGTCGGCCCGAGATCCCCTCGGGGGAGTGCGAGCGCAGTGAGCGAGGGGTCGTCATGCCCGGATCTCGCCCTGGCCGAGCACGATCCATTTCAGAGAGGTCAAGCCCTCCAGGCCGACCGGCCCGCGCGCGTGGAACTTGTCGGTCGAGATGCCGATTTCGGCGCCGAGACCGAACTCGAAGCCGTCGGCAAACCGTGTGCTGGCGTTGACCATCACGCTGGCGGAGTCCACCTCGCGCAGGAAGCGCATCGCGTTGGCGTGGTTCGAGGTCAGGATCGCGTCGGTGTGGTGCGAGCCGTAGCGCTCGATGTGATCGATGGCCTCGTCGAGCGAGGCCACGACCTTGACGCTCAGGATCGCCGCCAGGTACTCCTCGGACCAGTCGGCCTCGGTGGCGTCGACCACCTTGGCGCCCGGCACCGCGGCGAGGATCGCCTTGGCCTTCGGATCGCAGCGCAGTTCGACCCCCTTGGCCGCGAAGATCGCGCCCAGGCGCGGCAGAAAGGCCAACGCCTGCGCCTCGTGCACCAGCAGCGACTCGGCGGCATTGCAGGGGCTGACCTTCTGCATTTTCGCGTTGTCGGTCACCTTGAGCGCCATCTCGAGGTCGACCTCGGCGTCGACGTAGACATGGCAGTTGCCGTCCAGGTGCTTGATCACCGGCACCTTCGCCTCGCGGCTGATGCGCTCGATCAGGCCCTTGCCGCCGCGCGGGATGATCACGTCGACGTATTCGGGCATCGCGATCAGGCGGCCCACCGCCTCGCGGTCGGTGGTTTCGATGAGCTGCACCGCGTCGGCCGGCAGGCCGGCATCGACCAGCGCGGCTTGAACCTCGCGCGCCAGCGCGAGGTTCGAGTGCAGCGCCTCGGAGCCGCCGCGCAGGATCGCCGCATTGCCGCTCTTGATCGCCAGCGACGCGGCTTCGATCGTCACGTTGGGCCGGCTCTCGTAGATCATGCCGAACACGCCCAGCGGCACGCGCATGCGGCCCACATGGATGCCGCTCGGGCGGCGCTTGAGTTCGGTGATCTCGCCGACCGGGTCGGGCATCGCGGCCAGTTGATCGCAGCCCTGGGCCACGGTTTCGATCACGGCCGGCGTGAGCTTGAGCCGGTCGACCATCGGTGCCGCGAGGCCCGCCGCCTGCGCGGCTTCGATGTCCTTGGCGTTGGCTGCGGCCAGCGCGGCGCCGGCCGCGCGCAAGCGGCGCGCCAGCGCGCGCAGCGCGGCGTCCTTGGCCGCCGTCGGCGCGGCGGCCATCGCGCGCGACGCGGCGCGTGCGGCCACGCCCACATGGGCCATGTAGGACGCGATGTCGGTCGGGTTCATGGGCGGGATTGTCCCAAATCGACGCCGCCCTGGCGCTGTGCGCCCGGCGGCACCAAGCCGCGGCGCGGGATCGGCGTGGAGAACACGATCGAGGTGCGGGTCTCGCCGAACCCATTGATCGACGCGAGGAAGCGCTCGAGGTCGGCCAGGTCGCGCGCGACCACGGTCAGCAGGTAGGAGTCGGCGCCGGCGACATGGTGGCACTCGATCACCTCGGCGGCGCGCTTCAGGCGCTCGACAAAGCTCTTCTTGCCCGGTTGCGTGACCGTGATGCCGATGATCGCGCGCACCGCGTAGCCGAGCGTGGCAGCGTCGAGTTCAGCGCCGACGCCGCGCACGACACCGGCATCCTTGAGCCGCTTCAGGCGCTCGGCGGTGGCCGGGATCGACAGCCCTGCCGCATCGGCCAGCGCCTTCAGCGGCGCGCGGCCGTCGGCCTGCAGCGCGAGCAGCAGCGCCCAGGCCTTGGCGTCCAGCGCGAGGGGAGTGGCTTCTGCCATGGGGCCACTTTGCCTGAAAAAGCGGAAGCCGGACCGGTCGCGTGCCTGAAGTCCGCGCTGGCGACCGCGCCAGCGGCTTCGGACAATGCCGTGATGGACGCCCGCCTCGTGCTCTTCGGCCAGTCGCTGCTGATCGGCCTGTCGATCGCCGCCCCGGTGGGGCAGATCGGCGTGCTCGCGATCCAGCGCACGCTGCAGTACGGGCGTGCGGCCGGCCTGGCCACGGGGCTCGGCGCCGCGGTGGCCGACGCGCTGTACGGCGCGGTCGGCGCCTTCGGCATCACGGTGCTGATCGCCTGGCTGGTGGACCACAAGACGGCGTTCACGCTGGTCGGCTCGCTGGTGCTGCTGTGGATGGCCTGGCGCATCGCGCGCCGGGCCCCGACCGCCGCGCGCGCGGCCGAGACCACGCCGGCCGACTGGCTGCGCCACTTCGCCGGCACCTTCGTGCTCACGCTGTCCAACCCGACGACGATCCTGTCCTTTCTCGCGGTGTTCGGTGCCATCGCCGGCCGCACGGCGCAAGCTTCGCCGGGGTGGATGGTGGCCGGCGTGCTGGTCGGCTCGGCGCTTTGGTGGTTGGTGCTGGCCACCGTGGTGGGGCAATTGCGGCATCGCTTCGATGCGCGCTGGCAGCGGCGGGTGAACTTTGCGTCCGCCGCGCTGCTCGGCGGCTTCGCGCTGTGGCAACTGAGCCAACTCGTGAGGACCGGATGAACCGACCTCGGCAGTGCCGCCACCGCATCACGGTCGACATGCCCGTCGACCAGGCCTTCATGTGTTTCACGCCGGCCGGCGAGGAACGGTGGGTCGACGGCTGGGCACCGCGCTACGTCCACCCGGCCGACGGCCGCAGCGAGCGCGGCATGGTGTTCTCCACGGGCAGCGGCGACGAGAGCACCCACTGGCTGCTCGCCGACTTCGACCGCGCGGCGCACCGCTCGCGCTATGTGCGCTGCACGCCGGCGTCGCGCATGACCGTGGTGGAGGTGCAGTGCCGCGCGCTCGATGCGACGCGCACCGCGGTCGAGGTCAGCTACACGCTGACGGCGCTGAACGACGCCGGCGAGGCCGCGATCGCCACCTTCGAGCGCGGCTTCGTCGCGATGATCGACGGCTGGGCGGCAGCCCTCGCCGCAAAGCGCGACACGCTGCTCGCCACCGAGATCCGCTGACTGCGGCTCAGTAGAACCAGGCCAGCACCGCGAGCCACAGCCCCGCGGTCGCGACGAAGGCCACGGTGGAGGCCACGATCGCCGCCGTGGCCTCGGCTTCGAGCGTGGCATAGCGCTGCGCGAACAGCAGCGCGTTGCTGCCCACCGGCAGCGCGGCGGCCATCACCAGCACCGCGAGCGGCACACCGGACAGGCCGAAGCCCCAGTGCGCGACCACCAGTACCGAGGCCGGCAACACGAAGAGCTTGCCTATCGTCACCGCGGTGGCACCGCGCAGGTGGCCCTTGACGCCGTACTGCGACAGCGACACGCCGATCAGCACCAGGCACAACGGCACGACGGCGGTACCGAGCGTCACAAGCAGTTCGTCGACCAGCGCCGGCAGCGGGATGCCAACGAGATGCCATCCCAGGCCCGCCAGCACCGGCAGCACCACCGGATGGATCAGCGTGTTGCGCGCGGTGACGGCCAACGTGCGGGACAGCGACGGCGGCGTGCCGTCGCGCCCGGCCGCACGCGCGAGGTCGAGCTCGACCAGCACGGTGAGCAGGGTCAGGATGATCAGCGCGTGCAGGCTGATCAGGGGGATGTGGATCGCCAGCCCCGCCTCGCCGAACAGCGCCGCCGAGAACGGGATGCCGAGCTGCACCGTGTTGCCGAAGGCCACCGAGATCGCGCGCGCGGTGGGCACCGCCGGGCTCGCAGGCCCGCGCCAGCGCTGCCAGGCGTAGACGGCGAGCATGACGCCGATCACCGGCACGAAGAAGGCCGCGATCGTGCGCCAGGGCATGGTTGCGAAGTCCAGCCGCGCCGTGGTGCGGAAGAGCAGCGCCGGGATGAAGACGTAGAAGGCCACGTTGGACAGCACGCGCGCCGCGTCGCTGCCCGGCGTGCCAATCACCAGCCACTTCATGCGCCCCGCGACATAGCCGATGGCCGCGGTGACCAGCACCGCGAGCAGCTTGATCGCGATCGCGGCAGTCACGCCGTCTTCTTGGCCGCTGCCTTCTTCGCCGGCGCCTTGGCCGCGCGCGGTTCGAACTCGAACACCACCTTGCCTTCCTTCTTGTCGTAGGCCAGGTAGGCCTTGAACTTGCGCCGCGTCTTGTTGGACACGAAATTCTCGAGCAGGCTGGTCTTGCCGGTCGCGAGCAGCTTGCCGATCTCCTCGTGCGTCACCGGCTGCTGCAGGATGATCTTGCCGCTCTTGAAGTCGCAGGTCACGTGCGCGCCGACCGCGTGCTCGCAGACGTAGTTCGTGCCGTGCTCGTAGACATGGCCCTTGCACTTTGGGCAGGCGCCCAGGCTCTGCTGCTCACCGAAGTCCACCGGCTCGCCGTCGGCCTTGTCCTTGTCGCTGTCGCCGAAATCGAACTCGAGCTTCCAGTTCTTGATCTCGTCGTCGTAGGCCAGCTTCAGCTCGGCGGTGAAGGGCCAGCCGGCCTTGGAGCGGAAGCCCTCGAGCGGGCCGACCTTCTTGTCGCGCAGGAAGGCCTCCACCTCGGCGATCTCGAAGGCGCGCCCGGCCGGGATCTTGGTGATCGAGAACTCGCACTTCTCGCAGGCGTAGCGGCGGTAGTTCTCCTTAACGGTGCCGCCGCAGTTCGGGCACGGCGTGGCCAGCGTCGCGTAGTCGCCGGGGATCGTGTCGCGGTCGTATTCCTTGGCCTTGCGCACGATCCGCTCGGCCATCTGCGCGATCTCGGCCATGAAGGCGTCGCGCTTCAGGCGGCCGTGTTCCATCTCGGCCAGCTGGTACTCCCAGTTGCCGGTGAGCTCGGGCTTGGTCAGGTCCTCGATGTCCAGCCCGCGCAGCAGGGTCATCAGCTGGAAGGCCTTGGCCGTGGGCACCAGTTCGCGCCCGTCGCGGAACATGTACTTCTCGTTGATCAGGCCCTCGATGGTCTGCGCGCGCGTGGCCGGCGTGCCCAGGCCCTTCTCGCGCATCGCCTCGCGCAGTTCGTCGTCCTCGATCAGCTTGCCCGCGCCTTCCATCGCCGACAGCAACGTGGCCTCGGTGTAGCGTGCCGGCGGCCGGGTCTTCAGCGCGATCACGTCGACGTCGCTCGCCTTGACCTTCTCGCCTTCGGCCACCGCCACAAGGTTCGCGTCGTCCTCCTGCGCTTCCTTGCCGTACACCGCCTGCCAGCCGGCGTTGACCAGCACCTTGCCGTTGGTCTGGAAGTTGAACTCCTTGCCGGCGACCTTGACGGTGGAGATGCGCGTCGTCACCAGGAACTCGGCGCTCGGATAGAACACCGCGATGAAGCGCTTGACGACCATGTCGTAGAGCTTGGCCTCGATCTCGGTCAGCGCCTTGGGCGGCTGCAGCGTCGGGATGATCGCGAAGTGGTCCGACACCTTGGTGTTGTCGAACACGCGCTTGCTGGGCTTGATATAGCTTTCCTTGAGCGCCTTCTTGGCATGCCGGGACAGCTCGCGCAGCGGGCCTGGCAGGTCTTCTTCCGCCAGCATCGCCATCGTGTCCTTTGCCACCTTCAAGTAGTCCTCCGGCAACGCGCGGCTGTCGGTACGCGGGTAGGTCAGCACCTTGTGCTTCTCGTACAGCGCCTGCGCGATCGACAGCGTGGTCTTGGCCGAGAAGCCGAAACGCGAGTTCGCCTCGCGCTGCAGCGTCGTCAGGTCGTACAGCAGCGGGCTGGCCTGCGTGCTCGGCTTGGACTCGTCGACCACGCTGGCGCTCTGGCCGATGCACGCAGCCTGGATCGCCTCGGCGCTCTTCGCGTCCCACAGCCGGTCGGCGCGCGCGTGTTCATCGTCGCCCTTCTTGTACTTGGGATCGAACCACTTGCCCTCGTAGCTGCCCGCGGCCGCCAGGAAGGTGCCCTTGACCTCCCAGTAGTCGCGCGCCACGTGCTTGCGGATCTTCTCCTCGCGCTCGACCACGATCGACAGCGTGGGCGTCTGCACCCGGCCGACGGTGGTCAGGAAGAAGCCGCCGTCGCGCGAGTTGAACGCGGTCATCGCGCGCGTGCCGTTGATGCCCACCAGCCAGTCGGCCTCGGAGCGGCTGCGCGCCGCGTCGGCCAGGCCGAGCATCTGCTGGTCGCCGCGCAGCTGCTCGAAGCCTTCACGGATGGCCGCCGGCGTCATGCTCTGCAGCCACAGCCGGCGCACCGGTTTGTCGACCGCCTTCTTGCCCGCCGCGAACTGCACGATCAGGCGGAAGATGAGCTCGCCCTCGCGCCCCGCGTCGCAGGCGTTGATCAGGTCGGTGACGTCCTTGCGCTTGACCTGCTTGACCACCGCGGCCAGGCGCGTCTTGGCCTTGTCGATCGGCGCCAGGTCGAAGTGCGGCGGCACCACCGGCAAATGGGCAAAACTCCACTTTCCGCGCTTGACGTCGTATTCCTCGGGCGCCTGGATCTCCACCAGATGGCCCACCGCCGAGGTCACGACGTAACGGTCGTTTTCGAAGTGGTCCGCATGCTTCTCGAACTTGCCGGCCACAGGCGTCAGCGCACGCACGATGTCCTGCGCGACGCTCGGCTTCTCGGCAATGATCAGGGACTTGCTCATGTTGGTATCGGGTCTGACAAGTTCGGGTGCCTACAATCCGGGCCTCGCGCGCACGCACGCACACGCACGCGCGCGCCCATGAATTCAATGTACCGAATGAAAAACGGCAAGCAAGTCAAGACAGTTCAAGGCGGCGGACGCCGCATCCAGGTTCGCCGCTCGGGCGTGCACGGCAAGGGGGTCTACGCGCTGCAGACCCTGACCAAGGGCGAGATCGTCGTCGAGTACGTCGGCGAGCTCATCACCTGGAAAGAGGCGCTGCGCCGTCATCCGAGCAATCCGGACGACCCCAACCATACCTTCTTCTTCCACCTCGACGATGCGCATGTCATCGACGCGGGCGTCGGCGGCAACGCCGCGCGCTGGATCAACCACGCCTGCAAGCCCAACTGCGAGGCCGACGAGGTGGACGGGCGCGTCTTCATCAAGGCGCTGCGCACGATCGAGCCGGGCGAGGAGCTGTTCTACGACTACGGCCTGACGATCGACGACAAGTACACCCAGAAGCTCAAGCGCGAGTACGCCTGCCGCTGCGGCGCGCGCAAGTGCCGCGGCACCATGCTCGCCCCGAAGCGATGAGTGCCGCACGGCCGTTCCGAAGGCGCTCGCTCCCCCTCGGGGGGACGGGCGCGCGGCGCCCTTGGGGGCTCTTGTGACCGATACGCCGCCGGCATCGCCCGCCCCCTCGTCGTCGCACCTGCAATGGTCGGCCGAGGCGCTCTGGCAGCAGTTGGAGCCTTACCTGCCAGGGATATCGGTCGAAGTGCTGGCGCGCGCCGAGTCCACCAACACCCTGTTGCTCGAACGCGCCCGCCTGGGCGGCGGCCGCCACGACGCGCCGATCACCACCCCCGGTGAACTCGAGGCGCAGCGCCAGCGCGGTGCGGCGCGCGACGAACATGGCGGACCGTATGGCCGGCGCTCGGGCGACACGCAGCCCTGCCTGCTGGTGGCCGAGCACCAGACGCTCGGCCGCGGGCGCATGGGCCGCGGCTGGCTCTCGGCCCCTGGCGCATCGCTGACCTTCTCGATCGGCCTGCCGCTGTCGCCGCGCGACTGGTCGGGCCTGTCGCTGGCGGTCGGCGTCGCGCTGGCCGACGCGATCGAACCGCCCGAACCCGGTGCCGCCACGCCGCGCATCGGCCTGAAGTGGCCCAACGACCTGTGGCTGCTCGACGGCGGCGGCGATGGCCGCAAGCTCGGTGGCGTGCTGATCGAAACGGTGGCCGTCGGTGGGCGTCGCATGGTCGTGGTGGGCGTGGGCCTGAACATCGCACCGCTCGGCGCAGCCGCAGGTGCGGCCACCGTGCCGATGACGCACGGCCACGCCAGCGTGCAGGAGATCGCACCCGCGGCCACCGCACCGTCCGTGCTGCACCAGGTGGCGCTGCCGCTGGCGCGCGCCCTGCTGCAGTTCGAGCGCGAAGGCTTTGCCGGCTTCGCGAGCGCCTACGAGCGGCGCGACCTGTTGCGCGGCCAGCGCATCACCGCGCTGGACACCGGCCGTGCCGACGCGGCGCTCGAAGGCGTGGCAGAGGGCGTGGCCCACAGCGGCGCGCTGCGCCTGCGCAGCGACGACGGCACGCTGCACGAGATCGCGAGCGGCGAGGTCAGCGTGCGCCTGGCCGCGCGCGGGCACTGAGCCTGCGGCCATGCTGCGCTGGCTGGTGCTCGCGCTGCTTGCCGCCAACGCGCTCATTCTCGTCTGGAGCCAGGGCTGGCTGAGCCCGTGGCTCGTGCGCGGCCCTGGCGCCGCGCGCGAACCGTGGCGCCTGCAGCAGCAGGTGCGGCCCGAACTGGTGCGCGTGCTGCCGCCGGGCACCGCAGTCCCCGCCCCGGCGCCGGCCAGTGCACCCGCATCAGCGGCGCTCGCGCCGACCGCCGGTTCGTCGGCAGAGGGGGCGGCGCTGGCCTGCCTCGAGTCGGCCCCGCTGGCACCGAGCGGCCTGGACGCCGCCGAGCAGGTCCTGGCCACCGTGCTGCCCGCGCGGGGCTGGATTCGTGCCAGCCGCGAGACGGCGCCCCAACTTGCGGTGGTGATAGGGCCGCTGGCGCGCGATGCGCTGCCGAAGAAGCGCGAGGAGCTGACGCGCCTGCGCGTGGGCTTCGAGGACCTGCGCCTGCCTGGCACCGACGGCGGTGCCGGCCTCGCGCTCGGCCGCTACGAGTCGGCGGGCGCGGCACAGGCTGCGCTCGACAGCTTCGGCCAGCGCGGCGTGCGCACCGCGCGCGTCGTCACGCTGCGCGAGGCCGGCAACGAAGTGCGCCTGCGCGTCGAGAACGCGACCCCGGCGCAGGCTGAGGCGCTGCGCGCCTTCAAGGCGCCGGCGCTCGGTGCGCAGGGCCTGGTGCCCTGCGTCTCAGCGCCGCCCGCCGCCGGCGCCTTGAAGG
>DATLIE010000020.1:0-1660 GCA_035539635.1 Burkholderiaceae bacterium
CCTGCGCTTGAAGAACCCGTCGGCCGCGCTGACGCGCCTGGACGTGGCGGTGGACCCCGGCACCGTCAATGAGGACGACGGCGACCACAACTTCAACAAGGGTCTGATCTCGAGCCGCTTCGACCTGCTGGCCGAGTTCGACATCAGCGCGAAGAACTTCGGCGCGCGCCTCAGTGCCAATGCGTGGCGCGACAGCGTCTACCTGAAGACCAACGACTACGCCGGCACGCCGCTGTACGCCGGCGGCATGCCGCTGGGCCCGGTGGTCTCGACGGCCAACAACCAGATCGGCCAGGCGCCCAACGAGTTCCTGCCCACCACGCGCCGCCAGCATGGGCGCGGCAGCGAAGTGCTCGACGCCTTCGCGTATGCCAAGGGCGAGATCGGCGGCATGCGCGGCACGGTGCGCCTGGGCAAGCACACGCTGCAGTGGGGCGAGAGCCTGTTCTTCGGCCAGAACGGCATCGCCAACGCGCAGGGGCCGGTGGACATCGCGAAGATCGTCTCGGTGCCGGGCTGGCAGTTCAAGGAGGTGCTGCTGCCGGTCGAGCAGCTCAGCGGCTCGCTGCAGGTCGCCGAAGGCGTGTCGCTCGGCGCGTACTACCAGTTCAAGTGGCGGCCGAGCAAGATCCCCGGCGTCGGCAGCTACTTCTCGAACCAGGACTACGTCGGCACCGGCGTCGTCAACTTCGGTGTCGACGGCGGTGGCAACCCGATCCTGCTGTCGTACGACAAGTCGCAGGACCTGGCGCCGAAGGACTCGGGCCAGTTCGGCCTGCAGCTGCGCTGGAGCCCCGCGGGCAGCGACTACGAGTTCGGCTTCTACGCCGCGCAGTACCACGACAAGACGCCCGCCGTGCCGGTGTTCGACTTCGTCAACGGCAACGTGCACCTGGCATATGCCGAGAACGTGCGCACCGTCGGTGCCAGCGTCACCTCGTCGGTAGGCCAGCTCAACTGGGCGCTCGAAGGGTCGGTGCGCACGAACGCGCCGCTGACCAGCGACCCCGCGGTGCTCGGCCTCGGGCCGATCTTCAGCTGCGGCGCCGGCAGCGCCGACCCCTGCTTCGCGGTCGGTCGCACCGCGCACCTGCAGCTGTCGGGCATCTACGTGCTGCAGCCTAGTGCGCTGTGGGGCGGCGGCGCGGTGGTCGGCGAGCTGGCCTACAACCGCACGCTCAAGGTCACGAAGGACATCTTCGCGATCGGGCCCGGCGGCACCAGCGCCGGCCTCGGCGGCCTGGACCCGAACACCACCAAGGGTGCGTGGGCGTTCCGGATGATCTTCGAGCCGCAGTACTTCCAGGTGCTGCCGGGGCTGGACCTGTCGGTGCCCATCGGCGTGGGCGTCAACTTCGGCGGCAGATCGTCGGCGATCTTCAACTACGCCGGCGGTGCCTCCGATGCCGGCGACGTGAGCATCGGCATCAAGGCCAAGTACCAGCAGGCCTGGAACGTCTCGCTGACCTACACCGACTTCTTCGGCAAGGCCAAGACCTTCACCGAGACGCTCGTGGCCGGCGCCGGCTCGCCGCGCCAGCTCACCTTCGGCCAGTCGCTCAAGGACCGCTCGTACCTGTCCTTCAGCCTGTCGCGCACTTTCTGACCCTCACGGAGCTCCACGCATGAACCGCAAGACGCAACTCCTGGCGGCGCTGAT
>DATLIE010000021.1:0-12233 GCA_035539635.1 Burkholderiaceae bacterium
CATCACCGTCAGCGTCGCGGGCAGCCGCGTCGCGAACAGGTTGCTGACCGCCTCGTTGGTCGCCCAGCTGCGGCCCCAGTCGAAGGTGACGATCTGCTTGAGGTAGATGCCCAGCTGCACGTACCAGGGCTTGTCGAGCCCGAGCTGCACGCTGATCGCCGCGATCTGCTCCTGCGTGGCGTTCAGGCCGCCGAGGATGACCGCCGGGTCGCTGCCGAAGTACTTGAACAGCACGAACACCAGCATGACGACGCCCACGAGAGTGGGCACCATCTGCCACAGGCGCCTGACGAGATAAGCCAACATGCTTGCGACACACCCTGGCGCTGCGGGCTCGTGGCCTGGGCGCCGAAAAAAAGATGCGCGAGTGTAGTGGGGTCGCCCAGGGCCTCTGCCCCCGCGTTTGCCCTGCGCTCGCGCTTTGGCTGGTCGTTTAGGCAGCCTCCCCTCGTTCCGATGCGGGGCAACCCGAGCCGGTTCGTCGCTGCCGCGCGGCTAGACTGCGCCCTTTCTCGTAGGCTGGCCCCACCCATGAAGCGGCGCCGGCCGAGGGCTCACGAAGCGATGTTGCGATCACTGGTGCTGGCGCTGGCCGCGCTGAGTTGTCCCCTGGCCGCGACGGCCCAGGCGACGCCTTCCGCCGGGACGATGAAGGTCCTGCGCTACGCCTTTCCGACGGCCGAGTCGGGCTTCGATCCGGCCCAGGTCACGGACCTGTACTCCAACACGGTGCTGGCCAACATCTTCGAGGCGCCGCTCGAGATCGAGTACCTGGCGCAACCGGCCCGGGTGCGGCCGAACACGGCCGCCGCGATGCCGCAGGCCTCGGCCGACCACAAGCACTTCGTCTTTCGCATCCGCCCCGGCATCTACTTCGCCGACGACCCCGCCTTCAAGGGTCGGCGGCGCGAGCTGATCGCCGAGGACTACGTCTACTCGATCAAGCGCCACTTCGACCCGCGCTGGAAGAGCGGCAAGCTCTACCAGCTCGAGGAGCAGAAGATCCTCGGCCTGGATGCGCTGCGGCGCGAGGCCATCGGCGCCAAGAAGCCGTTCGACTACGACCGCCCGGTCGAAGGGCTGCGCAGCATCGACCGCTACAGCTTCGAGCTGCGCCTGGCCGAGCCGTCGCCGCGCTTGCCGCATCTGTTCACCGACCCGGGACTGACCGGCGCGCTGGCACGCGAGGTGGTCGAGCACTACCGCGACAAGATCTCCGAACACCCCGTGGGCACCGGCCCCTTCAAGCTGGTCGAGTGGCGGCGCAGCTCGCGCATGGTGCTCGACCGCAACCCGGCCTTCCGCGAGGTGCGCTACGACGAGCATGCCCCGGCCGACGACCCGCGGCGCCAGCGCATCGCACGCACACTGGCGGGCCGCACGCTGCCGATGGTCGACCGCGTCGAAGTCGCGGTGATCGAGGAGCCGCAGCCGCGCTGGCTGTCCTTCCTGAGCGAGGAGCAGGACGTGGCCGAACGCGTGCCCGACGAGTTCACCGAGCAGGCGCTGCCCAATGCCCGCCTCGCGCCGCACCTGGCACGGCGCGGCATCGAGATGATCCGCTACCAGCGCAACGACGTGTCGGTGTCGTACTTCGCGATGGAGAACCCGGTCGTCGGCGGCTACACGCCCGAGAAGGTGGCGCTGCGGCGCGCGATCGCGCTGGCTGTGGACCTCGACCGCGAGATCCGCCTCGTGCGGCGCGGCCAGGCGATCCCCGCGCAGTCGACCATGCCGCCGCCGGTGTGGGGCTACGACGCCGGGTTCAAGTCCGAGATGAGCGAATTCGACCGCGCCCGCGCGCGCGCGCTCCTGGACATGCACGGTTATGTCGATCGCGACGGCGATGGCTGGCGCGAGCTGCCCGACGGCAGCCCGCTGACGATCGAGTACGCCACCAGCCCCGACGCCACCTTCCGCGCGCTGTACGAGCAGTGGCAGATCAACATGAAGGCCATCGGCGTGCGCATGAACCCGTTGGTGCGGCAGTGGCCCGAGCACCTGAAGGCCTCGCGCGCGGGCAAGCTGATGATGTGGGGCGTCGGCTGGTCGGGCGGCCCCGACGGCCAGACCTTCCTGGCGCTCGGCTACGGCCCCAACAAGGGCCAGGCGAACCACGCGCGCTTCGACCTGCCCGCCTTCAACGCCCTCTACGAACGCCAGCGCGTGTTGCCCGACGGGCCCGAGCGCGCCGCCCTGATGAACGAAGCCAAACGCCTGATGGTGGCCTACATGCCGTACAAGGCACACGTGCACCGGATCTGGAACGACCTGGCCCATCCCTGGGTCATCGGCTACCACCGCAACGTGTTCGTGCGCGAGTTCTGGAAGTACGTCGACGTCGACATGAACGAACGCGCCGAAAGGGGCCGGCCATGAGCCGCCGCCGCGTCCTGCAGGGCACGCTCGCCGCCGCGGCCTGGCCCGCTGCGCTGGCTGCCGCGCCCGCGCCCTCCGCTGCGGCGGGCGAGCGCAAGGTGCTGCGCCTGCTGTTCAGCTCGGCCGAGACGAATTTCGACCCCGCGCGCATCTCCGACCTCTACTCGCGTGCCGTCACCACGCACATCTTCGAAGCCCCCTACGCCTACGACCACCTGGCGCGGCCGATCCGCGTGCGGCCGCTGACGGCGGCCGGCATGCCCGAGGTGTCGGACAGCTTCCGGGTCTGGACCGTGCGCATCAAGCCGGGCATCTACTTCGCCGACGACCCGGCCTTCAAGGGCCAGAAGCGCGAGCTGGTGGCGCAGGACTACGTGTACGCCTTCCAGCGCGTGATCGATCCGGCCAACATCAGCCCGATCCAGCCCAGCACGCTCGAGCTGAAGATCAAGGGGCTGGCGGCGGCGCGCGACGCCGCCGTCAAGAGCAAGAAGCCGTTCGACTACGACGCGCCGATCGAGGGCCTGCGCGCGGTCGACCGCTACACCCTGCGCTTCGAACTCGAGCAGCCGCGCCCGCGCTTCGTCGACACGCTGACCGCGTCGGACCTGCTCGGCGCGCAGGCGCGCGAGGTGGTGGAGTACTACAAGGACACGGTCGGCGAGCACCCGGTGGGCACCGGCCCCTTCAGGCTCAAGACCTGGCGCCGCAGCTCGCGCATCATCCTGGAGCGCAACCCCGGCTTTCGCGAGGTGCTGTACGACGCGATGCCCGCGCCCGACGACGCCGAAGGGCAGGAGATCCTGGCCAAGCTCAAGGGCCGGCGCCTGCCGATGATCGACGAGGTCGACATCGCGATCATCGAGGAGTTCCAGCCGCAGTGGCTGAGCTTCCTGAACAAGCAGGTGGACGCGCTCGCCACCTCCACCGGCCACCTGCCGAGCCAGTTCGCCAACGAGGCCGCGCCGGGCGGCAAGCTGGCGCCGAGCCTGGCCAAGCAGGGCGTGCGCATGTACATGAACCTGGCGTCGGACAACGCGTTCACGTACTTCAACATGCTCGACCCGATGGTCGGCGGCAACTCGCCGGCGCAGGTGGCGCTGCGCCGCGCGATCAGCCTGGCCTACGACGTGTACGAGGAGATCCGCCTCATCCGGCGCGGCCGCGCGGTGCCGGCGCAGTCGCCGATCACGCCGCACACCAGCGGCTACGACGCGCACTTCAAGACCGAGATGAGCGACTACGACCCGGCGCGCGCCCGCGCGCTGCTCGATCTCTACGGCTTCGCCGACCGCGACGGCGACGGCTGGCGCGAGCGGCCCGACGGCTCGCCGCTCGAGCTGGTGATGGCCAGCGAGCCCGAGCAGATCTACCGCCAGTACAACGAGCTGTGGAAGAAGTCGATGAACGCGGTGGGCATCCGCATCCGCTTCGCCACGCAGCAGTGGCCGGAGAACCTGAAGGCCGCCGACGCCGGCAAGCTGATGATGTGGCAGCTCGGCGAATCGTCGGCTTCGCCCGACGGACAGGACGGGCTGGCGCGCATGTACGGGCCGCTTGCCGGCAACAACAACCTGGCGCGCTTCCAGCTCGACGCGTTCGACCGCCTGTTCGAACGCGCCCTGGTGCTGCCCGACGGCCCGGAGCGTGCCGCGCTGTTCCGCGAGGCGCAGCGCTTCGCGGTGGCCTACATGCCGTACAAGATCCACGTCCACCGCATCCACACCGACCTCGCGTACCCTTGGGTCTACGGCTTCCGGCGCCCGCTGTTCGGCGGCGAGTGGTGGCACATGGTCGATGTCGACCCCGCGCTGCGCCGCCAGCACCTGTCCTGAGGGACCCCTGCCATGAGCAAGCTCTTCGTCCTGTTGATCGCCCTGGCCTCGCTGGCCGCCCAGGCTGCCGAGGAGCGCAAGGTCCTGCGCCTGGCCTTCACGCGCGCCGAAACCAGCCTGGACCCGGCGCGCATCGTCGACCTGTACTCGCGCAACCTGACGGCGCACATGTTCGAGTCGCCGCTGACCTACGACCATCTGGCACGGCCGTTCAAGCTCAGGCTGCTGACCGCGCAGTCGATGCCCGAGCACTCGGCGGACTACCGCGTCTGGACCGTCAAGATCCGGCCCGGCATCTACTTCGCCGACGACCCGGCCTTCAAGGGCCAGAAGCGCGAACTGGTGGCGGCCGACTACGTCTACTCGTTCAAGCGCGTCGTCGACCCGAAGAACAAGAGCCCGATCGCCGCCGGCGTGCTGGAGACCAAGTTCGTCGGCCTGGCCGCGTTGCGCGACGAGGCGGTCAAGGGCAACAAGCCCTTCGACTACGACAAGCCGATCGCCGGCCTGTCGGCCCCCGACCGCTACACGCTGCGCGTCGAGCTCGAGGAGCCGCGCCCCGGCTTCGCCGAGACCTTCGCCGGCACCGACCTGTTCGGTGCGGTGGCGCGCGAGGTGGTCGAGCACTACGGCGAGCAGATCGACGCACACCCGGTGGGCACCGGGCCGTTCCGGCTCAAGAGCTGGCGCCGCAGTTCGGAGATCGTGCTCGAGCGCAACCCCGGCTACCGCGAGCGCTTCTACGAAGCCGAGCCGGCGGCCAACGACGCCGAAGGGCAGGCGATCCTGGCCCGCTTCAAGGGCCGCCGCTTGCCGATGGTCGACGAGGTGCGCGTCGCGATCATCGAGCAGAGCCAGCCGATGTGGCTGTCCTTCCTCAACGCGGAGGTCGACGCGCTGGCCACCAACGCCGGCCGCGTGCCGCCCGACTTTCTCGGCATCGCGATGCCGGGCGGCAAGATCGCGCCGTACCTGGCCAAGCGCGGCATCCAGGCCAAGCGCAACCTGAATCCCGACTCGGGGCTGGCCTACTTCAACATGGAGGATCCGGTGGTCGGCGGCTACACGCCCGACAAGGTGGCGCTGCGACGCGCGATCAGCCTGTCCTACGACGTCGACTCCGAGATTCGCAACATCCGCCGCGGCGGCATCCGCGCCCAGTCGCCTGTGGTGCCGCACACGATGGGCTACGACCCCAAGTTCAAGAGCGAGATGGGCGACTACGACCCGCCGCGCGCGCGCGCGCTGCTCGACCTGTACGGCTATGTCGACCGCGACGGCGACGGCTGGCGCGAGCTGCCCGACGGCAAGCCGCTGGTGATCCAGATGGGCAGCCAGCCCGACGACCTGACGCGCAAGTTCGACGAGCTGTGGAAGAAGTCCCTCAATGCGGTGGGCATCCGCATCGAGTTCAAGCCGGCCCAGTGGCCCGAGAACCTGAAGGCCGCGCGCGCCGGCAAGCTGCAGTTCTGGCAGCTCGGCTCGTCGGCCGCCGGTTCCGACGGCCAGGGCGCGTTGGGGCGCCTGTTCGGCCCGCAAGCCAGCAACCAGAACCTGGCGCGCTTCAAGCATGCCGAGTTCGACCGCATCTACGAGCGCATGCGCGTGATCCCCGACGGCCCCGAGCGCGAGCAGCTGTTCCTGCGCGCCAAGCAGATCGCCGTGGCCTACATGCCCTACAAGCACACGGCCCACCGCATGGAGGCCGACATGATGCACGCCTGGGTCGACGGCTACCGCCGGCCGCTGTTCTGGCTCGACTGGTGGCACATGGTCGACATCGACGGCTCCAAGCGCCCAGCCGCCCACTGAAGCCGGGGGTGCGCGCGCCGGCCGACGGAAGCTTCCCGGCCGCGCGCGCGTAACCACCGCGATGACCGCCCCGGCCGCCTTCCGCCAGCAACTGCTCGCCGCGATCCCGCGACTGCGGCGCTACGCACGCTCGCTGGTGTTCGACGCCGCGACGGCCGACGACCTGGTGCAGACGGCGCTCGAGCGCGCGCTCAACCACTGGCGTCAGTTCGACCCGCGGCGCGACCTGGTGCTGTGGCTGCTGGCGATCGCGCACAACGCCTGGCTCGACGCGCTGCGCCGCGACCGCCACCTGGACGTGGTGGCGCCGGAGCGCGTGGCCGAGGTGATGGACCGCGAGCGCAGCCACGAGCCCGACGTCGGCCTGCAGATCGACCTGGCCGACGCGCTGGCGCGTCTGGTGCCCGACCAGCGCAGCGCGCTGATGCTGGTGCTGGTGGAGCAGCTCAGCTATGCCGAAGCGGCCGAGGTGCTGCAGGTGCCTGAGGGCACGGTGATGTCGCGCGTCAGTCGCGCACGCACCGTGCTGCGCGCCTGGCTCGACGGCAGTGCGCGCGTCGGCGTCAGCGCCCGGCCCGAATTGCGCAGGGTGGTGTGATGGCCGCGAACGAGCGCAAGGACTTCAGCGACAGCGACCTGTCGGCCTGGCTCGACGGGCAGGGCGACCCGGCGCTGCGCGAGCCGATCGAGGCCTGGCTGCGCGAGCACCCCGAGGCCGCGGCGCGGGTGCGCCTGTGGGCCGCCGACCGTGATGCGTTGCGCATGCGCTTCGACCCGGTGCGCGGCGAGCCGGTGCCCGAACGCCTCGAGCGCGTGCTGCACGCGGCGGCCAGCCGCGGCCGCTGGGCCCAGGCGGCCGTGGTCGCCGGCCTGCTGGTGGTGGGCGGCGCGCTCGGCTCGGTGCTGACCTGGCAGTGGCAGGGCCAGGGTGGCGGGCGTCTGGCAGCCGCCGCGCAGGCCGGCACGCCGGCGGGCTGGGTGACGCGCGCGGCCTACGCGCACAGCGTCTTCACGCCCGAGCCGCGCCACCCGGTCGAGGTGCGCGCGCAGGAAGAGCACCTCGCGCGCTGGCTGACGCGGCGCATCGACATCCCGGTCAAGCTGTTCGACCTGCGCGGCGAGGGCTTCGAGCTCATGGGCGGCCGCCTGCTGCCTGACGCCCAGGGCAAGAGCGCGCAGCTGATGTACGAGAACCCGCTGACCAAGGAGCGCGTCACCGTCTACCTGCGCAAGCCCGACGCCGACGCGCCGACCACCTTCCGCTACGTGCAACAGGGCGAGCTCGGCCTGTTCTACTGGGTCGAGCCGGGGGTGGGTTGCGCGCTGGTGGGCGCCCTGCCCAAGGAGCGCTTGCTCGCGCTGGCGCACGCCGTGTACAAGCAGCACGAAGCACCTGCTGCCGCGTCCGCACCGCGCTGAGCGCACGCGGGCCGCAACGCGGCCGCCGCGCCCTGGCGGGTGTGCTGCCTAGAATCAGGCCGATGCCCCCCAGCGCTGCCGCCCCGAGCGCCCTGTCGACAGGCCGCGCCGCGGCGTGGTACCGCGCCGCCGTGGTGGTGCTGCTCGGCTTCGCGTCGGGCTTGCCGCTGGCGCTGACCGGGCAGGCGATGCAGGCCTGGCTGTCGATGGAGGGCCTGGACGTCGCCACCATCGGCTTCCTGTCGCTGGTCGGCCTGCCCTACACCTTCAAGTTCCTGTGGGCGCCGCTGATGGACCGCTTCGACCTGCCCTGGCTCGGGCGGCGGCGCGGCTGGCTGGTGCTGACGCAACTGCTGCTGGCCGCCGCGCTGTTTGTCATGGCCGGCACCTCGCCCAAGGGCGCGACGCAGGCCTTCGCGCTGATGGCGGTGGCGGTGGCCTTCATCTCGGCGTCGCAGGACGTGGTGATCGACGCCTACCGCACCGACCTGCTGCCGGCCGCCGAACGCGGCATCGGCGCATCGCTGAACATCGCGGGCTACCGCGGGGCGATGATCCTGTCGGGCGGCATCGCGCTGATCTGGACCGACGCCCAGCAGGGCGGCGGCTGGAGCTGGCCCGAGGTCTACCGCTTCATGGCGGGGCTGATGGTGGCCACGGCCGTGCTCTCGGCGACCGTGCTGCCGAAACTCAAGGTGGCGCCGGCGCCGCAAAGCGTGCCACGCAACGACCTCATCGGCTTCGTCGCCGTGGTGGCCGCGGTGGCGCTGGGCTACCTGGTGACCGACCGCGCCGTGGTGCCGGCGGTGCACGCCGCGATGGCGCCGCTGTGGCGCGGCAGCGCGCTGCCGGTCTCGCTGCAGGGGCGCTGGGCCGACCTGGTGGCGCTGCTGGCGGGCATTGCGATCACGCTGCCGCTCGCGGCCTTCGCCGCGCGGCGCGCCAAGTTCGAGACCCTGCTGTCGGGCCTGGCGAGCTACTTCAGCCAGGGCGGCGCGGCCGCGTTCCTGGTGCTGATCGTGCTCTACAAGCTTGGCGACGCGTTCGCGGGCTCGCTGCTGACGCCCTTCCTGCTCAAGGCGATGGCGTATTCGCCGGCCGAGGTGGGCGTGGTGAACAAGGTGCTCGGCCTGTGGCTGACGATCGCCGGGGCGTTGCTGGGCGGCACGCTGATGCTGAAGCTCGGCCTGTGGCGCTCGCTGATGCTGTTCGGCGTGCTGCAACTGCTGAGCAACCTCGCGTTCTGGTGGCTCGCGGTGGGCGCCAAGGGCTCGCTCGGTGCGCTGACGATCCCCGCCTTCGACTGGGGCTTCGTCCAGCTGGCCGCGCCCACGCCGGTGGACGGCGCACTGCTGGTCGCGGTGACGGCGGAGAACCTGTCGGGCGGCATGGGCACGGCGGCCTTCGTCGCCTTCCTGATGAGCCTGACCAACCAGCGCTTCACCGCGACCCAGTTCGCGCTGTTGTCGGCCTTCGCGTCGATCGGCCGCGTCTGGGTCGGGCCACTGGCCGGCGTGCTGGCGGAATCCATCGGCTGGCCGACGTTTTTCATCGTGTCTACCATCGCGGCAGCCCCAGCGTTGGCACTGCTGTGGTGGTTGCGCTCCAGCGTGCAGGCGCTGGAGGCGGGCACCGGGGAGTCGCGCGAATGATGAGCATGGAGTCTTCACTGTCATCTTCCTTCCGAACCGATGCGCGCATCGACCTGCCGCATGGCGTCGGCTGCGCCTGTGCGTTGCACTCGCGGCGCCTGTTCACCGGCCTGATCGCCGGCGGGGCGCTGGGTGTGGCGCTGCCCGCGCTGGCGCAGGAGAGCCAGGCCAACCTCGACGAGGGCGTGCGGCGTGACGTCGGCAAGGAGAGCAAGTTCACCAAGCTCGTGCCGGCCGAACAGGTGGAGCAGGCCGCGGCGCAGCAGTACGCGCAGATGCTCAAGCAGGCGCAGCAGCAACGCGCGCTGGCGCCCGAGACCCATCCGCAACTGCAACGCCTGCGCTACATCTCGCAGCGCCTGATCCCGCACGCCGTGCCCTGGAACGAGCGCGCCAGGCAATGGCGCTGGGAGGTGAACCTGCTCGGCAGCAAGGACCTGAACGCGTTCTGCATGCCGGGCGGCAAGATCGCCTTCTATTACGGCATCCTGGCGCAGCTGCAGCTCACCGACGACGAGGTGGCCACGATCATGGGCCACGAGATCGCGCACGCGCTGCGCGAGCATGCGCGCGAGCGCATGGGCAAGACCGCCGCCACGCGCATCGGCGCGTCGGTGCTGTCGGCCTTCCTTGGCCTGGGCAACGCCGGCGACACGCTGTTGAACATGGGCGGCCAGCTGCTGACGCTCAAGTTCAGCCGCGAGGACGAGAGCGAGGCCGACATCGTCGGCATGGAGCTGTCCGCACGCGCCGGCTACGACCCCGGTGCCGGCGTGACGCTGTGGCAGAAGATGATGGCGGTGAACAAGGGCGCGCCGCCGCAGTTCATGTCCACCCACCCGGCGGGCGAGACGCGCATCAAGGACATCCAGGACAAGCTGCCGAGGGTGAAGCCGATCCACGCCCGCGCCGCGCGGCCCGAGCGCCAGTTCGGGCCGCCGGCCAAGCCGGCGGCGTCTTAGCGCGCGCTACAGCTTGAAGTCGTAGTCGATCACCACCGGCGCGTGGTCGGAGAAACGCTGGCCGAGGTAGATCTCCTCGCGCCGGGCCTTGGCCGCGATCGCCGGCGTGGCGATGTGGTAATCCAGCCGCCAGCCCACGTTCTTCGCCCGCGCCTGGCCGCGCTGGCTCCACCATGTGTACTGCTCGGGCTTGTCGTTGAGGGTGCGGAACACGTCCACCAACCCGGCCTTCTCGAACAGCCTGGTCAGCCACGCCCGCTCCTCGGGCAGGAAGCCGCTGTTCTTCTGGTTGCCCTTCCAGTTCTTGAGGTCGATCTCCATGTGCGCGATGTTCACGTCGCCCACCAGAATGAAGTCGCGCTCGGCCTTGAGCTTGACCAGGTGAGGGAACATCTTGGCCAGGAAGCGGAACTTGGCTTCCTGCCGTTCCTCGCCCGAACTGCCGCTCGGGAAGTAGCAGCTAATGACGCTGAACTTGCGCTTGCTGGTGTCGTAGCGCGTCTCGATCCAGCGGCCCTCGGCGTCGAACTCCTTGGAGCCGAAGCCGACCTTCACGTCGCTGGGTGCCTTCTTCGCGAACAGCCCGACGCCGGAGTAGCCCTTCTTCTGCGCGAAGTGGTAGTGGCCCGGCATGCCGGCCACCTGCTCGAAGCGCCCCGCCACGTCCGCGGCCTGGGCCTTCACCTCCTGCACGCCGATACAATCCGCGCCCGTTTGCTCGGCCCAGGGGACGAAGCCCTTGTCGGAGGCCGACCGGATGCCGTTGAGGTTGAGCGTGACAAGGCGAAACATGGCGCTCCGAAGGTGAGGGTTGAATGACACAGCACACGCCGCCGCAGGCACCCGCCGCCGACGACCTGGCGCAGGCATTCGTCGAATTCGCGGTGCGCTCCGGCGTCCTGCGCTTCGGCGAGTTCAGGACCAAGGCCGGTCGGTTGTCGCCGTACTTCTTCAATGCCGGCGGCTTCGACGACGGCGCCAAGCTGGGCCGCGTCGCTGAATTCTATGCACGGCGCCTGCTCGCCTCGGGCCTGGCGTTCGACATGCTCTTCGGCCCCGCGTACAAGGGCATCACGCTGGCGGCGGCGGTGGCCATCGAGCTGGCGCGCCTGGGGCGCAACGTGCCCTTCGCGTACAACCGCAAGGAGGCCAAGGACCACGGCGAGGGCGGCACGCTGGTGGGCGCGCCGGTGCGCGGCCGCGTGCTGATCGTCGACGACGTGATCTCGGCCGGCACCTCGGTGCGCGAGTCGATCGGCATGATCACCGCCGCCGGGGCCACGCCCGCCGGCGTGGCGATCGCGCTGGACCGGC
This sequence comes from Burkholderiaceae bacterium, assembly GCA_035539635.1. Classification (GTDB taxonomy): domain Bacteria; phylum Pseudomonadota; class Gammaproteobacteria; order Burkholderiales; family Burkholderiaceae_C; genus CADEEN01. Next base: position 11,374 of record DATLIE010000021.1, read on the forward strand.
AGGAAAAGGGGTCGGAAAACGGCGTTGATCAAACGGCTTCGGCAGTGCAGTACATCACGTCCGAACTCGGGCTGAGCGTCTGCGCAATTGCGACCCTGTCAGACCTGCTGCACTATCTGCGCGTTACAAGCGACAGTGCGCTGGCGCCGTACTCGCAGGCCGTCGCGGCCTACCGGGAACGCTATGGCGTCTGATGTGTCGAAGACAACCGAGTCCTGCCGATGAACCGCCTTGCCCTCCGAACCGCCTCGCTGGCCGCCTGCGGCCTCTCGCTGGCCTGCGCGGCCGCGGCCGCCCCGGCGCAAACGCAGGGCCAGGGGCTGGTGTTCACCTGCGTCAACGCCGCGGGGCGCACGCTGACCTCCGACCGCTTGATCGGCGAGTGCATGGACCGCGAGCAGCGCGTGCTCTCGCGCGATGGCACGGTGGTGCGGATCGTGCCTCCGTCCTTGACGGCCGAGGAGCGCGCGGCCAAGGAAGAGCGCGATCGCAAGCTGGCGGCCGAGAAGCAGGCCAAGGCCGAAGCGGTGCGGCGCGACCGGCTGCTGATGCAGCGCTTCCCGAGCGAGGCCGAGCACACCAAGGCCCGCGTCGATGCGCTGGAGGACACGCGCGCGGCGATGAAGCTGTCCGAGACGCGCATGGCTGAACTGGCTCGTGAGCGCAAGCCCTTGCTCGACGAGGCGGAGTTCTACAAGGACAAGCCCCTGCCGGCGCAGCTGCGCCAGAAGCTCGACGCCAACGACGCCGCGCTGGCGGCGCAGCGCGATGCGCAGGCCAACCAGAAGGCCGAGCTGGATCGCATCGCCAAGCGCTACGACGCCGAGCTGGTGCACCTCAAGCGCCTGTGGGCGGGCGCC
>DATLIE010000022.1:0-1827 GCA_035539635.1 Burkholderiaceae bacterium
GCCCGGGCAGCATGCCCTGCATCGTCAGGCCATAGAGGTGGTATGAGGTGCTCTCGTTGAGAAAGCGCTTGCCTTCGCTGTCCACCGAGATGGTGCCGGGCTTGGCGCGGTCGAACACGAAGTGCGGGAACGAGGCGGTGCTGCCGTCGGCGCGCTGGCGCAGCGACACCGGAGCCCAGAACGCGTGCGACAGCGGTGCCTCGCCGGCGCCGCGGCCGTAGACCGCGCCGACGCGTTCGGCCAGCCCATGCGCCTCACCCTTGTGGCCGGGTGCGCCGGGGCACCAGTCGATGTCGGCGCCGGGCAGCAGCCGGGCGCGGCGCTCGGGGTCGCGGTTGAAGCCGCCGCTGGCGAGCACGACGCCGCCGCGCACGGCTGCTGCCCGGTGCCGACATCGACTGGTGCCCCGGCGCGCCCGGCCACAAGGGTGAGGCGCATGGCCTGGCCGAACGCGTCGGCGCGGTCTACGGCCGCGGTGCCGGCGAGGCGCCGCTGTCGCACGCGTTCTGGGCCCCGGTGTCGCTGCGCCAGCGCGCCGACGGCAGCACCGCGTCGTTTCCGCACTTCGTGTTCGACCGCGCCAAGCCCGGCACGATCTCGGTGGACAGCGAAGGCAAGCGCTTTCTCAACGAGAGCACCTCATACCACCTCTATGGCCTGACGATGCAGGGCATGCTGCCCGGGCCCGACGCCGGCACGCGCAAGGCCGTGCCCGCCTTCCTGATCACCGACGCCGAAGGCCTGCGCAAGTACGGCCTGGGCATGGTGCGGCCCAAGGGCATGGGCCTTGCCGCGGCGCTGGCCGACGGCTACGTGACCCGCGCCGACTCCGTCGCCGAACTGGCGCGCAAGCTCGGCCTGCCCGAGCAGAACCTGGTGCAGACCATCGAGCGCTTCAACGGCTACTGGCAAGGCGGCACCGACCCCGAGTTCGGGCGCGGCACCACCGCCTACCAACGCGCCAACGGCGACGCCACCTGGCACGGACCGAACCCGAGCCTGGGCCCGATCGAACGCGCGCCGTTCTACGCCGTGAAGCTCTACCCGGGCGACATCGGCGCCTCCACTGGCTTCGCCACCGATGACAAGGCGCGCATGCTCGACGCCCAGGGCGCGCCGATCGACGGCCTGTACGCGGCGGGCAATGACATGCAGTCGGTGATGGGCGGCATCTACCCCGCGCCCGGCATCACGCTCGGGCCCGGCCTGGTGTTCGCCTACATCGCCGCGCGCGATGCGCTGGCGCGGCGTGGCAGGTCAGCGGTTTGATGCACTTCAAGGCCACACGCCCGGCGCGGTGACACGATGCATCGCCACACCGGAGGTGATGCGATGCGACCCCATGCCCTGCAAGTGATCCAGGACGAGCACCAGGCCGTCTCGGCCATGCTGCGCTCGCTGAACATGCTGCTGCGCCAGGCGCGCGACGAGCGCCGGGCACCGCCCTTCGACGTGCTGCGCGCGATGCTGTTCTACGTCGACGAATTCCCCGAGCGCCTGCACCACCCGAAGGAGACGCAGTTGCTGTTCCCGAAGGTGCGGGCGCGCTGCCCCGAGCTCGGCCCGGTGCTCGACCAGCTCGACGCCGACCATGGGCTCGGCGAGGCGTCGATCCGCGAACTCGAGCACCGCATGCTGGCCTACGAGGTGATGGGCGAGTCGCGCCGCGAGCCGTTCGAGAAGGCGCTCGCGCGCTACGTCGACAACTACCTCAAGCACATGGCGCTCGAGGACAGCACCATCCTGCCCGCCGCCCGCACGCACCTGCAGCCCGAGGACTGGGCCGAACTCGACAAGGCCTTCGAAGCCAACCGCGATCCGTTCACC
>DATLIE010000023.1:0-7208 GCA_035539635.1 Burkholderiaceae bacterium
GGGACCGACCGTGCCGTCGAAGTCGGCCTTGCCCCACGACAGCTTGACCTGGCCCGCGGCGCCCACGGGCACCGTCGCGCCCAGCAGCAGGTTGGTCTGCTCGGCACTCGCGTAGTCGAAGCGGCGCCATGCCGCGCTGACCCGCACGACGCCGAAGTCGTAGGCACCGCCGAGGGCCGTGTCCGTGAACTTGCCCGCGGTGGTCAGGTTGTTCTCAGTCTGCGTGCGCGCGGCCGACACGCGCCACGGTCCGCCGGCCCAGCCGAGGCGGACGCCGATGACCTTGTTCTTGCCGTTGGCCACGGTGCCGCCGCCGCTGGGCGCGAGCAGCACGCCGCCCTCAGCACCGCCGAGCCCGCTCGGCAAGATCAGCTGCAGTGCATCGTTGGCGCGCACCGTGGTGTTCGGATTGCTTCCGAAGGCGGCGCGGATCGGACCTTGCGGGGTGGCGGAGATCAGATTGTTCGCGCCGGCCGCGCCGACGTAGCTGAAAGGGTCGAACACGCTCCAGTTGGAGTACGACGGCACGAAGTCCCGCCCGGCCCGCACTTCGCCCAGCGACCTCGACGTCAGGCTCACCGTGGCGCGGCGATCCCAGAACTGGCCCACCGTCGACGAGGCCTGCGCTCCGTTGGTCAGGATCAGGCCATGTTCCAGGTGGAAGCCGGCGCTCAGGCCTGCACCCAGGTCTTCGGTGCCGCGCAGGATGATCCGGCTCGTGGCATTCGAGCCGCTCACCATGGACTTGGCCGAGGCCACGCCGTCGTTGCCGACCCAGCGCACGCCCGCATCGGTGATGCCGGACAGCGTGACGCCGGATTGGGCCGACGCGGGGGGCGCGAACGAGGCGGCAGCGGCCAGCGCGAGCGGGGCGAAAGGCGTCTTCATCGTGGGTCTCCTCCAGGGGTGTTCTTCAGCGGGTGTCACTCGGCGGTCAGCTTGGCCTTCTGGACCACCACCTTCCACTTCGCCAACTCGTCCTTCACCAGCGCACCGAACTGCTGCGGCGTGCTCGTCTCGACATCGGCGCCGTGGTCCTCGATGCGCTTGACGGTCTCCTTGTCGCTGAGCACCTGGTTGAGTGCCTTGTTGAGTTGGTCGATGACGGTCTTGGGCGTCTTGGCGGGCGCGAAGAAGCCGTACCACTGCTGCACATCGACGCCGTCGACGCCGGCTTCCTTGAGCGTGGGCACGTCGGGCAGCAGCGCGGACCGTTTGGGCCCGGCGATGGCCAGGGCCTTCAACTTGCCCGACTTCACGTGCGGCAGCGCGGTGAAGAAGCTCGGGAACATCACTTGCGTCTGGCCGCCGATGGTGTCGCTGACGGCGGGCGCGGAACCCTTGTAGGGCACGCCGAGCATCACGACGCCGGCGTTGAGCTTGAACAGCTCGGCGGCATAGTGCGGTGCGGTGCCGTTGCCCGCGGACGCGTAGGTGTACTTGTCGGGCTTGGCCTTGAGCTGCGTCACCAGGTCCTTCACGTCCTTGATCGGCGTGGAGGGGTGGGCCACCATCAGCGTGGGCGAGTAGCCGACCAGGCCGATCGGCTCGAAGTCGGCCACCGGGTCGTAGCGCAGCTTCTGCAGCGCCGGGTTCATCGCGTGGGTGGCGATGTAGCCGAACATTAGCGTGTGGCCGTCGGGCGTGGCGCGGGCGACGTACTCGCTGGCGATCGAGCCGTTGGCGCCGGCACGGTTGTCGATGATGATGGTCTGGCCCAGCAGCGGCCCGAGCTTCTGCGCGATGGTGCGCGCCATCGCGTCGTTGCCGCCGCCCGCGGCGGTGGGCACGACGATGGTGATGGTCTTGCTCGGGAAGGTCTGGGCCAGGGCGGGGGCCGCGGCGGCCGCAGCCACGGCGGAGGCCACCAGGGGAGCGATCAGCTTGTTCATGGGTTTGTCTCCTTCGGTCTTCGATGCGATGGGTTGCGAGAACACGTAGTCGGGCAGGTGCAACTCGCCCTGCAGGATCTTTCGCGCGGTGCGCACCAGCGAGGCGCGCTCGATGCGGGCCCCGGCGCCCTGGCCATCGATCGCCACCTCGACGTCGATGCGGCCCTGCGGGTGCAGCACCGACACCGTGCGCACGCCGGCGGGCGGCCGCGCGGCGCTGGCCACCGTGCCGGGCAAAGCGAACGCGGTGGCGACGCCGATGGCGCCCGTCACCGCGTGGGAGGCGTGGCAGCGGCGCGGCGTGAAGTAGCGCGAGGTGACACTCAGTTCGTCGTCGCCGGCACTCACGATCACCGGCTTGGGCACCACGCTGCCGGACACGTCGCCCAGACCCATGCGCGTGCCGGCGGCGACGCGCAGGGCTTCCAGGCGACGCAGCAGGCCGGCGTCGGCGTCGAGTTCGGCCGGCGTCTCACGTCCGCGCAGCTGGAGGTCGGCGGCACGCACGATCACCAGGGGCATCGCGGCGTCGATGCAGGTGACCTCGATACCGTCGATCAGGTCGATGCGCTGCCCGGTCGGGAACAGCGAGCCGGTCACCGCGCCCCAGGCGTCGAGAAAGTTCAGGCGGATCGGCGCCGCGGTGCCCGCCACGCCGTCGATGCCGGTCTCGCCGGCGTAGGTGACGCGCCGCTGCGGCGTCTGCACGGTGACGTCGATGCGCGATCGCGTATTCACGTTGAACACGCGCACCGTGGTTTCGCCGTCGCGCGCCGCCACCAGGCCTTGCTCGATCGCGAACGGCGCGACACCCGACAGCATGTTGCCGCAGTTGGGTCGCGTGTCGACCGACTTCTGGCCGACGCCGACCTGTGCGAACAGGTAGTCGACGTCGCAGCCGGGTTGCGAGGAATTCGAGACGATGGCCACCTTGCTGGTCAACGTGCTGCCGCCGCCCACGCCGTCGACCTGCAGCAGGTCCGACGCGCCGATGGCACCGATCAGCGCCTCATCGCGAGCCCGCTCGTCCGCCGGCAGCCAGTCGCGCAGGAAGAAGGGTCCGCGCGAGGTGCCGGCTCGCATCAGGACGCAGGGGATGACTCGGCTCATGGGCTCATGATCGGCGCCGGTCGATCAACTGTGAATTGCATTGTTGAGATCGATTGATAGACAATGCACATCAATCGGTAAACGTTCGCCATGGCGATCAACTTCGACCTCAACGACTTGCTGGCCTTCCGGGCGGTGGCCGAGCTGGCCAACTTCCGCAAGGCGGCCGAGTCGGTGCACCTGTCGCAGCCGGCGTTCAGCCGGCGCATCGACAAGCTCGAACAGGCCCTGGGCGTGAGGCTGCTCGAGCGCACGACACGCCGCGTCGAGCTCACGACGGTCGGCCGCGAGTTCGAGCGCAAGGTGCGCGACCTGCTCGACGAACTCGACACCACGCTGCTGGCGGTGCGCGGCGTCGCGGCCACGCGCATGGGCGAGGTGACCGTGGCCTGCGTACCGTCGACGGTGAACTACTACCTGACGCAGGTGATCCAGCGCTACCACGAGGACAACCCGAAGGTTCGCGTGCGCGTGTTCGACGCGGGTGCCAACGAGGTGCTGGCCGCGGTGGCGCGCGGCGAGGCCGACTTCGGCCTCACGTTCATCGGCTCGCAGGAGGGCGACATCGAGTTCCGGCCCCTGCTCGAGGAGCGTTTCGTGGCCGCCTGCCGGCGCGACCACCCGATCGCCGCGCTGCCTCGTGTGAGCTGGGCGCAGCTCGCCGCCTATGACTACATCGCGGTCGGGCGCGCCTCGGGCAACCGCCTCCTGCTAGACCAGGCGCTCGCGGCGGCGCGGCTGAAGCCGCAGAGCATCTACGAGACCCAGCACGTGACCGCGGCGTTGGGCCTGGTCGAGGCGGGCCTGGGCATCGCGGCCGTGCCCTCGATGGCCATGCCGGCCAAGGGGCATCCGGTGCTGGTCAGCGTGCCGCTGGTCGAGCCGGCCGTGATCCGCCGCATCGGGCTGATACGGCGTCGCAACCGGTCGCTGTCGCCGGCTGCGCAGCGACTGTTCGACCTGTTCCCGCCGTTTCGCCGCCGCGGCTGACTCGCTCGCTGCTAAGCCAGCGCGTCGAGCGCCCGCTCGAAGTGGGACACCGTGCGCTCGATGTGGCCGAGCTTGTCGAGACCGAACAGTCCGACGCGGAAGGTGCGGAAGTCGCTGCCTTCGTCGCAGGCCAGCGGCACGCCGGCCGCGGTCTGCAGGCCCTGGGCCGCGAAGGCTTTGGTGTTCTGCCAGTCGGCGTGGTCGGTGTAGCTGACCACCACGCAAGGCGCCTGGAAGCCCGGCGCCGCGACGCTCGGGATGCCCTTGGCCTCGAGCAGCGCGCGCACGCGCCGCCCCAGCTCGGTCTGCGCCGCCTTCGCGTTGGCGAAGCCGAAGGCCTGCGTCTCGTGCACCGCGTCGCGCAGGCGCGCCAGGCCGTCGGTCGGCAGCGTGGCGTGGTACGCGGCGGTGCCGGCTTCGTGCGCTTCCATGATCGACAGCCACTTGCGCAGGTCGAGCGAGAAGCTGCTGCTGGTGGTCGACTCGATGCGCTCGCGCGCGCGCGCCGACAGCATCACGAGGCCGGCGCAGGGGGTGCTGCTCCAGCCCTTTTGCGGCGCGCTGATCAGCACGTCCACGCCGGTGGCGCGCATGTCGACCCACATCGCGCCCGAGGCCACGCAGTCGAGCACGAACAGGCCCCCATGCGCGTGCACCGCCTCGGCCACCGCCGCCAGGTAGTCGTCGGGCAGGATCATGCCGGCCGAGGTTTCGACATGCGGCGCGAACACGACGTCGGGCTTGCTGGCGCGGATCGCGGCCACCACCTCGTCGATCGGTGCCGGCGCGAAGGGCTGGGTCGGCCCGGGCGTGGCGCGGCGCGCCTTCAGCACCTCGATGCCGGCGGCCACGCCGGACATCTCGAAGATCTGGGTCCAGCGGTAGCTGAACCAGCCGTTGCGCACGATCAGCGCGCGCTTGCCGCCGCCGAACTGGCGTGCCACCGACTCCATGCCGTAGCTGCCGCTGCCAGGCACCACGATCACGGACTGCGCGCCGTAGGCGGCCTTCAGGCCGGCCGAGATGTCCTGCATCACGCCGTGGAAGCGGCGTGACATGTGGTTCAGCGCGCGGTCGGTGTAGACGACCGAGTATTCGAGGAGGCCGTCGGGGTCGACGTCGGGGAGCAGGCCGGGCATGTGTCTCTGGTGGGCAGCCGCAAGCGGCGAATCCATCCAGCATATCGCGTTGCGCGAGTCGGGCCGGGTCGGCCGCTACACTGACCTCGCACCCGCACCGCTTGCCCTGATGCCTTGGCCCATGCGCTTCCCGGCCCACCCGCTTCGCTGGATCGTCGGCTTGGTCCTTGCCCTGCTGCTTCAGGTGCCGGCCCTGGCGCAGCCCGTGCCGACCGTGGCCGCAGCGTCGGACCTCAAGTTCGCGCTCGACGAGGTCGCTGCGGCCTTCGGGCGCGACACCGGCCACAGGCTGCGCCTCGTGTTCGGCTCCTCGGGCCAGTTCTACGCCCAGGTCGTGCAGGGCGCGCCGTTCCATCTCTACCTGTCGGCCGACGAGGCCTTCGTGTTCCGTCTCGCCGACGCCGGCCGCACGCGCGACCGCGGCCGCCTGTACGCGTACGGGCGCATCGGTCTGTATGTGCCGCACGGGTCGCCGCTGGCGGCCGATGGCGAGCTGAAGGACCTCGGCGCGGCGCTGAAGGACGGACGCCTGCGCAGGTTCGCGATCGCCAGCCCGGAGCATGCGCCCTACGGCATGCGCGCGCGCGAGGCACTGCAGCACGCGGGCCTGTGGCAGGCGATCGAGCCCAGGCTCGTCTATGGCGAGAACATCTCGCAGGCGGCGCAGTTCGCGAGTTCGGGGTCCACGCAGGGCGGCATCATCGCGCTGTCGCTGGCGCGCACGCCGCAGCTGGCCGCGGCGGGTCGCTTCGTGCCGATCCCCGAGAGCTTCCACCAGCCGCTGGCGCAGCGCATGGTGCTGCTCAAGGGCGCACCGCCGGCGGCGATCGCGTTCTACGAGTACCTGTCGACGCCGGCCGCGCAGGCGATCATGGTGCGCCACGGCTTCGCGATGCCGGCGCAGTGACCGCCGCCGTCTGACGCATGGACTGGCAGGCGCTGAGGCTGTCGATCGAGCTCGCGCTGGTCACGCTGGCCGTGCTGCTGCCGCTGGGCCTGGCGCTCGCGCGTTGGCTCGCGCAGGCGCGCTTTCGCGGCAAGGCCTGGGTCGAAGCCCTGGTCGTGCTGCCGCTGGTGTTGCCGCCCACCGTGCTCGGCTACTACCTGCTGGTGTCGCTCGGCGGGGCGTCGCCAGTCGGGCGCTGGCTCGCCGAGCAGGCCGGCGTGTCGGTCACGTTCAACTTCGCGGGCCTGGTGCTGGCGTCGGTGATCTTCAACGTGCCCTTCATCGTGCAGCCGATCCAGCGCGCCTTCGAGGCCATCCCGCGCGAGCTGCCCGAGGCCGCGGCGGTGAGCGGGCTCAATGCCTGGCAGACGCTGTTGCGCGTGGAGTTGCCGCTGGCCTGGCCCGGCATCCTGTCGGCCATCGTGCTGACCTTCGTGCACACGCTGGGCGAGTTCGGCGTCGTGCTGATGATGGGCGGCAGCATCCCGGGCGAAACCAAGACGATCGCGATCGCGATCTACGACCGCGTGCAGGCCTTCGATCTCGCCGCTGCAGACCGCATGGCGCTGCTGCTGCTGGCGCTGTCGCTGGCCGCGGTGGCCGCATCGTTCTTCGCCTCGGCCCGGCTGGCGCTGCGGCGATGAGCGGCGTCGACCGGGGGCTGGTGCTCGAGATCGGACAGGAGGGCCCGATCCCGCTGCGCGGTGCGCTGCACTGCGCCGCCGGCGAACTGACCGCGCTGGTCGGGCCTTCGGGTGCCGGCAAGACCTCGCTGCTGCGCGTCATCGCGGGGCTGATGCGCCCCACCCGCGCGCGCGTGACGGTCGACGGCGAGCCCTGGTTCGACAGCGCACGGGGCCTCGACGTGCCGCCGCAGCGGCGCCACGTCGGCTTCGTGTTCCAGCAGTACGCCCTGATGCCGCACCTGAGTGCGCTGGGCAACGTGGCGCTCGCGCTCGGTCACCTGCCGGCGGCCGGACGGGCCGCCGCGGCGCGTGGCTGGCTCGAGCGGGTCGGGCTCGGCACCGAGCTGCACGCACGGCGACCGCTGGCGCTGTCGGGCGGCCAGCAGCAGCGCGTCGCGGTGGCGCGCGCTTTGGCACGCGAGCCGCGCCTGCTGCTGCTCGACGA
>DATLIE010000024.1:0-2571 GCA_035539635.1 Burkholderiaceae bacterium
CGTACAGCGCCTCGGGCACGAAGATGCGCCGGATCGCGGTGCACTTCTGGCCCGACTTCTGCGTCATCTCGCGCGCCGCTTCCTTGACGAGCAGCTCGAAGGCCTCGCTGCCGGGCGCTTCGCCTTCGAGCAGCAGCGCGCTGTTGACGCTGTCGGCCTCGATGTTCACGCGCACCGAGCTCTGCGTGATCGCCGCGTGCGAGCGGATCAGCGCGGCCGTCTCGGCCGAGCCGGTGAACGAGAGCACGTCGAAGGGCTCGAGCGCGTCGAGCAGGCCGGCGGCGCTGCCGCAGACCACCGACAGCGCCCCTGCCGGCAGCACGCCGGCGTCGACCACGTCCTTGACCATGCGCTGCGTGAGCCAGGCGGTGGCGGTGGCCGGCTTCACGATCACCGGCACGCCCGACAGCAGTGCGGGAGCTGCCTTCTCCCACAGGCCCCAGCTCGGGAAGTTGAAGGCATTGATGAACAGGGCCAGGCCGCGCGTGGGCACCAGCACATGCTGGCTCTGGAACAGCGGATCCTTGGCCAGACGCGCCGGCTCGCCGTCGAGCAGGAAGCGCCGGTCGCCGAGGCCTTCGCCGAGCTTGGCGTAGGTGGACAGCGTGAAGATGCCGCCGTCGATGTCCACCGCGGAGTCGTTCTTGACCGCGCCGCTGTTGGCGGTGGCGATCGCGTAGTAGTCGTCGCGCTTGGCTTGCAGCACCTTCACCGCGGCGGCCAGCATGGCCGCGCGCTCGCGATAAGTCAGTGCCCGCAGCGCGGCGGCGCCGGCCTCGCGCGCGAAAGCAAAGCCGGCGCGCAGGTCGAGCCCCGTCGCGTCCACGCTGACGAGTTCGGTGTCGAGCACCGGGTCGACCAGCGCCGTGCCGGCACCGGTGCCGGTGACCCAGCGGCCGCCGACGAAGTTGTCGAGGGATTCGATCATCGGGTGAACTCGATCGCGCCTTGCGGCAGCAGATAGAGCACGAGCGCGCGGCCGGCGCTGACGGTGGGACGGTGGGCGCTGCCCGGCGGCATGACCAGCCAGCCGGCCGGGCGGCCGTCGAAGCGGGCGTCGCCTTCGAGCGGCATCACGAGGTCGATCTCGCCATTCGGGTGCACGTGATGCGGCCCGGCGATGTCCTGCATGTCGACCACGTCGACCGAGAAACCGTGCAGGTCGTCCGCCGGCTTGAAGATGCGGCCGTACTTGATGCCGCCGCCCTCGCGGTTGCACAGCCAGCCGGCGGCCACGCCGTCTTCGCAGGCGGCCTTGAGGCCGGCATAGGTGGCGCTGCCGGCGCCGTGTTCGCGGTTCAGCCAGGCGTCGAGGTGAGCGTCGAGCGGGCGGCCTGCGAGCGCGGCAGTGAAAGCCGCGAGCTGGGCGCGGAAGGTCTCGGGGGTGGTCGTCATGGCCGGTCTCCTGGCCTGCAGCGCTGCCTTGCCTTCGCAGGGACGATGCAGTATTGTGCGTGAAGGCACTCTAGAACCGGGTCACCCTCATGTCAAGCACTATATTGCAGGAACGCGGGTTTCCCCCGGAGGAAAGCGGCGCCGCGGCCAACGAGGACGAACGCAAGAACCCGTTCCTCGTGGCGCTCGGCGAGCGTGCCCGGGCACTGCGCTCGCGCCGCGGCATGACGCGCAAGGCGCTGGCCGCGGCGGCCGATGTGTCCGAGCGCCACCTGGCCAACCTGGAGTACGGCGTCGGCAACGCCTCGATCCTCGTGCTGCATGACGTGGCCCGCGCGCTGCAATGCTCGCTGGCCGAGTTGATCGGCGATGTGAGCACATCCTCTCCGGAATGGCTGATGCTGCGCGAGATGCTCGAGAACCGCGACGAGGCCACCCTGCACCGGGTGCGCGTGGCCGTGGGAGAGCTGCTCGGCACCGGCGGCGCCAACGCGCGCTCGGCGGGCGCCGCGCGCAAGCGCAGCGAGCGCGTGGCGCTGGTGGGCCTGCGGGGCGCGGGCAAGAGCACGCTCGGGGCGATGCTGGCCGAGGACCTGGGCTTCCCGTTCGTCGAGCTGTCGCGCGAGATCGAGAAGTTCGCAGGCTGCAGCATCAGCGAGATCCAGGCGCTGTACGGTCAGAACGCCTACCGGCGCTACGAGCGTCGCGCACTCGAGGAGGCGATCCAGATCTACCCAGAGGCGGTGATCGCCACGCCGGGCGGCATCGTCTCCGACCCGGCCACCTTCAACCAGCTGCTCGCACACTGCACCACGGTGTGGCTGCGCGCCACGCCCGAGGACCACATGATCCGGGTGGCGGCCCAGGGCGACCTGCGGCCGATGGCCGGCAATGCCGAGGCCCTGGAGGACCTCCGGACCATCCTGGCGCAGCGCGCGCCCTTCTACGCCAAGGCGGAACTGCACCTGGACACCAGCGCCCGCCCGCTGGACGAGACTTTACTGTCCTTGCGCGCGATGATTCGCAAGGTGCTGGAGCTTGAGGGTAAACACTAGGCATCAAACTGCTTGTTCTCCTTTCGGTTCATGCACTATGATGCGTGTTATTGACGCGGATCAAACGCACTTTGGTGCAGCAACTCGGAGAAGACCTTGTCCCAGCCCGCCCCTCACGCAC
>DATLIE010000025.1:0-7270 GCA_035539635.1 Burkholderiaceae bacterium
GCACCCGGCCCGGTTTCCTTCGCGATGGCCAGTCGCCTCTCCATCCGAGCATCCCGCTCGGCACTGGTGGCAGGGCGGTAGCGTCGCATGCTCGAATCTTAGGCAAGAATCGTTAACAATTCGCCCATATCACGTTAGGCGACTCAACGTATGGCAGCGATCCACCAAAACTTCCTTCTTGACCTGGGGACTCTGCTTCGTGAGCGAGCGGTAGCGGCGCGTGACATGGCAAAGCGCAATCCCTCCGAGTTCCAGGGCGGCGTTGCTCACGGCTACTACGAAGTTCTGTCCCTTATCGAAAGTCAGGCGGAAGCGTTTGGGTTACCTCTAGACGACATCGGCCTAAACGGTTTCAGTGTGGACAATGAACTCCTTGCACTTGGGGAGAATCATGTCCCTAGCAATAGCTAAGCGGTGGCGCGGACGATGAACAATAGATGCCTCGCGGTCAGTCGCCTAACAAATCGTTGGAGCGGACGCGTGAGGGATAAAGTGCCAAGCTCATACACCGGCGTGCGCGCCGCTCAACTCAACCGTTAGGTCGCAGGGGCACCGCCAAGCTATGCCGTGGCAAGAACTCGCGTACCGCACGGGCACTGCAACTGCCGCAGTCAGTGCTTTGCTCATTGCTTACACCTGGCTCTTGCTGTGGGCAGGCGAGAGGTTCAGCAAAGGCAAGCGAATCGCCATCACTCTGCTTGGGTACTTGGTTCTGGCCGCTCTCTTGGGCGGGGCACTGCTTTGGGTGCTCCTGTCCGCAGGCGAAGCAGAGCTAGGGCAGTCGTGGGCCTATCTGCTGGTCGTTCTGTCTTGCTGGCTCATCATTGTGTTGCCCGGCTTTCTCTACATTCAATCGAAGCTGGAGCGTCTTCGGTCGTACGGCTACTTTCTCAAGGCCGGAGCAGCGCCAACCAAATGAAATCGCCTCGCAGTAGCTCTACAGGTCGCAAGGGCAGTTCGCGTCGTCTGCGACCTAACCCCTCCATCGAGCGGACAGGGAGCTTGCCTCGGTTTCGTTGACACTTTCACCTAACGATGGGCATGAACCGGCCCGGCAAGATGAACGACAACGCGCATATCGAGTCGTTCTTCCACTCGATGAAGGCCGAGGAGTTGTACGGCAAGACCTCGAGGCCGACGAGCAACTACGCCAAGCCTTGAGCAGCTACATCTCCTTCTACAACCAGCAGCGCCTGCACTCGGCGCTGCGTTACCTCGCTCCTGCTGTCTTCGAGCAGCGCGAGGGCCACCAACCGTGTGTCAACTAATGCGGTGCAAGTTCCGTGCTAACAGCTGGCTTCGCCAGCCTTCGCCGCGGGTGAGCAGCGCCTGAGCGCGCTAGCGTCGCTCGGGGGCCAGCGCACCGACGGCCGCCCGCAACGCCGCATGGGCTGCGGGCTCCACCGGCCGGTGCTTGACCGTCGTCGACGCCGGGTACTTCGGCAGCGCGTTGCCGCCCTTCCAGTCGCGCGCCGGCCGCACCGGCCGCGGCACGAAGCCACCGCCGCAGTTGGGGCAGACATTGCCGAGCAGGCCGTCGACGCAGCTGGCGCAGAAGGTGCATTCGAAGCTGCAGATGCGCGCCGCGGTCGAGTCCGGCGGCAGCGCGGTGTTGCAGTGTTCGCAGGTCGGTCGCAGTTCCAGCATGGGTCGGCCTCGTCGGTGCGGGTGGCTGTCGATTGTCAGTGAGCGCGGGCCTTGACCCTGCGCAGGCATGCGGCCGGGCGCGACGGCAGAATCGGGCGGCGCATGCCTGATGCCCGCCTCGCCGCGACGCGGTCCGCCCCTTCGAGTTCGCGCCTGGCCCTGGCCGCCGGCCTGGCGGTCGTGTCGGTGTGGGGCGCGAACTTCACGGTGCAGAAGGCACTGTTCGAGGTGCTGCCGCCGGCCGCGTTTCTTTGCGTGCGCTACCTGCTGATCCCGCTGTGCGCGGCGCTGCTGCTGCTGTACGTCAACGGCGGGCGCTGGTTGCGCCTGCCGCGCGCCGACGCGATCCGGCTCGCGTGGCTGGGCGTGCTCGCGCACACGGTGCACGTCAGCCTGGTCACCTTCGGCATCCATTGGTCAACCGCGTTCTCGAGCGCACTGATCATGGCCTGCGGCCCGGTGTTCACGCTGCTGATCCTGCACTGGGCCGGCCTCGAGCGCCTGACGCCGGGGCAGGTGGCCGGCGTGGCACTGGCCTGCAGCGGCGTGCTGACCTTCCTGTCCGACAAGCTGCTCGGTGGCCAATGGGCCGCCACCGGCAGCGACCTGATGATGCTGTTCTCGGCCTCGCTCTACTCGTACTACACGGTGATGAGCAAGCCGCTGATCCAGCGCCATGGCGGCATTGCAGTGATGGCCTACGCCACGCTGGCCGGCAGCCCGCTGCTGGTGCTGCTCGGCCTGCCCGCGGCGCTGGATGCGCCCTGGGCGGCGATGGCGCCGCTGCATTGGGGCCTGCTGCTGTGGGCCAGTTTCGTGTCGGCCTTTCTCGGCTGGCTGGTCTGGGGCTGGGTCAATGCGCAGCGCGGCGTCGGCCGCACCGCGCCGCTGCAGTACCTGATGCCGCTGGTGGCGGGGGCCGTGGCCTGGTGGTTCACCGGCGAGCGCTTCACGCCGCTGAAGATCGGCGGTGCACTGGTCACGCTGGCCGGCGTGGCGCTGGCGCAGTTCGCCACGCGCGACAGCGCCGACCCGGTGCGCGAGGCGCCGGCCCGCGTCGACTGAACGGCATGACCTGCGAGGTAATCGACGCCACGACCTCGCGCTTTCACACTGGGCTCCAACGATCACCACCCGGAGCCCACGATGAGCACCTCGAACCTCCTGCTGCCTTCCCCGACGCTGCGCATGGCGCTGTGGACCGACGCCGCGGTCAGTGGCGCGGCCGGCGCGCTGCAACTGGCCGGCGGCGACCCCCTCGCGGCCACGCTCGGCCTGCCCGCGTCGCTGACGCTGTCCAGCGGCGTGTTCCTGCTCGGCTATGCCGCGATGCTGGTGGCGATGGCGCGCGCGTCGCGCCTGCACGCCGCGCTGGTGGCACTGGTCGTGTTCGGCAACCTCGGCTGGGCGCTCGGCTGCATCGGATTGCCGGCTGCCGGCGTGCTGGAGCCCGCGCCGCTCGGCTGGGGCTGGCTGCTGCTGCAGGCGCTCGCAGTGCTGGTGTTCGCGGCCTGGGAGGGCGCCGGCTGGCGTGCCTCGCGGCCCGCACCGGGCGGCCATGCCGCGTTGCACGGCGCCTGAACGATCCCCTCAACCACGGAGCCCACCATGCAAGGCATCGACCTCCTCCCGCTCGCCGTCGCGCTGCTGATCGGCATCCCCGCGTTCGGTTCGTGCATCGGCATCGGCCTGGCGACGATGAAGTTCCTCGAAGGCGTCGCGCGCCAGCCTGAACTGGCGACCGAGATGCAGACCAAATACTTCCTCGCGGTCGGCGTCACCGATGGCGCCTTCATCATCGCCACCGGCATCGGGCTGTGGTTCGCGACCGCGAACCCGTTCGCCAGGTAGCGCGGCAGGGCACGCCAGAATCGCGCCATGCAAGACCTCGCCCCGCCCGTTGCCGCGCGCCCGGCCGTCGGCGACCTGCTGCGCGCCTGGCGCGCCAAGCGGCGCCTGTCGCAGCTCGAGGTCGGGCTGACGGCGGGCGTGTCGGCGCGCCACCTGAGCTTCATCGAGACCGGGCGCGCGCGCGCCAGCGCCGAGCTGCTGGTGGCCCTGGCCGACGTGCTCGACATGCCGCTGCGCGAGCGCAACGTGCTGCTGCTGGCCGCGGGCTTCGCCCCGCGCTACCCCGAGAATGCGCTCGACGCGCCCGGCATGGGGGCGATGCAGCAGGCGATCACCCGTGTGCTGCAGGCGCACGACCCGTACCCCGGTGTCGCGCTCGACCGGCACTGGAACATCGTGGTGGCGAACGCCACCGCAGGCCGCCTCGTGGCGGCGCTGCCGCCCGAGCTGATGGCGCCGCGGCCCAACATCTTCCGCCTCGGCCTGCACCCCCGCGGCATGGCCGCCTTCACCGCCAACTTCGAGGCCTGGGGCCGCTACATGCTGCGCGAGCTGCAGCGCCTGGCCGACGGCTCGCTCGACCCGGCCGCGAGCGCCTTGCTCGACGAGGTGCGCGCCTACCCGAACGTGCAGGCGCTGCTCGCGCGCCCGGCCGCGCCCGCAGCGCCCGACGAGCTGCTGGTGCCGTGCGTGCTCGACCTGCACGGGCAGCGCCTGTCGCTGTTCACCACGCTGGCCACCTTCGGCTCGCCGCGCGACGTGACGCTGGCCGAACTGACGGTGGAGCTGTTCTATCCGGCCGACGCCGCCACCGAGCGCGCCTTGCGCGCGGCCGCCGCGCCGCCCTAGGCGCTCACGCGCTCACGCCCGCAAGGCCGCCAGCGTGGCGGCACAGCGGTCGTACAGGTCGCGGTTGCCGTGCAGCACGTCGTCGCGCGTCATCTCGTAGGATTCGTGGCCCTCGACGCCCACGTCCTCGATCGGCAGCCCCAGGTTCGGCCCGTTGCGCGTGGCACGGCGGAACGACAGCGACAGCCCGATGCCCTCGGGCAGTCGCGGCAGCGCCATCGGCGTGCCCTCGAGCGCGCCCACCAGGTCGGTGTAGTCGAGCACGTTGGCGCCGCCGCCCGCGGTGGCCAGGCCGACGCAGATCACCGGGCCGATCGCGTTGTCCATGAAGCCGGCACTGAACAGGTCGCCCGACGAATAGGTGTTGGCGTTGTTCACCAGCACCGTCGGTCCGGCGTAGACGCGTCCGATCGCGTTGCACATCGCGACCGGGGTGATCGGCAGCGCGCGCGAGTACAGCTCGCCGTTGCGCACCGCGGCCTCGAGCGATGCGCGCCACGGCCCGAGTTCGCTGCGGCCCAGGCCGGCCGTGGCCGCCGCCGTGCGCGTGAAGGTCGTGGCGAGCACCGAGAACAGCGTCGGCTCGACCGGGTGGTCGCTGAACAGCTGCAGCGCGCGCTCGGCCGCCCAGATGTTGCCGCCCGGGTTGTCGCGGATGTCGATGATCAGCCCGTCGGCGGGCAGCCGCAGCAGCAGGCGTACCAGCTCGGCGATGAAGTCGTCGTCGCTGTCGATGTTGAAGCTGTAGATGCGCAGCAGTGGCACCTTGCCGTGCTGCGTGTCCAGCATCTGGACGCGAAAGAAGTCCGGCAGCTCCGAGCGCGGGAAGCCGCCGCGACGGCTGGCCGCGGGCGGCTGCCGGCGCGCCAGCGCCTGCGGCGCGAACAGCAGCATCGTCGCGCGCCGCATCGCCTCGGCGGCGGGGTTGAGGGCGCGCCGCAGCGCGGGTGCGCCGGCACGCTGCGCGCGCCGTCGTCCGCGCGTCAGGGCGCCGGCGTCGCGGCGCGCGCCCTTCACTTGCGCCGGCCGCACGATGCGCCATTCGAAGCGCTGCTCCAGCACCGGGCCCCGCGGGTGGCCGCGGGCGTCGGTCTGCCGGTAGCCGACGATGACCCAGTGCTCGTCGGGCGGCGGCCCGAAACGCAGCGGCCGCAGCGTCATCGTCTGCAACGCGGCGACGCGGCGCGTGTCGCTGCGCCCGCCCCAGGCCGTGTCGCTCCAGCGCTCCACCGCGCGGTCGATCGGCACGCCGTTCCACGACACCACCTGCACACCGGCTTCGAAGCGCCGGTCGATCCGGCGCAGGCGGTGCTGCACGACCTTCGTGATCAGGTAGGTCGGCGCGTCCGGCGGGCCGTACATCTCGAGCTGGAAGGGCAGCACGGCGGTGGTGTCCTCGAGCGCACGCGGGCCCATGTAGGCGGTGTGCGCGTCGCGCAGGCTCGCCAGCGCGTCGGCGAGGTCGAGGTGGAAAGCCTGGTCGCTCAGCGTGTCGGCCTGCGAGCGCAGGATGCGCAGGCGCTGCAGCGGGTCGACGCCGTAGCGCGCGCGCTTGAGCGGCAGGTGCGCGTACACGCCCTCCATCACGCGCTCGATGCCGTCGAGCAGACGCACCCGCTCGCCGCGCGACAGCGTGCCGGGCGCGATGAAGGGGCCGCTGAGCACCTCGCTGGCGGCCGCGCTGCGGCGCTTGCGCGTGCGGCGCGCGGCGGGCCGGTGCGTCGCGTCGTCGCACTCGGCGTAGCTGTAGCCGCGTTGCGCGGCAGCGAGGTTCGGGGGCGTCGCCATGCGCGTGGTCTCCGCAGAACGGGGCGCGATTGTGGCGCGCGCGCCGCGCCCCCGGGGCCCGCAGCCCCTAGGAGTGGCGGCCGCAGCCCGGCGTCACTCCACCTTGCCGATGCGCTTCACGGCCTCGGTCATCAGGGCCGCGTCAGCGTCCCAGTAGCGCTGGAACTCGGGCGCGTCGAGGTACTCGAGCGGGCTGCCGGCGCGGCCGATGGTCTGGATGACCTGCGGGTCGGCGGCGGCCTTGCGCGCGGCCTCGCGCAGCCGCGCGACGATGGGTTCGGGCGTGCCGGCGGGCACGAACAGCGCCGACCATTGCGCGAAGGTCACCGGGTGCCCGCCCTGCGTCAGGCTCGGCACCTCGGGCAGGGCCGCCAGCGGCTTGTCGCCCCAGTGCGCGAGCGCGCGCAGCTTGCCGGCGCGGATGTGCTGCGCCACCGAGGCCGGCCCGGTGGACAGCGCATCGACCTGGCCGCCCAGCAGCGCCAGCACCGCCGGCCCGGCGCCGGTGTATGGGATGTGCGTCATGCGAAAGCCGGCGCTGGACTTGAGCATCTCCATCGGCACGTGCATCGTGCCGTAGTTGCCCGAGCTGCCGTAGTTGTAGCGCCCGGGCTGCGCCTTGAGGTCGGCGACGAACTCGGCCAGCGTCTTCCACGGCGCCTCGGCGCGCACCACCAGCACCGTCGGGTCGGCGGTGAAGCGCGCGATCGGCTTGAACTGGTCGATCGTGAACTGCGGTCGGCGCGCGAGCAGTTTGTCGGCCTCGGGCAGGATCGAGATCGACGACAGGCTCATCAGCACGGTGTAGCCGTCGGCTGGGGCGCGCGCCGCGGCGCCCATGCCGGTGGCGCCGCCGGCGCCGGCGCGGTTCTCGACGATCACCTGCTGCTTCAGCTCGCGCGCCAGCGACTCGGCCACCGGCCGCGCCACGGTGTCGGCCACGCCGCCCGGCGGGAAGGGAACGATCATCGTGATCGGCTTGTCGGGCCAGCTGCCCTGCGCCTGCGCCCCCAGCGCGGCGAGCATGAGCGCGGTCGCCGCGAGCCAGTTCGGTGTCTTCATGTCGGGGTCTCCTCGCCGACGAAACGGTTCTCGATGGCGCCGATGCCGCTGACCTCGGCGCGCACCACGTCAC
>DATLIE010000026.1:0-1999 GCA_035539635.1 Burkholderiaceae bacterium
CACGGACGGCGTGCTCGGGGTCGAGTACGACGGCTGCTGCTGGATCAGCCGCGTGGTGCTGCAGCGCATCACCACCGGCCAGGTGACGGCCAACACCCGCATCATGTTCCAGCTCGAATTCGTCGGTTTCTCCAGCATCGGCTCGAGCCCGATGCAGGCCCTGCGGCAGAACGTGCAGCGCTACCAGCCGCTGCGTCAACCGACCGAAGCCCCGAGCCGCTTCACCAATTACGACTGAAACGACGACCGTTCACGCCATGAAACACATCCGTTCCCTCATCACCCTGGGTTGCCTTGCGGCCATCGCCGCAACGGCCGGCGCACAGGGCTTTCGTTCCGGCAGCGGCATCACGGACATCATGCGTGCCGGTCCCCGGATCGTGCCGCCGGCGGCGCGCCCTGCCGGCCCCGCGGCGGCGCCGGTGCAGCGCGCGGCCGAGTACATCGTGGCGCTGGTCAACTCCGAGCCGATCACCAACACCGAGGTGCAGTCGCGTGTCACGCGGCTGATCCGCGAGAACCCGGACGCCGAGCGCGTGCCGCGCGCCGAACTCACGCGCCTCGTGCTGGAGCGCCTGATCACCGAGCGCGCACAGCTGCAGCTGGCGAAGGAAAACGGCATCAAGGTCGATGACGTGGCGATCGACCAGGCCGAGCAGACCGTGGCCCGCCAGAACGAGATCAGCCTCACCGAACTGCGCAGCCGCGTCGCGGCCGAAGGCATCTCGCCGCGCGAATTCCGCAACGACCTGCGCGACCAGTTGCTGCTCACGCGCCTGCGCGACCGCGAGGTCGAGTCCAAGGTCAAGATCAGCGACACCGAGGCCGACGAGTACCTGCGCGACCAGCGCGAGAGCGCCGTCAAGAACAACGCCCTGCTCAACCTCAACATCGCCCAGCTGCTGGTGGCCGTGCCCGAGAACGCCACCGAGGCGCAGGTCGCGACCGCACAGAAGAAGGCCACCGACCTCGCACAGCGCGCGCGCAGCGGCGAAGACTTCGCCAAGCTGGTGCGCGAAAACTCCGATTCGCCCGACCGCGCCAACGGCGGCGCGCTCGGCCTGCGCAGCGCCGACCGCTACCCGCCCGTGTTCGTCGAGGCCACGCAATCGACCGCGGTGAACGGCATCGCCGGACCCGTGCGCTCGGGCGCCGGCTTCCACGTGCTCAAGGTGCTGACCAAGGCGCAGGTGGGTTCGTCGGATGCGTCCATCACCCAGACCCAGGTGCGCCACATCCTGCTGCTGAACGACCCCAAGCGCACGACCGCGCAGGCGGTGGCACAGCTGCAGGAATTCAAGCGCCGCGTGCAGGCCGGCACCGCCGACTTCGCCGGCTTGGCGCGCGACAACTCGCAGGATGCGAGCGCCAAGGAAGGCGGCGACCTCGGCTGGTCGCGCCCCGGCCAGTTCGTGCCCGAGTTCGAGGAAGCCATGGACCGGCTCACGCCGGGCCAGATCAGCGACCCCGTGGTGTCGCGCTTCGGCGTCCACCTGATCCAGGTGGTCGGCCGCCGCGAAGCCAAGCTGAGCCAGTCGGAGCAGCGCGAAGCCGCGCGTGCCGCACTGCGCGAACAGCGCGTCGAAGAAGCCTTCACCACCTGGGTGCAGGAAGTGCGCGCGCGCGCCTACGTCGAATACCGCGAGACGCCGCAGTCCTGATGGCCGCGGCAGCGCTCTAGGCCGCGATGGCACAGCACATTGCAAGAAAGCGGTTCGGGCAGCATTTCCTGTCCGACGGCGGGATCATCGACGGGATCGTGCAGGCGATCGCGCCGCAGCCCGGCGATGCGATGGTCGAGATCGGGCCGGGGTTGGCGGCGCTCACGCAGCCGCTGGTCGAGCGGCTAGGCCGGCTCACGGTCATCGAGCTCGACCGCGACCTGGCCAAGCGGCTGCGCGAACATCCGCAGCTGGATGTCATCGAGTCGGACGTGCTCAAGGTCGACTTCGCCGAACTCGCGGCCAAGGCCGAACCGAAACCGCTGCGCGTGGTGGGC
>DATLIE010000027.1:0-2815 GCA_035539635.1 Burkholderiaceae bacterium
CGCGGCCAGCGGTCCCTTGAGCTTGCCGTGGTACTGCGCGACGTTGGCGAACGCGGGCAGGAACAGCGCGAACGGCAGGTCGTTGCGAGGCGCGAACACGATGCTCTGCAGGTCCATCGCGCAGGACACGAGGATCAGGCCGGCGAGCGCGACGTTGGCGTCGAGCAGCGCGTCGGCCAGTGCCGCGCCGCGCGTCGTGCCGTAGCTCTCGCCGGCCAGGTAGACGCTCGAGCCCCAGCGCTTGTGGCGGGTCAGCCAGCCGCGCATCACCTCGGTCAGTGCGGCCACGTCGCCATCGACCGAGAAGAGGCCCTTGCGTGCATCGTCCCCCGCGGCGATCGACCACCCGGTGTGCGGCGGGTCGACGAACACGAGGTCGAAGTGCGCGAGCCAGGTGAGCGGGTTGTCGCTCACGCCGTAGGGCGGCAGCGGCATCGAACCGTCGTCGGGCACGACGACGCGCTTGGGGCCGAGCGCGCCCAGGTGCAGCCACACCGACGACGAGCCCGGCCCGCCATTGAAGGCGAAGCACACCGGGCGCTCGGCGGCCGTCGCACCCTCGAGTTCGTACGCGGCCGTGAAGACAGCGGCCTCGGGTTCGCCGCGCTCGTTGCCGAAGGCGAGCTTCTGCACCGGCAGGTATTCGCAGGTGGCGCGGTAGGCGAGCGCGCGGCCGCCGCTCGTGGTCACCCGGCCGGTGGAGGCGACCGGCGCGCGCTTGAGGCGCTCCTCGACAGCCTTCTTCTCGCGATCCTTCTTGTCGTCGTCGGCAGGCTTGTGTTCTTCGGCCATGGCGCGGTGGGGTCTTGAGGGAGCGCGCAGTGTAGAGGGGACAATACCGGCCGTGAGCACCGCCACCTTGTCGCCCCCCGCGCCCGCGCGCGCCCTGACCGGCTACAGGCCGTACTGGGCCAAGCGCTTCGGACCGGCCCCCTTCCTGCCGATGAGCCGCGCCGAGATGGAGGCGCTGGGCTGGGATGCGTGCGACGTGATCGTGGTCACCGGCGATGCCTATGTCGACCACCCGAGCTTCGGCATGGCGGTGATCGGGCGCGTGCTCGAGGCGCAAGGCTTTCGCGTCGGCATCATCGCGCAGCCCGACTGGCACAGCGCCGACCCGTTCAAGGCCCTCGGCTGCCCGACGCTGTTCTTCGGCGTGACGGCCGGCAACATGGACTCGATGATCAACCGGTACACCGCCGACCGGAAGATCCGCAGCGACGATGCCTACACACCGGGCGGCGAGGGCGGCAAGCGGCCCGATCGCAGTTCGCTGGTCTACGCCAACCGCTGCAAGGAAGCCTACCCGGACGTGCCGATCGTGCTCGGCGGTATCGAGGCCAGCCTGCGCCGCATCGCGCACTACGACTACTGGCAGGACAAGGTGCGGCGCTCGATCCTGGTCGACGCCAAGGCCGACCTGCTGCTGTACGGCAACGCCGAGCGCGCCATCGTCGAGATTGCGCACCGCCTGGCTCGGCGCGAGCCGATCGACAAGATCACCGACGTGCGCGGCACGGCTTTCATGGTGCACGAGGCGCCCGAAGGTTTCATGGAGATCGACTCGACCGAGGTCGACCAGCCGGGGCGCATCGACGAGCACATCCATCCCTACGCGGTGATCGACGATGCGAGCTGCGCCAAGGAGGAGCCCGCGGCCGGCGTGATCGCGATGCCAGTTTCACGCAAGACCGGCCGCGTGACGATGCCGCCGCGCGACAAGACCGTCATCCGCCTGCCCGCCTACGAGCAGGTGAAGTCCGATGCGGTGCTGTATGCGCACGCGAACCGCGTGCTGCACCTCGAGACCAACCCGGGCAACGCACGCGCGCTGGTGCAGCGCTACACGTCCAGCGGGGTCGACCAGGACCTGTGGATCAACCCGCCGCCGATTCCGCTGTCCACCGCCGAGATGGACCATGTGTTCGACCTGCCGTATGCGCGCTCGCCGCACCCGGCGTATGCGGACGCGACCGGCGGCCACGACGGACCGACCAAGATCCCCGCGTGGGAAATGATCCGCTTCTCGGTCAACATCATGCGTGGCTGTTTCGGCGGCTGCACCTTCTGCTCGATCACCGAGCACGAGGGGCGCATCATCCAGAGCCGCAGCGAGGACTCGATCATTCGCGAGATCGAGGAGATGCGCGACAAGGTGCCCGGCTTCACCGGCGTGGTCAGCGACCTCGGCGGGCCGACGGCCAACATGTACCGCATCGCCTGCAAGAGCCGCGAGATCGAGGCCGCCTGCCGCAAGCCGAGTTGCGTCTACCCGGGCATCTGCCCCAACCTGAACACCGACCACTCGGCGCTGATCAAGTTGTACCGTCGCGCGCGCGCGCTTCCCGGCGTCAAGAAGATCCTGATCGGCTCCGGCCTGCGTTACGACCTCGCGGTGCAGAGCCCCGAGTACGTGAAGGAACTCGTGACGCACCACGTCGGCGGCTACCTCAAGATCGCGCCCGAGCACACCGAGGGCGGGCCGCTGTCGAAGATGATGAAGCCGGGCATCGGCAGCTACGACCGTTTCAAGGCGATGTTCGAGAAGTACTCAGCCGAGGCGGGCAAGAAGCAGTACCTGATCCCGTACTTCATCGCCGCGCACCCGGGTACCAGCGACGAGGACATGATGAACCTCGCATTGTGGCTGAAGAAGAACGGCTTCAAGGCCGATCAGGTGCAGACCTTCTACCCGTCGCCGATGGCCACCGCCACCGCGATGTACCACACCGACCTGAACCCGCTGAAGGGCATCAGCCGCATCGAGGGCCGCAGCGAGAAGGTCGACATCGTGCGCGGCGAGCGCCGGCGCCGG
>DATLIE010000028.1:0-2687 GCA_035539635.1 Burkholderiaceae bacterium
GCGTGATCGAGGGCTGGCCGCGCGCGCCGGCGCCCAAGACCTACCGCCTCGCCGACGGGCGTGAGGTGCAGGCGCCGCGCGACGAGCCGCCGCAGGGGCCGCTCAATGCCGAGCCGACCTACCGCGGTGCCGGCTCGCCGAGCGAGCCAACCGGCGACCCGCTCAGCGCCGGTGTCGGCCCGGGGGCTTGGTCCGCGCTGCGTCCCGACGTGGCCGACCTCGACCACCACGGCCAGCCCAAGATCGTGCCGCTGTCGCTGGCGCCCGACTGCAACGTCTCGAGCCGCGACCCCGACCCGCGCGGCATGACGGTGGTTGACGCACGCGGCGACGTGGCCGGCACGGTGCGCGACCTCTGGCTTGACCGTGGCGAGATGTTGTTCCGCTACCTCGAGGTCGAGGTCGCGACGGCCGGCGGCGGATCGCGCCGCGTGCTGGTGCCGGTGCCCTTTGCCCGGATCACCTCCGACGACGTGACGGTGCACGCGCTGATGGCCGACCAGTTCGCCGGCGTGCCCGCCACGCGCGCCACCGACCGCGTGACCCTGCTCGAGGAAGAGCGCATCGCCGCCTACTTCGGCGCCGGGACGCTCTACGCCGAGCCGGGCCGCAGCGAACCGCTGATGTGAGGACAGGACGATGAGCACCACCCCGCGAGCCGTCCACGAGCACGAGTTCGAGCCGCAGTACGGCCTGCCCGAGCGCCTGCCGGCCAGCGAGCGCATCGTCTGGCAGGGTTCGCCGTCGTGGACGCTGTTGGCGCGGCGCGCCTTCCACGCCGACAAGGTCGCGATCTACTTCATGCTGCTGCTGGCCTGGCGCTTCGGCGCGACGCTGTCCGATGGCGCGGGGCTGGTACCTGCGCTGCGCTCGACGGCCTGGCTGCTGCCGCTGTTCGCCAGCGGCCTCGCGTTGCTGTTGCTGCTGGCCTGGCTCACCGCACGCAGCGCGGTCTACACGCTGACCGACCGCCGTGTCGTGATGCGCATCGGCATCGTGCTGACCGTCACCTACAACCTGCCGCTCGCGCGCATCGACCGTGCCGACCTGCGGCCCTTCGGCCAGGGCGATGCCGGTGACATCGCGCTGGTGCTGGAACCAGACACGCGCATCGCCTGGCTGCATCTGTGGCCGCATGTGCGGCCGTGGCGCGTGTCGCGTCCGCAGCCGATGCTGCGCTCGTTGCCCGAGGCGAAGCAGCTGTCGGCGCAGCTGGCCACGGCCTGGTCGCAGGCCAACGGCGTGGCGGCGACGCCGGCCGTGCCGGCCGAAGCCTCGCGCGCACCCGCGCACCAGCCGGCCTTCGCGTCGCGCTGAGACACGACGCCATGCAAGCCGCCCCCCGCGTCGAGCTGATCCCGCGCCGCGCGCTGCTGGCGGCCGGCGGGGCGCTCGGCCTGTGCATCCTGGCGGTCGGCGCCACGCGCCTGGCCGGCTACGCGCCGCGCCTGCCCGATGCGCCGGCGGTGGCCGAGCGCGCGCTGCGCTTCGTCGATCGTCCGGACGGCGGCATCGCGATCGTCGACGCCGCGAGCGGCGCCGTGATCGACACCGCGCATGGCGAGCAAGGCTTCCTGCGCGGCACGCTGCGCGGCCTGCTGCGCGAGCGCAAGCGCCGCGGCCAGGGCAGCGAGGCGGCGCTGATGCTGATCGCCCGCGCCGACGGCCGCCTGACGCTGGTCGACCCGTCGACCGGCGAGCGCATCGACCTCGAATCCTTCGGTCCGACCAATGCCGCGGTGTTCGCGCGCTGGCTCGGGCCTTCACCGCCACGAAAGGCCGCGTCATGACTGCCCAAGCCATCGAGAGCCGCGACGACGTGATGCGTCACGCCAAGTCCGAGACGCTGATCAGCCCGCGCTTCTACAAGACCGACTACGCCGCGATGAACCGGCTCGACATGAGCTCGGTGCGCGCCGAGTGGGACGCGATGCTGGCCGAGTACGAGGGCGACAACAACCACGACCACTTCCAGCGCGATGCCAGCTTCAAGGACGAGATCCGCCAGCTGCCGCCCGAACTGCAGCAGGAGTTCCTCGACTTCCTGGTGTCGTCGATCACCAGCGAGTACTCGGGCTGCGTGCTCTACAACGAGATCCGCAAGCATGTCGACAACCCCGACATCAAGCAGCTGATGACCTACCTGACGCGCGACGAGTCGCGTCACGCCAACTTCATCAACGCGTCGCTGCGCGACTACGGCCTGGGCGTCGACCTGGCCAACCTGAAGGCGACCAAGGCCTACACCTACTTCAAGCCAAAGTACATCTTCTACGCGACCTACCTGTCCGAGAAGATCGGCTACGCGCGCTACATCACGATCTACCGCCAGCTCGAGCGCCACCCGGACAAGCGCTTCCACCCGATCTTCAAGTGGTTCGAGCGCTGGTGCAACGACGAATTCCGCCACGGCGAGTCGTTCGCGCTGATCATGCGTGCCAACCCGCATCTGCTGCGCGGCGCCAACCTGCTGTGGGTGCGCTTCTTCCTGCTCGCGGTGTACGCCACGATGTTCGTGCGCGACCACACGCGGCCGGCGCTGCACATCGCGATGGGCCTCGACCCCGACCAGTACGACTGGCAGGTCTTCGACATCACGACCGAGATCAGCAAGCAGGTGTTCCCGATTTCGCTCGACACCAACGCGCCGAAGTTCCGCGCCGGCCTGCGCCGCCTGCTCGCCTGCA
>DATLIE010000029.1:0-1830 GCA_035539635.1 Burkholderiaceae bacterium
GTGGGACAGGATCTCGCCGGCGGCGTAGCCCCAGAGCTCGGTGCGCACGCGCTGGTGCAGGCGCTCGGCGAAGGCCTCGGCCAGGCGATCGGCCAGGGCCTTGAGCATGATCGCCGAGTAGTCGTCGTGGTCGGCGAGAAACTGCGCTTCCTTCTTCTCGACGCCGTGGATGCTGACCGCGAACATGCCGGCATAGTCGTTGCCTTGCGGGGACACGTAGTCGGCCAGGCAACGGTTGGGGCGCTTGACGCCGTCGATCACCGGCCGCTCGGTCTGCAGGCGCAGGCCGTGCCAGACCATCAGCGGTTCGCCGTCGCGTTGCTCGTCCGCATGGAACGCGATGTCGTCGTCGTGCACCGGGTTCGCGGCGTAGAGGCCGAACACGCCATGGGCCTGCAGCCAGCGGCCCTCGATCGCGCGCTGCAGCATCCGCTTGGCATCGCTGAACACGCGCGTCGCCTCGTGGCCCACGACCTCATCGCGCAGGATCTCCGGGAACTTGCCCGCCAGGTCCCAGGTCTGGAAGAACGGCGTCCAGTCGATGTAGGGCGCCAGCTCGGCGATGTCGACGTTGCGCAGCATCCGTCGGCCGAGGAACTTCGGCTTCGTCGGCTGGTAGGCGGCCCAGTCGATCGGCGTCTTGTTGGCGCGTGCCTCGGCCAGCGGCACGAGCTTCGCGGCCTTCTTGTTCGCATGCTGCTCGCGTACGCGCTGGTAGTCGGCGGTCATGTCGGCGATGAACCGGGCCGCGCGCTCGTCGGAGATCAGGTCTGAGCACACTCCGACGCTGCGCGACGCGTCGGGCACGTAGACCACCGGCCCTTCGTAGTGCGGCGCGATCTTCACCGCGGTGTGCACGCGGCTCGTCGTCGCTCCGCCGATCAGCAGCGGGATCTTCTTGATGCGGAACCACTCGTCGCGCTGCATCTCGGCGGCCACGTGCTGCATCTCTTCGAGGCTCGGCGTGATCAGGCCCGACAGGCCGACGATGTCCGCACCCTCCACCTTGGCCTTGGCGAGGATGTCCTGGCACGGGACCATCACGCCCATGTTGACGACCTCGAAGTTGTTGCACTGGAGCACGACGGTGACGATGTTCTTGCCGATGTCGTGCACGTCGCCCTTCACGGTGGCGATCACGATCTTGCCCTTGGGCTTGGCCTCGCCGCCGGCGTCGACCAGCGCCTTCTTCTCGGCCTCGATGTAGGGCAGCAGGTGCGCCACCGCCTGCTTCATCACGCGCGCGGACTTCACCACCTGCGGCAGGAACATCTTGCCCTGGCCGAACAGGTCGCCGACGATGTTCATGCCCGCCATCAGCGGGCCTTCGATCACGTGCAGCGGCCGGCCGCCCTTGGCCTGTATCGCCTGCCAGGACTCCTCGGTGTCCTCGGTGATGAAGTCGGTGATGCCGTGCACCAGCGCGTGCGACAGGCGCTGGTCGACCGGGTTCGCGCGCCAGGCCAGACGCGCGCTGTCGTCCTTGCCGGCGCTCTTGGCGCGGTCGGCGATCTCGATCAGGCGCTCGCCCGCGTCCTTGCGACGGTTCAGCACCACGTCCTCGACGCGCTCCTTCAGCTCGGGGTCGAGGTCGTCGTAGACGCCGATCATGCCGGCGTTGACGATGCCCATGTCCATGCCCGCCTTGATCGCGTGGTACAGGAACACGGTGTGGATCGCCTCGCGCATCGGGTCGTTGCCGCGGAAGCTGAAGCTCACGTTCGAGACACCGCCGCTGACCTTCGCGCCCGGCAGGTGCTGCTTGATCCAGCGCGTCGCCTCGATGAAGTCGACCGCGTAGTTGTCGTGCTCCTCGATGCCGGTGGCGAT
>DATLIE010000030.1:0-3554 GCA_035539635.1 Burkholderiaceae bacterium
GGTCGACAATCCGGCGCTCGTGCTCACCCGCCCGCTGGAGGATTCATGCCCTGGGTCATCTTGGTGCTCGCCGGCCTGTTCGAGGTCGCCTGGGCCATCGGCCTGAAGTACACCGACGGCTTCACCCGTCTCTGGCCCTCGATCGGCACCGGCGCCGCGATGGTGATCAGCCTGGGCCTGCTCGGCCTGGCGATGAAGTCGCTGCCGGTCGGCACCTCCTACGCGGTCTGGGTCGGCGTCGGCGCGGTCGGCACGGCCATCCTGGGCATCGTGCTGCTCGGCGAGTCCGCGAATGCCGGCCGGCTGCTGAGCCTGGCGCTGATCGTCGCGGGGATCGTCGGCCTGAAGCTCTCGTCGCCGGCCTGAGCCCTCGCCCGTCAGCGCGGGGCACCGCGCAGCAGGCGGTCGAACACGTCCGTCGGCCCCATCTGGCCGCCCTTGAGCATCAGCTCCAGCCCGTCGAGCGCGGGGTCGTCGGCGTGCACGCGCAGCAGCGGCACGCCGGGCGCGAGCGAGCCGGCCCAGCTGAGCGCCCAAGGGGCGAGCGCGCGCAGCGCGAAGCTCGAGGTGTCGCCACCGGCGACGCCGACGCGGCGCACCTGCGGTGCGTGCTCGAGCACGCGCGCGAGCAGGCGCGCGCAGGCCGCAGCCACGGCCAGCGGCGGCGCGCTCTCGCCGGGCGCGGAGCGGGTGCGTGCGAGCACCGGGCGCCCTTCGCGCAGCATCGTCGCGCAGCGTGCGGCCAGCGCGTCGACGCGGCTGTCGTCGTCGACCAGTGCTTGCACGGGGATCTCGACCGTTTCGTAGCCCGACGCGGCGGTCGCCTGCGTCGCGGTCACCGGCGACAGGCTGCCGACGAGCAGGAACACCGGGCCGGCGGCGGGGGCGACCGTTTGCGTGGCACCGGGCGCGCGCCCCTGCGATTGCCAATGCGTGATCAGCGCCTGCGCGACGCTGCTGGCACCCAGTGCGAGCAGGGGCGCCCGCTCGGCGCGCTGCCACAGCAGGCGGCCGATGCGCGTCAGGTGCGCTTGGCGCGTCGTGTCGAACAGCAACGCGTCGGCCCTGCAGTCGTCGAACGCGGTGTCGAGCGCCGCATCGTCGGCCTCGTCGAGCGCGCGCAGGTCGATCGACGCCACGTTCGCGAGGCCCTGCGCGGCGAGGTGGCGGCGAAGATCGGCCTCGTGCATGGGGGTCACCGGGTGACGACTCATCGTCGGGTGGCGGTCGATGCGGTGCACCTCGCCGCCCGCTGACGCGGTGGCGTAGAGCTCGCCGAAGGCGCAGAAACGGCCCAGGCTCGGCTGGCCGCCGACGATCGGCACGACGGCCTGGTGCGCGTCGCGGCGCAAGGCCTGCAGTCCGACGGCCAGGTTGCCGACATTCGGCGCGCTGTCGAAGGTGGAGCAGCACTTGTAGTGCGTGAGCGGCGCGCGCAGGGTGGCGAAGAAGTCTGCAACCGGGGCGAGCTCCTCGCGCATTGCGGCTGGCGCGAGCGCGCGTGCGGTGCCGGCGATGCCGAGTGCGTCGAGCGGGCCGGCGCGTTCGAGATGGGCAGCGCTGGGTACCTGCGTGAACAGCAGCGCGCGCAGGCCGGCCGAGGCGAGCGTGGCCAGCGTGTCCGATGCGCCGGTGAAGTCGTCGCCGTACCAGACGTGGCGCAGCATCGCGCGACGGCCTCAGTGCGGCTTGGGGCCGAAGAAGTCGATCGCCGCGCGCAACTCGGGGGCCTGCACCGCGGCACTCGCCAGCGCTTCGCCCGCGCGCCACGCGGCCCAGGCCTGGCGGATGCTGCGCACGCCGGCCGCGGCGCCTTGCGGGTGCGCCAGGATGCCGCCGCCGCACATGAAGAGCAGGTCGCCGCTCGGCACCGCGTCCAGCGTCAGCGGCAGTGTGCCGGCCCATTGGCCGGAGCTGAACGCGGGCATCACGACGTCGCTACGGTCGCTGGCATCGGCCAGGGGTGCGAGGCAGTCACGTGCCGACTCGCGTACCTCGTCGTCGTCCTGCGCGAACTTGCCGGCCAGGCCGTGCACATGCATGTGGTCCACGCCGGCCAGGCGCCACAGCGCGGCGTAGGGCTGGAAGGCGACACCCAGCGCCGGGTGGCGCGCCCACATGCCGAAGCCGTTGCGGTGGCCGTGGAGGATCAGGTCACTGTGGCGGCGCAGCGCCTGCACCGAGGACGGGCCGGTCCAGTTCAGGCTGACCATCGCGCAGTGCCCGCCTTCGCGCTGCAGCAGCTCGGCGTGGCGCAGCATCGCGTCGTGCTCGTCGCTGAGGTTCACGGCCACGATGACCTGCTTGCCGGTGGTGTCGCGGTGTGCGCGCACCGCGGCCATCACGGCGCGGATGCGCTCGGCCACCGGCGCGTGCTCGGGGTCGCCGCAACACTCGTCGTCCTTGATGAAGTCCACACCCGCGCGGCACAGCTCAGCCACCAGGGCGCCGGTTTCGGCAGCGCTGAGTCCGACGTTGGGCTTGATGATCGTGCCGACCAGCGGGCCTTCGGCCACACCGGCCGCGGCGCGCGTGCCAGTTACGCCGTGGCGCGGGCGCTCGAAGCGGGCGCGGAAGGCGGGTGGGAGTTCGAGATGTTCGAGGCGCAGGCCGGTCGTCTCGCCGAGGTCGAACAGGTTGCCGGCCACGGTGGCCCAGAGCGTGGGCAGGTTGCGGCCGATGTTGGCGAGCGGGAAGTCGACCGTGATGCGCGCGCGCCGCCACGGGCCGGCGACGCGCTGGCGCGTGAGCCAGGCGCTGGGCAGGCTGGGTGCGGGCAGCGCCTCGAGTTCGGTCAGCGACGCGACGACCGCGCGGCTCCTCGCACGCAGCGCATCGGTCTCGCCGGCCACGCGCACGAAGGTGCCCGAGCTCTGCTCGCCGGCCAGCGTGTCGGCGACGCGCGCCGGATCGAGCGGCGTCTCGATCAGGTAGGTGGCGCGTAGGGTGTCGGTCACAGCTTCGACAGGTCGGGGAAAGGACGCACGGGATCCTGGCCGTCCCAGTTCACCGCCGCCTCGCGGATCAGCTTGAACAGCTTGCCCTTCGGCCCCGCCACTTCCGACAGTTCGATCGTCGTGCCGGGCAGCGCCGATCGGTCCTCGAAGTAGACGAAGCGGCCGTTCTCACCCACCTCGCCGCCCATGCAGACCTTGAAGCCGGCCTGCTCGGCGCGCGCCAGGTCGGCGTCGAAGCGTTCGGTCCAGTAGGCCACGTGCTGCACGCCCTGGTGGCCGGCGAGCTTGAAGTCGCGGTACATCGAAGGCACGTCGTTGCGGGTCTGCAGCAGCTCGATCTGCAGCGCGCCGGCATTGGCCAGTGCCACCGAGTTGTGCGGCTCGTAGGCCTGGCCGCGGTAGTGGTAGTTGCGGATCGGCACGCGCGGGTTGTAGTACCAGGGGCCGACGCCGAGTACGCGCGACCAGTGGTCCATCGCGGCCTCGATGTCGGGTACCAGGTAGGCGACCTGGCGGATCTCTCCGAAGAAACGGCTCATGGGCTTGCCTCTACTTCGACAGCATCAGGTTGGGCAGCCAGGTCGAGGCCGCAGGGAT
>DATLIE010000031.1:0-13921 GCA_035539635.1 Burkholderiaceae bacterium
CTGTGCCTGGAAACCTGGAACCAGGTCATCGGCCAGCTGCCCTGGCTGCGTGTGGGCATCACCTACATGCCGGTGCCGGTCGGCGGCCTGGTGACGGCCCTCTTCGTGCTCGAGGTCATGTTCTTCGGCTACCAGAACCAGCGTGCGGTCGTCACCTTCGACCACCTGATCGAAGACACGGGAGCCGCCTGATGGACGCCCTGGTACTGCTCGGCTCGTTCGGCCTGCTGATGCTGATCGGCATGCCCGTGGCCTACGCGATGGGCCTGTCGGCCCTGATCGGCGCGCTGTGGATCGACATCCCGATCGACGCGGTGATGATCCAGATCGCCGCGGGGGTCAACAAGTTCTCGCTGCTCGCGATCCCCTTCTTCGTGCTGGCCGGCGCGATCATGGCCGAGGGCGGCATGTCGCGCCGCCTGGTCGCCTTCGCCGGCGTGCTGGTGGGATTCATCCGCGGTGGCCTGTCGCTGGTGAACATCCTGGCCTCCACCTTCTTCGGCGCAATCTCCGGCTCGTCGATGGCCGACACGGCCTCGATCGGCTCGGTGCTGATTCCGGAGATGGCGCGCAAGGGCTACCCCAAGGACTTCGCCACCGCCGTCACCGTCAGCGGCTCGGTGCAGGCGATCCTGATCCCGCCCTCGCACAACGCGATCATCTATTCGCTCGCCGCCGGCGGCTCGATCTCGATCGCGGCGCTGTTCGTCGCCGGCGTGCTGCCTGGCCTGCTGCTCGGCCTGACGCTCGCAGTGCTGTGTATGTATATCGCGAAGAAGAAGGACTTCCCGCGCGGCGAGCGCATCCCGCTCAGGCAGGCGCTGAAGATCTGCGTCGATGCGCTGTGGGGCCTGATGACGATGGTCATCATCCTCGGCGGCATCCTGTCGGGCGTGTTCACCGCCACCGAGTCGGCGTCGATCGCGGTCATCTGGGCCTTCTTCGTCACGATGTTCATCTACCGTGACTACAAGTGGGCCGACCTGCCCAAGCTGATGCACCGCACGGTCAAGACGCTGTCGATCGTGATGATCCTGATCGGCTTCGCGGCAGCCTTCGGCTACATCATGACGCTGATGATGATCCCGCAGCAGATCACCGGCGCCTTCACCAGCGTCAGCAAGGAGCCCTGGATCATCCTGTTGATGATCAACGTGCTGCTGCTGGTGCTGGGCACGCTGATGGACATGGCGCCGCTGATCCTGATCATGACGCCGATCCTGCTGCCGGTGGCGGTCTCGATCGGTGTCGACCCGGTGCACTTCGGCATGATCATGATGGTCAACCTCGGCATGGGGCTGATCACGCCGCCGGTGGGTGCCGTGCTCTTCGTCGGGGCGGCGATCGCGAAGCTGCCGATCGAGCAGGTGACCAAGGCCCTGTTCCCGTTCTTCGGCGCGATGCTGTTCGTGCTCGGCATGGTGACCTACGTGCCCTTCATCTCCCTGTGGCTGCCCAAGGTGTTCGGCCTTTGAACGGTGTGAACTTCACCCCCAGCGCGCGCTACCCCGACCCGTCGGTCGAGGTCCTGCACGAGAGCTTCCTCGCCCTGCGCCTGTTCTCGGCCTCGGTCGAGCAGCTCTACACCGGCTGCCGCTGGAGCGAAGGCCCGGTGTGGTTCGGCGACTTGCGCAGCCTGCTGTGGAGCGACATCCCGAACAACCGCATCCTGCGCTGGGACGACGCCTCGGGCGCGGTGAGCGTGCTGCGCCAGCCGTCGAACTTCGCCAACGGCCTGGCACGCGATCGCCAGGGGCGGCTGGTTGCCTGCGAGCACCTGACGCGGCGGGTCACGCGCACCGAGTACGACGGCTCGATCACCGTGCTGGCCGATCGCTGGCAAGGCAAGCGCCTGAACTCGCCCAACGACGTGGTGGTCGCGCGCGACGGCGGCGTCTGGTTTACCGACCCGCTGTTCGGCATCGCCGGCCACTGGGAGGGCGAGCCTGCCGAGAGCGAGACCCCCTGGGCGGTCTACCGCATCGACCCGGCGAGCGGCGCGCTGGAACGCAAGATCGACGACCTCGCTGCGCCCAACGGCCTGGCCTTCTCGCCCGACGAGCGCACGCTCTACGTGGTCGAGAGCCGCGCCACGCCGCACCGCAAGATCTTGCAGTACGACGCCGATGCGCACGGCGGCCTGTCGAACAAGCGTCTGTATGTCGACGCGCAGGGCCCCGGCGCCTACGACGGCATCGCGGTCGACGCGAAGGGCAACGTCTGGTGCGGCTTCGGCAGCAACGGCGCGCCGGGCGTGGACCCGCAGGGGCTGGACGGCGTGCGCGTGTACGACCCCACGGGCCGCGCGATCGGCCACATCCACCTGCCCGAGCGCTGCGCGAACCTGTGCTTCGGCGGCGCCAAGCGCAACCGCCTGTTCATGGCGGCGAGCCACTCGCTCTATGCCTTGTACGTGAACGTGCAGGGCGCGGACTGAACGCGCTTCAGGCGCCGCGCCGCGGCAGGCACGCGACGATCTCGGCCAGCAACCGCGCCGGCTCCATCGGCCGCAGCAGGTAGCGCAGCGCGCCGAGCGCCAGGCCGGTCTGCCGCGCCTCGTCGTCCCAGTGCGTCGACGACAGGAAGATGAACGGGATGTCGCGCAGCCGTGGATCGGCCTTGACGCGGCGAATGAAATCGAAGCCGCTGCCTTCGCGCATGCCCACGTCCGAGATGATCAGGTCGGGCGGCTGGCGGCGCGCCGCCTCCAGCGCCGCGTCGGCCGACGCGAGCGTGACCACCTCGAAGCCGTGCGGCTCGAGCAGGTCGCGCTTGAGTTCCCGATTGAAAGGCGAGTCGTCGAGCACCAGCACGCGTGCCGACACGCCGGCCAGGCTTAACGGCGGCGGCGGCGGTGTCGGTGCCACGGGTGCGGGGCGTTCCGGCAGCTTCATGAGGGTGGTGAGCGCGTCGACGAAGGTGGCGGGATCGACCGGCTTGGCGATGTAGCCGTCGAAGCCTTCGGCCAGGAGGCGGTCGCGATCCCCCACCATCGCCAGGGCCGTCAGCGCCACCAGCGGCGTGTGGCGCAGCGCCGGGTCGCTCTTGACGTGGTGCGCGAACTCGATGCCGTCCATCACCGGCATCTGGACGTCGCACAGGATCAGGTCCGGCCGCTCGCGCCGCGCCATGTCGAGCCCGACCGCACCGTCGAGCGCGCTCAGCGTGTCGAAGCCGTGCGCGCGCAGCAGGTAGTCGACCAGCTCGCGGTTGATCGGGTTGTCCTCGACGATCAGCACGCGCTTCACGGCTGGGCCCCCGCCGGCAGCGCCAGCGTGAAGGCGCTGCCCTTGCCCGGCTCGCTGCGCAACGTCATCTGGCCACCGAGCAGCTCGGCCAGCTTGTGGCACAGGTACAGCCCGAGGCCCGTGCCTTCGCTGCGCCGCGGACCTTCGCCGACTTGCGTGAAGGGCTGGAACAGGCGCGCCTGGTCCGGCGCCGAAATGCCGATCCCGGTGTCGATGACCGACAGTTCCTGCAGCGCGCGGCCGTCGCGCTGCTGCGGCCGCAGCACGATCGTCACCGTGCCATGGTCGGTGAACTTGATCGCGTTGTTGACCAGGTTGATGAGGATCTGCTGCACCGCGCGCCGGTCGGTCTGCACCTGCGGCGGCCGCGCCGGCAGCAGCAGTTCCAGGCGCAGGCCCTTGCCCTCGGCGGAGGGACGCAGCGTGGCGGCCACCTCCTCGAGCAGCGGCCCGAGCGGCACCGGGCCGAGCTCGATCCGGACGTTGCCCGAGTCGATCTTGGCCAGGTCGAGCAGGTCGTTGATCAGCGACAGCAGGTGCTTCGCACTCGACTGCACCATGCCGAGCTGCTTCTCCTGGTCGGGCGTCAGCGGCCCGGGCAGCTTCATCAGCATCAGCCCGGTGAATCCGATGATCGCGTTCAGCGGCGTTCGCAGCTCGTGGCTCATCGTCGCGAGGAAGCGGTCCTTCGCTCGGTTTGCGCGTTCGAGCTCCTCGTTCTTCTCCTGCAGCACGCGCTCGACGCGGCGCCGGTCCGAGATGTCGCGGATCGAGCTGCTGATCAGCGTGCCGTCCTCGGTCTCGAGCGGGCTCAGGCTGATCTCGACCGGGAACTCGGTGCCGTCGCGGCGCCGGCCGTGCAGCGACAGGCCGGCACCCATCGGCCGCACATTCGGGTCGGAGACGAACTGCGTGCGGTGGCGGCCGTGCGAACCGCGAAACCGTTCGGGCACCAGCACGTCGACCGACTGGCCCAACAGTTCGACGCGCGGGTAGCCGAACAGGCGCTCGGCCTGGGTGTTGACGAGCATGATCGTGCCCTGCGTGTCCACGATCACGATGGCGTCGGGCGCCGACTCGAGCAGGCCGCGGAACTTCTGCTCGGCCTTGCGCCGGTAGCTCATGTCGCGGATCGCGCTCATGCCGACGCGCCCAACCTCGGTCTCGAGCGGGCTCAGGCTGATCTCGACCGGGAACTCGTCGCCGTTCTTGCGCAGGCCGTGCAGCTCCAGGCCCTGGCCCATCGGCCGCGTGCGCGATTGCGCCAGGTAGGCGGTGCGGTGCCCGACGTGCGAAGCGCGGTAGCGCGGCGGCATCAGGATCTCGAGCGGCCGACTCAGCAGCTCGTCGCGCGCGTAGCCGAACATGGCCTCGGCCTGCCCGTTCGTCAGCACGATACGGCCGATGTCGTTGACCATCACGATCGCATCGGGTGTCGACTCGAGCAGGGTCCGGTAGCGCGACTCGATCAGACGCGCGTCGCGCTGCACCTTCAGGTGCGTGACATCGACATTGCTCTGGATGAAGCCCTGCAGCGCACCCGCCGCGTCGCGCAGCGCGCGCACCGTCGCATTCACGTAGATCAGGCTGCCGTCGCGGCAGCGGCGCACGGCCTCGCGGCTGCGGACCACGCCCCGCAGGGCCTCGTCGTGCATGCCCTGCCATTCGGCGGCCTGGTTCGCCGGCACGAGCAGCTCGCCGAGCACTCGCCCGAGGACCTCGTCGCGGGCGTAACCGAAGAGCGTCTCAGCAGCACGGTTCCAGTGCACCACCTTGCCGTCCGGTGTGCTGCCGAACAAGGCGTCCGGCGCTTGATCCACCATCACGGCGTCGAAGAACGTCGCCCCCATCCAGTGCTCCGTGCCCAGGTTGCGCGAGCATAGGCGAAGCCGGCCGGGGCGCGCTGTAGGTGGCGGCCTACAGAGCGCCGCGGCGGCCGGTGACACGGCCGCGTGGTCCCCGCAGGCACGCTTCGGTCCGCGCCATGCGTCGACGATGCGTGGCGCAATTCACGAAAGGACGCCCACCATGAACAACACCAACACCCACACGCCGACCGGCGCCACGCGCCGCCACCTGCTGGGCCAGGCCGGTGCCGGCCTGGTCGTCGCCTCGCTGCCGGCCTGGAGCCTGGCCGCCGACGACGACACCTACGACCAGGAGTCCACGCTCAAGGCCGCCACCGAGTTCTTCGGCCAGACCACGGAGGGGCTGGCCAAGGTGGTGGAGAAGGCCTTCCGCGAACAGGGCCGGCCCAACGGCTACATCCGCGGCGAGGAAGTCTCCGGCGCCATCACCGTGGGGCTGCGCTACGGCGAGGGCGATCTGGCACTGAAGGGCGGGCCGGCGCGCAAGGTCTACTGGGCCGGCCCGTCGATCGGCCTGGACCTCGGCGCCAACGCGTCCAAGGTCTTCGTGCTGGTCTACAAACTGCCCAACCCCGACGCCATCTACAAGCGCTACCCGGGCGTCGACGGCAGCCTGTACTACATCGGCGGCGCCGGCATCAACTACCAGCGCCTGGACGGCGTGACGCTGGCGCCGATCCGCCTCGGCGTGGGCCTGCGCACCGGCGCCAGCGTCGGCTATGTGCACTACCGGCGCGAGAAGTCGCTGAATCCGATCTGAGCTTGCGCCGGGGCCGTCAGTCGGCCGTGGCGAGCCGCAGCGTCAGCAGGAGGCTGACGGCTTCGAGCGCGTGCAGCGCGTGCGGCTCGCCGGCCGCGAGATGGATGAAGTCGCCCGGTCCAAGCTCGACCTTGTGCGTGGGCAATCCGAGTTCCACGCGTCCTTCGAGGCCGAGCAGGGTGATCTCGCCGGGCGCGGCGTGAATGGGCAGCCCGGCACCGCGCTGCAGGACCAGGCGCACCACCTCGAGCTGCGCTGCCTTCAGCACGGCCTGCGTGCGCGCGCCCGCCAGCGCGGTACCGAAGGGTCGCAGCCGCACCACCTGGCCGCTGCGGGCGCGCGTCTGTGCCATGGCGTCGCGCAGGCTCAGCGGCCCTGGGCCGCGAACCGGTGCGCCACCAGCGCATCGGCGAAGGCATGGTTCGCGTCGCGGTGCCCGATCTCGTCGGCGCGCACGGCCCGCACCACGTCGCGCAGCGTCGCGCCGTCGCCGAGGCGCCAGTACGCACGCGCGATCGCCGGCGCCGGGCCGTCTTGCAGGCAGCCGCTGTCCAGCGCGCGCAGGTAGAGCGTGTAGCTGCGCACTGCCTCCTCCTCGAAGTAGCCGACCATGCGGTGCGCGCTGCGCGGCGACAGCAGGTAGAGCAGGAAGTACGCGTTGAAGAACAGGCCTTGCACGACGCGGATCAACCCCCGTTCGAGCAGGGTCGGCCGCGCGACGGCGAGGAAGGTCATCAGGTGCATGCGCTCGTTGGCGGCCTCCTCCTGCAGCCTGGCAACCCAGCCGGCGTCGTCGCGCAACTGGCGCAGCGCGCGCAGGTGCTGCAGCGTGGCGCCCACCATGCCCGGCACCGCGGCCACGGTTTCGAGCACGACGGCGCGGTGCGCGTAACGCCCGGCGAAGACGCGGTCGGCACACCAGCGCAAGGCCCGGGTGGCGCCCAGCGCGAGGCGGTCGGGCAGGTCGAAGGCGGGGTGGTGGGAGGGGCTCGGGACGGCGCTCATGCGTGCTCCTGGGGCATTGAAGATTCGTCTTAGATGAATCTTATGTGGGGCTACAATAGATGTCAAGTAGATACACCTTCAATGCCTGACGCGAGGCCATGCCATGCGACTGACCCAGCACACCGACTACGCGATCCGCGTCCTGATGTTCGCGACCAGCCTGTGGGACAGCGAACGCCTGGCCTCGATCCGCGAAAT
The DNA here is from genome assembly GCA_035539635.1 of Burkholderiaceae bacterium. Taxonomy (GTDB): domain Bacteria; phylum Pseudomonadota; class Gammaproteobacteria; order Burkholderiales; family Burkholderiaceae_C; genus CADEEN01. The sequence continues at coordinate 7,080 of DATLIE010000031.1, forward strand.
CGCCGAGGCCTACGGCGTATCGGAGAACCACCTGATGAAGGTGGTGCACCGGCTCGGCCAGGCCGGGCTGCTGCACACGCAGCGCGGGCGCAACGGAGGCCTGCGCCTGGCCAGGGATCCGGCCCGCACGCGCCTGGGCGACGTGGTGCGCGCGATGGAGGAGGACATGGCGCTGGTGGAATGCTTCACCGACCACTCGACCTGTCCGCTGAGCGGGGCCTGCGCGCTGGCCAACGCGCTCGACAAGGCGCGCGCCGCCTTCCTGGCCGAGCTCGACCGGCACACGCTGGCCGACCTGGTGCCTCGCGCACGGGCACGCCAGATCATCGCGCTGAGCGGGCGGCTCGCGACCGCCACCCAGCAGCGGCGCGCTACTTGATGCCCGCGCGCATGAAGCTCTGCACGAACTGACGCTGGAACAGCAGGAAGGCGACGAGCAGCGGCCCCGCGCTCATCAGCGTGGCGGCGGTGATGATCGACCAGTCGATGCCCTGGTCGGTGGACGAGAAGACCTGCAGGCCCACGGTGAGCGGGCGTGCGCTGGTGCTGTTGGTGATGATCAGTGGCCACAGGAAGTTGTTCCAGTGGAAGCTCACCGACACCAGCGCGAAGGCCACGTAGACCGGCCGCGCCAACGGCACGTAGACGCGCCACAGGATCTGCAGTGGCCCCGCACCTTCCACGCGCGCCGCCTCGTCGAGCTCCTTCGGGATGCCCAGGAAGGTCTGGCGCAGCAGGAAGATCGCGAAGGCCGAGGCGAAATACGGCAACCCGATCGCCAGCAGCGTGTCCACCAGGCCCAGGCGCGCCATGGTCTTGTAGTTCTCGACCAGCAGGATGTCGGGCATGACCATCAGCTGCACCAGCACCAGCGCGAACAGCAGCTTCTTTGCCGGGAACTCGAAGCGCGCGAAGGCGTAGGCCGCGAGCGTGGACAGCACGAGCTGGCAGGCCAGGATCATCGTCACCAGCAGCGCGGTGTTGACGAAATAGCGTGCGAACGGCGCCGCCGCCCAGGCGCGCGCGAAGTTGTCCAGCGTGAGCGGCGCGAAGAGCACGAAGCGCGTCGAGTACTCGCCGGGATGGAAGGCCGTCCACACCGCGTACACGAGCGGCAGCACCCACAGCAGCGCGAGCAGCCAGGCCGCCAGCGTGTCGAGCCAGCCGGGCTCGTTGTAGACGAGGCGCTGGGCCTGGGTGGCGGCGCGGGTCACTTGTAGTGCACCCGCTTGTCGAGCACGAAGAACTGGAACAGCGCCACGCTGGCCAGCAGCGCCAGCAACACCATCGTCAGCGCCGCGGCGTAGCCGCTGTCCCAGTAGCGGAAGCCGACCTCGTAGAGGTGGAACAACAGCAGCGTGGACGCGTTGTCAGGCCCGCCGCGGGTCAGCACGACGATATGGTCGACCATGCGCACCGCATTGATCACCGCGTTGACCATCACGAACAGCGTGGTCGGCATCAGCAGCGGCCACTGCACGCGGCGGAAGAAGAACCAGCGCGACGCCCCCTCGATCGCTGCCGCCTCACGCAGGCTCGGGTTCAGGCCCTGCAGCGCGGCGAGGTAGAAGATCATGAAGAAGCCGGCCTCCTTCCACACCGCCACCACGGTGACGGCCGCGAGCGCGGTGCCCTGGTCGCCGAGCCAGTTCTGCGCCGGCAGTCCGAACGCGCCGCGAACTTGCTCGAGCAGGCCGTACTGCGGCGTGTAGAAGAAGAGCCAGATGTTGGCCACCGCCACCATCGGCAGCACGGTCGGCGTGAAGTAGGCCATGCGCAGGAATGCGCGGCCGGCCATGCGCTCGTTGACCCACAACGCCATCACGAGCGCCAGCCCGATCGACAGCGGAATCGTCGCCAGCGCGAACCAGAAATTGTTGGTCAGCGCCTTCCAGAACACCGGGTCGGCCACCATGAGCTGGTAGTTCTCCAACCCCACCCACACCGGCGGGCGGCTTCCCTTGGGCGTGGAGTGGAAGCTGTCGAACAGCGTGGCGACGGCAGGGAAATGCGTGAACGCCACCAGCAGCACGAAGGCTGGCAGCAACAGCAGGTAGGCGTGGACGGCTTGCCTTTGCATCGTTCAGCGCAGCAAAGGCGTGGTGTTCGAGCGCAGCGTGCAGTGCCTCGCGTCGCGGTGGGCGGTGCCCGGGGTGGGCGACCTGTGGGGCGGCGAGGAGCGCAAGGCTTGGGGTCGGCGCGCGTACCCGCGCGCTTCGTGAACTGACTCGCCGAACGTGTTTGAGCGTAGTGAGCGCAGCGAACGCAGCGAGTTGTTCGGCGCGACCCCAAGCCTGAGCACCGCAGCGCAGTCGCAGCGAAGCGGAGACCGCCCCAGGGGGAGTCCACCCCGGGCACCGCCCACCGCGACGCGACGCGCCAACTCAGCCACGCTTACTTGTACGACCGCAGCAGCCGATCGGCTTCCGCCTGCGCATCCTTCATCGCCTGCGCCGGCGTCTTGGTGCCGGTGAGCGCCGCCTGCAGCCCATCGTTCAAGGCCTTGGTGACACGCTGGTTGTCGTGGGTCGAGAACTCCGCGAGCGCGTGCGGCAGCTGGTCGCGCGCCACCAGAGCCGGCGGGAACTCGGTGCCGTACTTCTTCAGCGCGGCGGTGTTGTAGGCGGCCTCGCTGATGGCGACATATCCGGTGTCGATGCTCCACTTGGCGGCGCGCTCGGGCTGCGTCATCCACTTGGCGAGCTTGAACGCGGCCTCCTGCTGCGCCGGCGTGGCCTTCTTGAAGATGTAGAAGTTGCCGCCGCCGGTGGGCGAGCCGCGACGCTTGCCGGCCGGCAGCATCGCGACGCCGAAGTCGAACTTGGCGTTGGTGCGCACATTGGTCAGGTTGCCGGTGGTGGTCCACATCATCGCCACCTTCTTCTCGAAAAAGTCCTTCGGCGTGGTGCCCCACTCGACGATGCCCGGCGGGTGCACGCCAGCCTTCACCAGTTCGGTCCAGTAGGTCAGCGCCTCGATCGTGCCCGGGTCGTCGAACTTGACCGCGTTGCCCGTGTCGTTGGCCATCGCCACGCCGTTCTGGATCGCCAGGCCCTGGAACAGCCAGTACGGGAAGCCCGACGAGGGGATCTGCACGCCCCACTGGGTGACCTTGCCCGAGCTGTCCTTGACAGTCAGCTTCTTCGCATAGTCCATCATCTCGGCCCAGGTGGCCGGCGGCTTGTTCGGGTCCAGCCCCGCCGCCTTGAACAGTTCCTTGTTGTAGTACAGGACGACGGTCGAGCGCTGGAACGGCACGCCCCAGGTCTTGCCGCCGCTCTGGCTGTTGAGCATGAAGCCCTTGTAGAAGCCGTTGAGCCAGGCGCGGTCGTCGGCGGTCTTGACGAAGTTGTCGATCGGCACGATCGCGTCCTCGTCGATCAGCGTGAACATGTCGGTGGACAGCAGCACCGAGGTCACCGGCGGCGTGCCCGCCTTGTGCGCGGTGAGTGCCTTGACGATCGTGTCCTGGTAGCTGCCGGCGTAGATCGGCGTCACCTTGATGCCCGGGTTCTCCTTGGCGAAGTCGGCCGCGTACTCGTCGATCAGCTTGGTGATCGGGCCGCCGACCGCGACCGGGAAGTAGAACGAGATCTCCGTGGTGGGCTGTGCCTGCGCACCGAGCGACAGGCCGGCCAGCGCGGCGCCGGCGACCAGGGACTGCAGGAAGGACTTTCTCTTCATCATGTTGGGCTCCTGGGTAAGCATGGGCGTTGGAATGGAAGGGTCAGCCGACGCGCGCGCCCTGCGCGTCGAAGTAATGTTCGTCTTCAGGCCGCCAGCCGAGCGCGATGGGGCTGCCGACCGCGACGTCGGTGCCGCCAGCGGCGCGCACGACGATCTGCTCGCTGCCGACCGCGCAGCGCAACACGAGGTCGGCGCCGAGGTACTCGAAGCTGCTCACGACCGCACCGACCGGCCCGCCCAGCGACACCGCCTCGGGGCGCAGGCCGAGCATCTGGCCCGGGTGTGCCACCGCCACGTCGCTGCCGGCGATGCGGCCCTCCTGCACGCGCAGCAGGTTCATCGCCGGCGTGCCGATGAAGCGCGCGGCGAAGGTGGTGGCCGGCGCCGCGTAGAGCGCGCGCGGTGCCGCGTTCTGCTCGATGCGGCCCTTGTTCAGTAGCACCACCTGGTCGGCCATGCTCATGGCCTCGGCCTGGTCGTGCGTGACGTAGACCACCGTCAGCGCGAGGCGCTGCTGCAGCTCGCGCAACTCGTGCCGCATCTCCTGGCGCAGCTGCGCGTCGAGGTTGGACAGCGGCTCGTCCATCAGGCACACGCGGGTCTGCGCGACGAGCGCACGACCGAGCGCAACGCGCTGCTGCTGCCCGCCCGACAGCTGCGAGGGCTTGCGCTGCAGCAGGGCGGCGAGGCCCAGCAGCTCGGCCGCATGTTCGAGCCGGCGCGCCGCCTCGGCCCTCTCGACCTTGCGCACCTGCAGGCCGAAGCTGATGTTGTCCGCCACCGAGAGGTGGGGGAACAGCGCGTAGTTCTGGAACACCATCGCGATGCCGCGCTGTGCTGGCGGCAGCGCGCTGACGTCGCGCCCGTCGATGAAGACCTGGCCCTCAGTCGCGCTCTCCAGGCCCGCGACGATGCGCAGCGTGGTCGACTTGCCGCAGCCCGAAGGCCCGAGCAGCACGCAGAAGCTCGCCGGCTCGATCGAGAGCTGGATGCCGTCGAGCGCCTTCGTGGACTCCCAGTGCTTGCTGACATTGACGAGGCGGATCGAGGACATGGACGGCGACAGCGCAGCAGTCTGCGACGGTTCAGTGACAGGACGATGAGGGCGCCGGGGCGTCGGCAAAGGGCCGCAGTATCCGCGCCAGCGCCGCATGCAGCGCCGGGTTGCCGGCCAGGCACTCGCGCACCTCGACGAAGTCGGCGCCGCCGGTGAAGGTGCTGACCACGCCGCCCGCCTCCTGGATCAGCAACGCGCCCGCGGCCACGTCCCAAGCGTTCAGGCCGCGGTCGAACATCGCGTCGCAGCGGCCCGCCGCCACCCACGCCAGGTCGATTGCGGCCGACCCCGAGCGGCGCAGGGCACTGACCTGGCCGATCACGGTGGCGATCATCGCCATGTGGCGCTCGAAGGCCAGGCCGGGCCGCACCGGCACGGTGTTGGCGACCATCGACTCGGCGAGCGTCTCTCGCCGCGACACCGCGAGGCGCCTGGACCCGAGCCAGGCGCCCTGCCCGCGCACCGCGCTGAACAGCTCGTCGCGCGTCACGTCGAGCACCACGCCCACTTCCACCTGGCCGCGCACCGCGAGCGCGATGCTGACCGCGTAGTTCGGGTAGCCGTGGATGAAGTTGTTGGTGCCGTCGATGGGGTCGACGATCCACTCGTGGTCTGCACCGGGCGTGCCGTGCGGCTCGCCCGACTCTTCGCTGCGCACGGCGTGGTGCGGGCAGGCCGCGAGCAGCGTGTCGACGATGACGCGTTCGGACGCCAGGTCGACCTGGGTCACGAAGTCGTTCGGCCGCTTGGCACGCACCTCCAGCGCGTCCGGGCTCGCGGCCGCCTGCCGGATCACCGCCGCGGCCGAGCGCGCGGCGCGAACGGCCAAGTCGAGCATTGGAGCAGGGTCGCTGGCGGACGGGGGCATCGGTTCGGGAAGGGGCCAGCGGTCGAGTATCCCGAAGCGCCCGGCCTTGGCAATGGGCAGTCGCACCGAGGGGTTGATCGACGCTGGCACACTCGCGCGTCCGACGCAGGAGAACGCCGCGATGAAGCTGTCCCGTCTCGCCACCGCGCTGACCCTGGCGCTCGCCCTGTCCGCCGCGCAGGCTGCTCTCAAGCCGGGTGATGCGGCACCACCCTTCAGCGCCGATGCCGCGCTCGGCGGCAAGGCCTTCCGCTTCCAGCTCGCCGAGGCCCTGGCGCGCGGGCCGGTGGTGCTGTACTTCTACCCGAAGGCCTTCACGTCCGGCTGCACCTACGAGGCGCACCAATTCGCCGAGGCCAGCGATCGCTTCGCCGCGCTCGGCGCCACGGTCATCGGCGTGTCCAACGACGACATCGAGACCCTCAAGCGCTTCTCGGTCGAGGCCTGCCGCAACAAGTTCGCGGTGGCCGCCGATGCGAAGTCGCAGGTGATCCGCGCCTACGACGCGCAGATCGCCTCGCGCCCCGAGATGGCCGACCGGATCTCTTACGTGATCGCGCGCGACGGCAAGATCGCCTACGCGTTTCGCGACGGCAACCCGGACGGGCATGTCGCGAACACGCTGAAGGTGGTCGAGCAACTGGCGGCCCAGGGCAGGCGCTGAGTCTTCCGGCGGGCGCTCCAGCCTCTCGAACGTTTCGTCGCAGTACGAACCTGCCCGGCTTGAGCGGCCTCGCCCCGAGCCGCTACATTCGGGCCATCACCTGAGAACCCATGCTCCGCGCCGCCGCGTTCATGCTCGTCGCCGCCGCCCGTCCCAGCACGGTCGGCGCGATCCTGCCCTCGTCGCGCCACCTGGCCGACGCAATGGCACGCGCCGCGCGGGGCGCCGAGCACCTGGTGGAACTCGGCGCTGGCACCGGGGCGATCACCGAGGCCCTGTGCGAACAGCATCCCGACGTGCCGACGCAGGCGGTCGAGATGGATCCCTTGCTCGCACAGCATCTGCGCGAGCGCTTCCCGCAGATCGACGTGCGCACCGCCGCGGCACACGAGGTGTTACGCACGTTGCCGCGGCGCCGGCACCCCACCGTGCTGGTGTCCTCGCTGCCCTTCCGCTCGCTGCCGTGGCGCCTGCGCCTGCGCAGCAGCCTGGCGATCGAACGCTTCCTGGTCGAGCACCCGGCGCACCGCCTGGTGCAGTACACCTACCTGCCGCAGGTGCCGTTC
>DATLIE010000032.1:0-9940 GCA_035539635.1 Burkholderiaceae bacterium
ACGCGTCGCAGCGCGCCAGGCGGCGCGCGCAGCTCGCGCGGCACCAGGCCGTGTTGCGCGAATGGGCCGAGGTCAACCCGGCCACCTTCGGCGCCGCGCGCTGCCTCGTCGACGCGGAACTGGCGCGCCTGGACGGCCGCGACGCCGATGCGACCGATGCCTTCGAGCAAGCCCTCGCCGCTGCGCAAGGGGCCGACCTGCCCTTCACGCGGGCCTTGGCCAGCGAACGCGCGGCCGCCTTCCACCGGCGGCGCGGCCACCCGTTGATCGCCGAGACTTGTCTGCGCGAAGCGCACCGGCACTACGCGCGCTGGGGTGCGCAGGGCAAGCTGCGCCAGCTCGAGGCTCGGCATCCGACGCTGCGCCCGAGCGGTCTGCCCGGCGCCGCCCCCGACCTCGATGCGCTGGCGATCGTGAAGGCCACGCAGGCGATCTCGGGCCACATCGTCCTGGACGAGGTGATCGACACGCTGCTGCGGGTGGTGCTCGAGCACGCGGGCGCGCAGTACGCGGCGCTCTGGCTGGCGCGCGGCGGCGAGGGCCTCGACCTCACGCCGGCAGCGCAGGCGCTGGCCGAAGGCCAGACGATCGAGGTGCAACACGCGGTCGACGGCGACGCGTCGGTGCCGCGCGGCCGTGCGCCGCGGGCGCTGCTGCATCTGGTCCAACGCCTGCGCGAGCCGGTGCGCGTGGACGACACGACGCTACCGCACGCCCTGCCAGCCGACGCCGCGTTCGCGAGCGACCCCCCGCGATCGTTGCTGTGCCTGCCGATCCTGCGCCAGACGACGCTGATCGGCGTGCTCTACCTGGAGCATCGCGAGCTGCCCAACGTGTTCACCGCCGAGCGCGCCGGCATGCTGCAGCTGCTGGCGACGCAGGCCGCGATCTCGCTCGAGAACGCCACGCTGTACGCCGATCTGCGCCGGCAGATCCTGGAGCGCGAGAACGCCGACGCGGCGCTGCGCGGCAGCGAGTCACGCATCCGCCGCCTGGTCGAGTCCAACATCATCGGCATCTTCTTCTGGGACATGGCCGGGCACATCACCGACGCCAACGCGGCCTTCCTCGACCTGGTGGGCTACAGCCGCGACGAGCTGCTGGCCGGGCACGTCGAGTGGACGGCCCTGACGCCGCCGGAGCACCGCGCGGTCGACCAGCGCGCGGCCGATGAACTGCAGCACACCGGGACCTGCTCCGCCTACGAGAAGGAGTACATCGCCAAGGACGGCCGCCGCGTGCCAGTGCTGATCGGTGCGGCCCTGCTCGAGGGATCGAACGACACCGGCGTGGCCTTCGTGCTCGACCTGCGCGAGCGTCGACGCGCCGAGGCCGAACAGCGCGCGCGATCGGCGGCCGAGGCCGCCAACCAGGCCAAGAGCGAGTTCCTCGCCAACATGAGCCACGAGATCCGCACGCCGATGAACGCCATCCTCGGCATGTCGTGGCTGGCGCTGCAAAGCGACCTGAACCCGCAGCAGCACAACTATGTGCACAAGGTGCACCGCTCGGCGGAGTCGCTGCTGGGCATCATCAACGACATCCTCGACTTCTCGAAGATCGAGGCCGGCCGGCTCGACATGGAGCAGATCCCGTTCGAGCTGGGCGAGGTGCTGGACAGGCTGGCCAGCATGCTCGGCCTGCGCGCCGACGAGAAGCGGATCGAACTCGCGTTCGACCTCGCGCCGGGCCTGCCGACCACGCTGCGCGGAGACCCCTCGCGCCTCGGGCAGGTGCTGCTCAACCTGGGCAACAACGCGCTCAAGTTCACCGAGCGCGGGGTGGTCGTCATCGCGATCCGCGAGACCGACCGAGACGCGTCGTCGGTGCGGCTGCGCTTCGAGGTGCGCGACACTGGCATCGGCATCACGCCTGAGCAGCGGCAGCGCCTGTTCAAGCCGTTCTCGCAGGCCGACGCGTCGACCAGCCGCCGCTACGGCGGCACCGGCCTGGGCCTGGCCATCAGCCGCCACCTGGCGCACCGCATGGGCGGCGAACTCGACGTCGACAGCGTGCCCGGCGAGGGCAGCCGCTTCCACTTCGAGGCCCGCTTCGGCCTCGTGCCGGCCCAGCCCACCGCCGCGCCGTCCACCGAAGCGCTGGCTTCGCTGCGCGCCGCGCGTGTGCTGGTGGTCGACGACAACGACATCGCGCGCGAACTGCTGCAGCGCATGACGGCCTCGCTCGGCCTGGAGCCGGTGCAGGCCAACGACGGCGAAGAAGCATTGCGTGCCGTCGTCGAAGCCGACGCGGGCGACCGGCCCATCCAGCTGGTGCTGCTGGACTGGCGCATGCCGGTACTCGATGGCGTGGGCTGCGCGCAGCGCCTGGCTGAGCTCGCGCTGCGCCATCCACCGCCTACCGTGCTGATGCTGACCGCCTTCACGCGCGACGAGGTCGAGCGCCGGCTGACGGCCCAGGGCGTGACGGTGGCAGCCACGCTCGTCAAGCCCGTCACGCCCTCGACCCTGCTCGATGCCTGCCTGGCGGCGCTGAAGGCACCGGGCCGGCGGCCGTCGCGCAGCGCCCAGCGCGAGGAGGCCATGGCGGCGCACGGCGCCCAGCTCGCCGGCTCGCACGTGCTGCTGGTCGAGGACAACCCGATCAACCAGGAACTGGCCCGCGACATCCTCGGCCGCGCCGGCATCGTCGTGCAGGTGGCCGACAACGGACAACAGGCACTCGACTGCCTGGCACGCGAGAACTTCGACGCGGTGCTGATGGACTGCCAGATGCCGGTGATGGACGGCTACGCGGCCACGCGCGAGCTGCGGCGCCACGAGCGCTGGCAGCAACTCCCGGTGATCGCGATGACGGCCAATGCAATGGCCGGCGATCGCGAGGCCGTGCTGGCCGCCGGCATGAGCGACCACGTCGCCAAGCCGATCAAGGTGGAGGACCTGTTCGCCACCCTGGCACGCTGGATCCGCGGTCCGGCCGCGCCGTCACCGCAGCTCGAGGCGCTCGACAGCCGCGGCGCGCTGGCCGGGCTCAACGGGGACGAGCGACTCTATCGGCGCCTGCTGGCCATGTTCGCGCAGCGCGAGACCCGGTTCGCGGAGCGTTTCCGCGCAGCGCGTGCGGCCGGCGACCGCGACGGCGCCATGCGCATGGCGCACGATTTGCGCAGCGTTTCGGCCACGCTCGGCGCGCGCGCGGTGGCGGAGGCGGCAGGCCTGCTGGAACAGGCCTGCCTGCGCAGCGCGCCGACGGACGAACTCGAAGCCCTGCTGACCGACGTGGCGCAACAACTCGAACCGCTGCTCGAGGGCCTGAAGCGCCAGGCCCCGGCCGCAGCGGCGGCGGCCTAGCGCATCGTCACCCAGCGCAGTTCGAGCACGTCGTTGGGCCATTGCACGACGTCGATGCCCGGCCGCATGACCCAGTTGTGCTGGCGCCGGTACAGCGGCACCAGCGGCAGCTCGGCGGCGAGGATGCGCAGCGCGTCCTGCGTCATCTGGCGCCGCTTCGCGAGGTTGGGCTCGATGCGGATCGCATCGACCAGGGCATCGAGCTTCGGGTTGCTGTAGCGGCCCGCGTTGAACGCACCGGCCGCGAAGCCGTCGTTGGTGCGCACCAGCGACTGCAGCGTGCCCCAGGGGTCGGGCGCCGCGCTCCAGCCGAACTCCATCAGGTAGCCGGTGCCCTGGGTCAGCTTGGGGAAGAACACCGAGCTCGGCGACGTCACGAGGCTGGCGCGGATGCCCACCTTCTCCAGCATCGACGTGGCGGCCTGGCACACCGACGCGCGCCAGGCGACGTTGACGCAGTCCATCTGCACCGAGAAGCCGTTCTCGTAGCCGGCCTCCTTGAGCAGCGCGCGCGCCGCGGCCGGGTCGGCCTTGGGGCGCTGCTCGAACTCGGGGAGGTAGCCGTCGATCAGCGGCGAGAAGAACGAGCCGGTCACCTTGCCTTCGCCGCGCAGCACCTGCTTGACGATCAGGTCGGTGTCGATGGCCAGCTGCAGCGCGCGGCGCACGCGCACGTCCTTGAACGGGTTGCGGCCCTTGGCGTCGCTGCCGGCGAGTTCGGCGCTGTGCATGTTCATCGCCAAGTACTGGGTGCCGATGTCGTCGACTTCGCTGACCTTCAGGGACTTGTCGGTCTTCAGGCGCGCCAGATCCTGGAACGGCGGGTCGATCACGAAGTCCACCTGACCCGACTGCAGTGCGGCCAGTCGCGTCGCGTCGGACTGGATCACCTGGTAGTGCACCTCGTCGAGGTTGCTGCCGCCGAACCGGCCCGCGAGCTCGGCCGTGCTCCGGCCCCACCACGCGGGATTGGCCTTCAGCACGGTGCGCACGTCGGCCTCGTAGCGGACGAGGGCGAAGGGGCCGGTGCCGTTGGCGTTGCGCACCGCAAAGGTTTCCTGCCTCGCGTTGTAGTCCTGCGGCCGGGTCACGCCGTGCTTCTCGGCCCAGGGCTTGCTCATCATCGCCACGAGCCACAGCTTCTCGGGCAGCACCGCGTCGGGCTGGCTGGTGATCACGTCGATCGTCAGCGCATCGACCTTCTTCGCACCGGTGATGCCCAGCATCTGGTTCTTGCGCTGCGAGGCCTTGTCGAGCGCACGCTCGATCGAGAACACCGCGTCGTCGGCACTGAACGGCGCGCCGTCATGGAACTTCACGCCCTGGCGCAGCTTGAAGCGCCAGGTGGTCGGGTTGACCATCTCCCACGAGGCCGCGAGCGACGGCTCGAGCTTGTAGTCCTTGGCGCGGTTGACCAGGCCTTCGTAGATCTGCGCGCCCACGCGCGTCTGGTACAGCAGCGCCAGCGCGTGCGGGTCCATCGTCTGCGGGTCGAACGCGCTCGCATAGCGCAGGGTCTTGCCCTGGGCCTGCGCCGCCAGCGGCAGCAGCAGCGCCACGAGGGCGGCGACAAGGGTCGTGCGGATCGTCATGCGCGCATTGTCACTTGCCGGGCAGGCTGCCCTCGACCCCTTGCACGAACCAGTCCATCTGCGCGATGGCGGCATCACCGAGCGCGCCGCGCTCCTGGCGCACCGCGCCGGCCTGGTCCACCAGGCGCCCGACGAAAGGCCCGGCCTTGCCGCCGGCCATCTGCTGCTCGAGGCGCGCCAGCTGCTGGCGCCACGGCGGGGGCACGCTGGGCGACAGCCACAAGCGCACCATGCCGTCCTTCATGCCGCCCCAGGCCGGCTGCGCCCGCCACGTGCCGGCGGCCACCGCGCGCGCCTCGCGCACGTAGTACGCGCTCCAGTCGGCGGTCACGGCCGCGAGCTGCGCCTTGGGCGCGTAGCGCGACATGTCGCTCTGGTAGCCGATCAGCTTCACCCCTTTCTCCTCGGCCGTCTGCGGCACGGCGGGCGAGCCGCTGTGGTTGGTCAGCACGTCGGCACCGCCATGGATCAGGCTCAGTGCCGCCTCGCGTTCCTTCGGCGGGTCGAACCAGGTGTTGAGCCAGCGCACGCGCACCACCGCCTTCGGGTTGGCCGCGCGCATGCCCTGGGTGAACGCGTTGATGCCCTGCACCACCTCCGGCACCGGGAAGCCGGCGACATAACCCGCCACGCCGTTGCCGCTCGCCCGCCCCGCCAGCCACCCCGCGAGCCAGCGCCCCTCGTAGAAGCGCGCGTTGTAGGTGTTCAGGTTCGGGGCGACCTTGTAGCCGCCGGCATGCTCGAACTTCACTTGCGGAAAGTCGGCCGCGACGCGCAGCGCAGGCTCGAGGTAGCCGAAGCTGGTGGCGAAGATCAGGCCATGGCCCTGCGCCGCCAGGTCACGCATCACGCGCTCGGCGTCGGCGCCCTCGGGCACCCCCTCGACGAAGCTCGTCCGCACCGCGGGGCCGAGCGCGCGTTCGAGCGCGAGCCGGGCCTGGTCGTGCTGGTAGGTCCAGCCGGCCTGGCCGATCGGGCTGACGTAGACGAAGCCGACCTTCAGGGGTTCGGCGGCGTGGCCGGCGGCCACGGGCAACGCGAGCGCGAGCGCACGCATGAGGTTTTTGAGCATGGTTTTCCTCGACATGACTGCCGTGAACACTTCGGTGCGCCGCCGGCAGCAGGCGACGCAGACACGGGATTTTAAGGAGAACCATCGGGCGGCCGGGGTGATCCAATGGCCCATGCTCCCCGCGATCTGGATCTTCACGCTGCTCGGCCTGGTCCTTTGGTCGCTCGCCGCCTGGGGCCTGCACGCGGTGCTGACGATCGACCCGATGTGGGTCGAGGATGTGGAAGCGCTGATCCGCGAGATCCCCTACGCCGCCGCGATCGACCGCTGGTTCCCCGGCTGGCGCGAATTGCTCGAGGTGCTGATGGACGTGGCGCAGCTCGTGCTCGGCTGGGTCGGCACGAATGCGCCGCTGGTGGCCTGGATCGTCTGGGGCGTCGGCACGATCACGCTGCTGGTCGGCGGCCTGCTCCTGACCCTGATCGTCTGCCTGCTGCGCGACAAGCCGGCGCCGCGCCCCGCTTGAACCGGCCCTAGGCCGCCGCGGCGGCAAAGTGCGCGTCGAGTTCGCCGATCCAGCGCGCCTTGTCGGCGCCGGAAGCGAAGCTGGCCTCGAAGCTGTTGCGCGCCAGCGTGTAGGCCTCGCGCGCGCCGAGCGCCGGCAGCGCCTCGAAGGTGTCGACGTAGTTCTGGTTCAGGTAGCCGCCGAAGTAGGCCGGGTCGTCGCTGTTGACCGTGGCAGCGAGCCCGGCGGCCAGCAACGCGGGCAGGTTGTGCTGAGCGAGCGTCGGGAACACGCGCAGCTTCACGTTCGACAGCGGGCACACGGTCAGCGGCATGCGCTCGCGCGCGAGGCGCGCCACCAGCGCCGGCGACTCGAGGCTGCGCACGCCATGGTCGATGCGCTCCACCTTCAGCACGTCGAGCGCCGATTCGATGTAGGCCGGCGGCCCCTCCTCGCCGGCGTGCGCGACGACGTGCAGGCCGAGCGCGCGCGCATGCGCGAAGACATGCGCGAACTTCTCCGGGGGGTGGCCCTGCTCGCTGCTGTCCAGCCCGACGCCGATGAACTGCTCGCGCCAGGGCAGCGCCGCCTCCAACGTGGCCAGCGCCTCGGCCTCGCTCAGGTGGCGCAGGAAGCACAGGATCAACTTCGCCTCCATTCCCCACTCGGCATGCGCGCGCCGGCAGGCATGCGCGAGGCCGAGGATCACGTGCTGGATCGGCACGCCGCGCGCAGTGTGCGTCTGCGGGTCGAAGAAGACCTCGGCGCAGCGCACGTTCTCGGCCGCCGCCTTTTCGAGGTAGGCAAAGCCGAGGTCGAAGAAATCCTGCTCGTGCAGCAGCACCGACGCGCCGGCGTAGTAGATGTCGAGAAAGCTCTGCAGGTCGCTGAAGGCGTACGCCGCGCGCAGCGCCTCGACGCTCGGGTACGCGAGCTTCACGCCGTTGCGCTTGGCCAGCGCGAAGATCATCTCGGGCTCGAGCGAGCCCTCGATGTGGATGTGCAGCTCCGCCTTGGGCATCGTGCGCAGCAGGGCCGGCAGGCGCTCGCGCGAGATGCGAGTGAAGTCGATCGTGTTGGTCATGGTCACCAATGCAAGAGGCCGCCGGGGTTGCCCGCGGCGGCCTGCTGTCTCATGCGCTCAGCGCCTTATTTCTTGTCGCCCGAAGGCACCTTGCCCTCGACGCCCTTGACGTAGAAGGTGATGCCGAGCATGAACTTGTCGTCCGGCACCTTGTCCTTCTCGACGACCACCTTGCCGGCCTGGTCGGTGACCGGACCCTTCCAGGGGTGGAAGCTGCCGTCCTTCAGGCCGGCCTTGGCGGCTTCGACCTTGGCCTTCACGTCGGCGGGCACCTTGTCGCTGATGCTCACCAGGTCGATCGCGCCTTCCTTGACGCCCCACCATTCCTGGCTCGTCTTCCAGGTGCCGTCCAGCGCGTCCTTGACCGCCTTCTTGTAATACGGGCCCCAGTTGATGATCGCCGAGCCGAGGTGCGCTTCCTTGGCGAAGCTGGACATGTCGCTGTCCCAGCCGAAGGCCATCTTCTTGTTCTTCTCGGCGGTCTGCAGCACCGCGGTCGAGTCGGTGTTCTGGAACAGCACGTCGACGCCTTGGTTGATCAGGCTCTGCGCGGCCTCGCCTTCCTTGGGCGGGTCGAACCACTTGCCGATCCAGACCACCTTGGTCTTGACCTTCGGGTTCACGCTCTGCGCGCCGAGGGTGAAGGTGTTGATGTTGCGGATCACCTCGGGAATCGGGATCGAGCCCACCACGCCCAGCGTGTTGGTCTTGGTCGACGCGCCGGCGATGATGCCCGCGAGGTACGCGCCCTCGTAGGTGCGGCTATCGTAGGTGCGCATGTTCTCGGCCGTCTTGAAGCCGGTGCCATGCTCGAACTTCACGTCCTTGGTGTCGGCCGCCACCTTCATCATCGGATCCATGTAGCCGAAGGTGGTGCCGAAGATCAGCTTGTTGCCCTCGCTGACCATCTGGCGGATCACGCGCTCGGCATCGGCCGCCTCGGGCACGTTCTCGACGTAGCTTGTCTTCACCTTGTCGCCGAATTCGGCCTCGACCGCCTTGCGGCCCAGGTCGTGCGCGTAGGTCCAGCCCGCGTCGCCCACCGGGCCGACGTAGGCGAAGGCGATCTTCAGCGGTTCGGCCTTGGGCGCTGCGGCGGGCGCGGCGGCGGCGGGTGCCGGCGCCGGCTCTTCCTTCTTGCCGCAGGCCACCAGCGCGGCGGAGGCGGCCAGGGCCGACAGCCCGGCCAGTCGGAGGAGAGAGCGCTTCTTCGTGTCGATCATGGAGGGTCCTCGCAAGGATGGAACGGGGAACGGACGGGGCCGATTATGGGCGCTCGGACATGCAGCAAGTTTGATACCCGGTATCCACACGGCGTTATGCCCGGCGGCCTCACTGCCGCATCAGCGTCACGGCCTCGGAGTGGAACTCGCGCTGGTACAGCACCCACACGACACCCGCGCTGCCGAGCGCGAACGCGATCGGCGAGAACAGCCAGGCCGCCGCCGCGAAGGCGAAGTAGTAGGCGCGCAGCCCGTCGTTGAAGGCCTCCGCGGCGAGCCCCACCACGCCGCCGGCACGGTCGGCGAAACGCTCCCGCTCGGCCATCGGGCCCTGCTCGAAGACGCGGAAGTCCGGCGCCGCAGCCACCAGCAGCGCACCCATGCTGTACAGGCGCAGGCTCCAGCTGAAGCGGAAGAAGGCGTAGACGAAGACGCCCGCCAGCAGCACCAGCTTGAGGTCGAGCTGCAAGGCGCTGGTGCGCACCGCGAACGGCAGCTCCTTCAGCAGCGAGCCGGCCTGCTCACTGGCACCCAGCGCGGCCAGCAGGCCGCCGACGATCAGCAGCGAGGTCGATGCGAAGAAGCTCGGGCTCGCCGACAGGCTCTGCACCACCACGCCGTCGATCACCCGCACGTCGCGGTAGGTGGCCTGCAGCATCCACTGGCGCCGCACGCGGTTGCTCGCCGCCAGCAGCGAGGGCTGCACGGCGGCGCGGCGGTGCGCGAAGCGCGCATAGCCGATCCAGGCCACGAAGTAGGCGACGAGCGCCGCCCAGTCCCAGAGCGAGAGTGCGGACAGAAGCTGGCGGGTCGTTTCCACGGCGCGACTGTAGCGTCGCACCGCCCCGCCAGGTCAGCTCAGCGTGCGGTGCAGGGCAGCCTCGCGCAGCAGCGCCTTCACCACGCCGTCGAGCGTGGCCGCGGCGCGCGCATCGGCCAACGTGCCGTCGGGCGCGAAGGCCTCGTGCGCCCGGCCGACCGCCTGCTGCGCCGGCAGCACCAGCATCTGGAAGGCCATCTGCAGGTACTGGCGCAGGTAGTTCATCGAGCGCAGGCCACCGAGCGCGCCGGGCGAGCTGGACACCAGCGCGACCGGCTTGCCGGCCGTCACCGCCAGGCCATCCTTCAGACGAGACAGCCAGTCGAACGCGTTGATCACCAGCGGCGTCGGAAAGCCGTTGTACTCGGGCGTCGCGATCAGCAGCGCGTCGTG
>DATLIE010000033.1:0-14216 GCA_035539635.1 Burkholderiaceae bacterium
TCTCGGTCGCGGTGGAGATGATCAACATCCGGCTGCGCAAGCGCATCGCCGCGCCGGTGCTGCTGCGCAAGGAGATGCCTGGGGAGTAGCCACCGCAGGGGCTACTCCCCTTCGGGGTGACCCTGCTGCTCCCCCGAGCCCCCTCCGGGAGGGGGTACCAGCAGGTTCGACGAGCCGGCCTGCGGCCGGTAGGCGCGTGCGGTGTCGAGCACGCGAAGCGGGCTTCAATGGCCTGACTGGAGCCCCTTCCCGGAGGGGGCTCGGGGGAGCAGCAGGGTCACCCCGAAGGGGAGTAGCCCCCTGCGGGGGCTACTCCCCAGGCATCTCCTTGCGCAGCAGCACCGGCGCGGCGATGCGCTTGCGCAGCCGGATGTTGATCATCTCCACCGCGAACGAGAAGGCCATCGCGAAGTAGATGTAGCCCTTGGGCACGTGGGTGCCGAAGCCCTCGGCGATCAGGGTCACGCCCACCAGCACCAGGAAGGCCAGCGCCAGGATCTTGATCGTCGGGTGTGCGTCGACGAAGTCGCCAATCGGCTTGGCGGCGAACAGCATCACGCCGACGGCCGCGATGATGGCGATCACCATCACCATGATGTCGTCGGCCAGGCCGACCGCGGTGATCACCGAGTCGAGCGAGAACACGATGTCGATGACCGCGATCTGCACCAGCACGCCGGCGAAGCTGACCTTGGCCGCCGCGGCGGCGCTGCCTTCGTGGCCGGAGTCGGACTCGCCTTCCAGGCTGTTGTGGATCTCGTGCACGCTCTTCCACAACAGGAACAGGCCGCCGCCGATCAGGATCAGGTCGCGTCCGGAGACCTCCTGCCCGAACACGCTGAACAGCGGCTCGGTCAGCCGCATGATCCAGGCCAGCGCCATCAGCAGCGCGATGCGCGAGCCCATCGCCAGCCCCAGGCCCAGGCGCCGCGCCAGGTCGCGCTTGTCCGGCGGCAGGCGGCCGACCAGGATCGAGATGAAGATGATGTTGTCGATGCCGAGCACGATCTCGAGCGCGGTCAGCGTGGCCAGGGCGATCCAGGCGTTGGGGTCGGCGAGCCAGTCGAACATGGGGGTACTGCTCCGTTGGTGTTGTTGCTTCAGTCGCTGCCGCGCCGCCACACCGCGAAGAAGGCCTTGACCTTGCCCCAGGGCGTGACCCGCTCGTCCGACAGCATGTCGAGAAAGTCCGACAGTCGCTTGGATTTCACCATGGTGTAGAAGGTCACCACGATGGTGGGCACGAACACGAGCAGGAAGTAGCCCACCTTGGTGGCCAACGGCGCGTCGGCCTCGGCGATCAGGTTCATGCCGAGGAAGCCGGTGGTCACGGTGCCGATCAGGCCGAAGATGGTCACCACGGTCAGGCGCACCACGGTGTTGGCCTGGCGCCTCAGCGAGTCGGCGTCGAGATAGCTGTTCATGTCGTCGATGCGCTCCTTGACCTCGACGTACAGCGCGTCGATTTCCAGGTGCTTGCGGCACATCGCGAACAGCGCCTTCACCTGCGCCTGCTCGCCGACCTCGTGGAACCAGTAGCGGTGCGTGAAGCTCAGGAAGGCGACGAAGGCGGTGCGAATGCGGCGCTTGAAGCGCTTCACGCTCGCCGGCCGCGTGACGTCCAAAGCCATCAGCGCTTCGGCGAGCTGGTCCGACACCATCAGCAGCGTCGCCTTCTGGAAGTGCGCGATCAGGAACAGCAGGAAGTGCTGGTGCCGGAACTGCGCCAGCACGCCGCGGTGATGGCAGCGGTAGAACTCGCTGTCAGCGTCGCCCACCACCACCAGCGACAGGCCGGAGCAGAGATAGCGCGTGAAGGGCGCTGCGCCGGCGGGCGACCAGAAGCGGTCGTAGCAGTAGCGCTGCTCGAAGGCCTCGAGATGCCCCGGCGCGTAGGGCAGGCGCTCGCCGGGCGGGCGCTCGTCGTCGGGCAGCCCGGCCTGCGGCTGGCGCGCCTCGCCGGGGCCGGTGACCAGGCCCAGGCGCACGAAGTCCCCGCGCGACAGCGCGCAAGGATCGTCCACCGCCAGGTAGGCCATCATCGGCATGCGGTAGTACTCGATCTGGCGGTAGCGCAGCGCGCCCGGGCGCTCCGAGTGGTGGTTGACCAGTGGCTCGAGCACGAAAGCCCAGTGGCTCGCGATGCGTGGCGCGCGGTGCTCGGCCACATGGGCCAGGAAGGCATCGCGCTCGCGCGCGTCGCTGGCGGCGAGCACGCGGCCGCCTGCGTCCAGCCACTCGCACTGCGCCAGGCTGTGCTGCGGGCGGCCGTCGGCGCTCCAGCCGGCCGGGTAGGCCCGGCCGAAGCGGTACATCAGCTCCTGCGCCAGCGGCAGCGGCAGCTCGTCGGCCGCCACCTCGACGTTGAGCAGCACGACGTCGACGCCGTAGAAGAAGTACAGGTCGACGTGCACCACCTGCAGCGTGACCGGCGCATCGCCCTCGCGCAGCACGACGCGCACGGCGGCGATGTCGCGGCGCCGGAACACGCGCATCGGCGACCCTGCGCTCGCGCCGTCGTCGCTGTCGCCGCCCGCGCTGCGCCGCGCGCGGCCCTCGCCATAGAGGAAGCGCTGCACGTACGGCAGGAAGGCGACGAACTCGTTGTAGTGGCGCTCGTGGAACTGGGCCGCGTCGCCGGTGTACTCGTCGAAGTGCTCGCGCCAGGGCGAGGCCGCGCCCTGCTCGCGCAGCCAGCGCCAGGGCATGCGTTGCAGGGCTTCGTCGTCGCCGTTGGTCATCAGGCGCAGCGGCCACAGCAGCACCTGGCGCAGGTGGCGCACGGCTTGCGCGGCGTCGGTGGCGGGCGGGGCCTGCGGCATGGCCGCTCAGTGTAGGAAGCGGGCGTGACATCCGCGGGGCTCACCCTGACCGGGTAAACCACGAGACATCGGGCGGGCGGGGCGGCCACACTGCGGCCCTTGCCAAATTGGTCAGGCCACTTGGCCATTCGTCCGCCACCGCCCTCCCCATGCCCCTGCAAGCCGTCGAAACCAAGCGCCTGTACCGGCAGATCGCCGAGCAGTTGCGTGCGCTGATCGCGGCCGGCGAGTTCCCGCTCGGCAGCCGCCTGCCGCCCGAGCGCGACCTGGCGGCGCAGCTCGGCGTGTCGCGCCCTTCGGTGCGCGAGGCGCTGATCGCGCTCGAGGTCGAGGGCCTGGTCGAGGTGCGCATGGGCTCGGGCGTGTACGTCATGGCGCTCGAGGCGGCGCCGGTGTCGCGCGCGGTGTCCGAGGCGATCGGCCCGTTCGACATCATGCGAGCGCGCCTGCTGCTCGAGGCCGAGCTGGTGGCGCTGGCCGCGCACGCCAGCACGCCGGGGCTGGTCAAGCGCCTGCGCACGGCGATCAAGGGCATGGAGGACGACATCGGGCGCGGCGTGATGCCGCTGCGCGGCGACCGCGAGTTCCACCTGGTGCTGGCCGAGGCCAGCGGCAACGCGGCGCTGGTGCGCATCGTCACCGATCTGTTCGACGAACGGAACAACCCGCTGTTCGAGCAGCTCGGCCGCCACTTCGAGAACGCCAAGAGCTGGCGCCTCGCGGTGACCGAGCACCGCGCCGTCGTCAAGGCGGTGGCCGCCGGCGACCCGGCCGCCGCGCGCCAGGCGATGCAGACCCACCTGCAGAACTCGCACGACCGCTTTGCGGCTGCGGCGCTCGAGGAGCCGGCTGCGGCGCCGGCGCGCGCGCGGGGCACGGCGGTGCACGCATGACTGAGTTGGCCTGCACCCTGCACGGCGCGCGCGACCTGCGCGTCGAGCCGCGCGCGCCGCGCGCGCTGGGCCCGCACGACGTGCGCCTGCGCCTGGGCGCCGGCGGCATCTGCGGGTCGGACCTGCACTACTGGCAGCATGGCCGCGTCGGCGCGTTCGTGATCCGCGAGCCGCTGGTGCCGGGGCACGAGGCCTCGGGCGTGGTCGAGACGGTTGGTGCCGAGGTGACGCGCGTGCGGCCGGGCGACCGGGTGGCGATCGACCCATCGCATCCCTGCGGCGCCTGCGACCGCTGCCGCGAGGGGCGCATGAACCTGTGCCGGCGCATGTTCTTCGTCGGCAGCGCGAGCGTCTATCCGCACGCGCAGGGCCTGTTCGCACAGGCCTTCGTGATGGGCGAGCGCCAGCTGACGCCGGTGACCGAGACCGACGTGTCGCTGGGCGAGATTGCCTGCGCCGAGCCGCTGTCGGTGGGCCTGCACGCCGTGCAGCGCGCCGGCTCGGTGCTCGGCAAGCGCGTGCTCGTGACCGGCGGCGGCACCATCGGCTGCATGTGCGTGATCGCGGCCCGCATGGCGGGCGCCGCCGAGGTGGTGGTGGCCGACATTGCCGACCGGTCGCTCGCAATGGCGCGCCAGGTCGGCGCCGACGCCGGCGTGCGCAGCGACCAGGACGCGGCGTCGCTCTACGACCGCTTCGACGTGGCGATCGAGGCCGCCGGCGCGCCGGCCGCGCTGGTGACCTGCCTGGCCGCGGTGGAGCGCGGCGGGCGCGTCGTGCAGGTGGGCACGCTGCCCGAGGAGCTGCCGTTCCCGGCCAACCGGGTGATGGCGCGCGAGCTGGACTACGTGGGCGCCTTCCGCGCCAACGGCGAGTTCGACCTCGCGGTGGCCGCGATCCGCACGCGGCGCGCCGACGTGCGGCCGCTGATCAGCGCGCAGCTGCCGCTGGCGCGCGCCGAGGATGCCTTCGCGCTGGCGGCCGACCGCACGCGCAGCACGAAGGTGCAGCTGGTGTACGAGTGAACGACGACGACAGGAGACCACGATGACCGACCGCAAGACCTTGCTCAAGACGCTGCTGGCAGCCGCCGTCCTGGCGCTGGCCGGCGCCGCCGGTGCGCAGACCAAGCTCAAGTTCGCGCATGTCTACGAGACCAGCGAGCCGTACCACAAGTGGGCCCTGTGGGCCGCCGACGAAGTCAAGAAGCGCACGGCGGGGCGCTACGAGATGCAGGTCTTTCCGGCCTCGCAGCTGGGCAAGGAGACCGACATCAACCAGGGCCTGACGCTGGGCACGGTGGACGTGATCTACACCGGCCAGGCCTTCGCCGCGCGCACCCATCCGCCGCTGGCCATCGGCGGCGCGCCCTTCATGTTCCGCGACTTCGAGCACTGGAAGAAGTACGCCGCCGGCCCGGTGCTGGGCGAGCTGATGGAGGGCTACTACAAGAAGGGCGGCAACAAGCCGCTGGCCGTCACCTACTACGGCGTGCGCCACACCACGGCCAACAAGCCGATCGTCAAGCCGGAGGACATGGTCGGCCTGAAGCTGCGTGTGCCCGACGCGCCGCTGTATGCGGCCTACCCGAAGGTGCTGGGCGCCAATGCGACGCCGATCGCCTTCGCCGAGGTCTACCTGGCGCTGCAGAACAAGACGGTCGACGCGCAGGAGAACCCGCTGCCGACGATCGAGGCCAAGAAGTTCTACGAGGTACAGAGCCACATCAACCTGACCGGCCACATCACCGAGATGCTGCTGACCATCGTCAGCGGTCAGACGTGGAGCAAGCTGTCCGACGCCGACAAGAAGGCGTTCGAGGACGTGTTCAAGGAGGCGGCGGCCAAGGCCACCGACGACATCGCCACCGCCGAGCAGAAGCTGGTGGACGACTTTGCTACCAAGTACAAGAAGACGGTCGTCAAGTCCGACCGCGCCGCCATCGGCGCCAAGTTCAAGGCCTTCCACACCGGGCCCGACGCGACCTGGGACAAGGCCCTGTACGACCGCGTGCAGGCGATCAAGTAAGCGACCCACCCACAGGAGACAACACACCATGAACCGACTCAATCGACGCACCACCCTTTGGCTGGCCGCCGGCGCTGCGGCGCTCGCGGTCGCCGGCCCCGCTGCCGCCCAGACCAAGCTCAAGTGGGCGCATGTGTACGAGACCAGCGAGCCGTATCACACCGAAAGCGTGTGGGCGGCCGAGGAGATCAAGAAGCGCACCAACGGCAAGTTCGAGATCCAGGTCTTTCCTGCCAGCTCGCTGGGCAAGGAGACCGACATCAACCAGGGCATGCAGCTCGGCACGGTGGACATGATCATCAGCGGCCCGAGCTTCGCGGCGCGCTCGTATCCGCGCCTGGGCATCGCCTACTACCCGTTCATCTTCCGCGACGCCGACCACCAGGCGGCCTACAGCAAGAGCGCGGTGTTCAAGGAAATGGTCGACGGCTACCGCGAGAAGACAGGTATCCAGATCCTGGCCTACACCTACTACGGTGCGCGCCATACCACCAGCAAGACGGCGTTCACCGACTGCGCCGGCATGAAGGGCCTGAAGATCCGCGTGCCCGACGTGCCCACCTACACGGCCACGCCGCGGGCCTGCGGCGCGAACCCGACGCCGATCGCCTTCGCCGAGGTCTACCTGGCACTGCAGAACGGCACCGTCGACGCGCAGGAGAACCCGCTGACGACGATCGAGGCCAAGAAGTTCTACGAGGTGCAGAAGCACATCATGCTGACCGGCCACATCGTCGACGGCCTGACCACGCAGGTGGCGCCGCACGTGTGGAACAAGCTGTCCGACGCCGAGAAGAAGATCTTCTCCGACGTGGCGCTGGAAGCGGCAGCCCGGGCCACCGCGCAGATCAAGAAGCGTGAAGGCGAACTGGTCGACGAGTTCAAGAAGAAGGGCCTGGGCGTGCACACCGTCAACCGCCAGAGCTTCATCGACGCGGTGTCGAAGACCGTCACGGTCGAGTCGTTGGGCTTCGACAAGAAGGACTACGACCGCATCGTCGCCATTAAGTAGGCCCACCCCCGGAGCGGCTCTGCCGCTCCCCCTCAAGGGGCACGGCCAGCGGACCGGCCAAGCCGGATCCGCGGCGGTTGCTTGGGAAGCCTCGCGCCAACAACATGAGAGACCACTGAGATGGACATCGATGCCGGCCCGAAGGTGATGGGCGACGACGGCGAATTTCACGCCGTCGACGAGGCCGTGGACCTGTCCGGAACGCCGTTCGAGGCCTGGGCCTCGCTGCTGCTGTTCTGGGCCCTGGGCGGCGTCGTGTTCACGCAGTTCTTCACACGCTACTTCCTCAACGACTCGGCCTCCTGGACCGAGGAGATCGCGCGCTACCTGCTGATCGGGGTCGTCTTCGTCGGCGCCTCGATCGGGGTGGCGAAGAACAACCACATCCAGGTCGACCTGCTGTACCGCTACCTGCCGCAAAAGGCGGGGCGCGTGATGGCGATCGCCGTGGACGCGATCCGCATCGCCTTCTACGCCTCCATGTCCGTGTTCACCGTGCAGATGATGCAGAAGATGGGTGCGTACCAGATGACCATCATCGACCTGCCGATGAACATCGTCTACAGCGTCGTGCTGTTCGGCTTCGTGGCCATGACGCTGCGCTCGGTGTG
Organism: Burkholderiaceae bacterium; assembly: GCA_035539635.1. Classification (GTDB taxonomy): domain Bacteria; phylum Pseudomonadota; class Gammaproteobacteria; order Burkholderiales; family Burkholderiaceae_C; genus CADEEN01. The sequence continues at coordinate 7,367 of DATLIE010000033.1, forward strand.
GGTGGCCAAGGTGCACTGGCAGCGTGGCTACAGCGTGCTCGAGCGCCCCGAATCGACGATGGAAGACCGCTAGACGACCCCCATGCTCAAGATCATCTTCCTGTTCCTCATGGCCGGCGGCGTGCCGGTGGCCATCGCAATGGCCGGCTCGTCGCTGGTCTACATCCTGTTCAGCGGCGACCTGCCGCCGTTCGCGGTCATCCACCGCATGATCGGCGGCATCGACAGCTTCCCGCTGCTGGCGGTGCCCTTCTTCATCCTGGCCGGCAACCTGATGAACAACGCCGGCGTCACCAACCGCATCTACAACTTCGCGCTCGCGCTGGTGGGCTGGTTGAAGGGCGGGCTGGGCCACGTCAACGTGATCGGCTCGGTGATCTTCGCCGGCATGAGCGGTACCGCGATCGCCGACGCGGCGGGGCTGGGCACGGTCGAGATCAAGGCCATGAAGGACCATGGCTACGCCACCGAGTTCGCGGTCGGTGTCACCGCCGCGAGCGCGACGCTGGGCCCGATCATCCCGCCCAGCCTGCCCTTCGTGATCTACGCGATGATGGCCAACGTGTCGGTGGGCGCGCTGTTCCTGGCCGGCATCCTGCCGGGCGTGCTGATGGCCGTGCTGATGATGGTCACGGTGGCCTACTTCGCGCACAAGAACGGCTGGGGCGGCGACGTCAAGTTCTCGGCCTCGCGCGTCGGTCGCGCGCTGACCGAGCTGGCGGTGGTGATCGTGTGGCCGCTGGCCACTTACCACCTCGTCAACGCCGCCGGCCTGCCGGCGCGCGCGGTGGTGCTCGGCGCGGTGGTGTCGCTGTTCGCCTGCGACCGCTACTTCAAGTGGCAGGCGGTGCTGCCGATCATGACCCCGGTGCTGCTCATCGGCGGCATGACCACGGGCCTGTTCACGCCCACCGAAGGTGCCATCGCCGCCAGCGCTTGGGCCTTGTTCCTCGGCCTGGTGTGGTACCGCACGATGAGCTGGAAGATGTTCATCAAGGTCAGCCTCGACACGGTGGAGACCACGGCCACCGTGATGATCATCGTCGCGGCGGCGTCGATCTTCGGCTGGATGCTCACCGCCACCGGCGTCACCGCGGCGCTGGCGCAATGGGTGCTGGCCTTCACCAAGGAGGCCTGGGTCTTCCTGTTGCTCGCGAACCTGCTGATGCTGTTCGTCGGCTGCTTCCTCGAGCCGACCGCGGCCATCACGATCCTGGTGCCGCTGCTGTTGCCGATCGCGACCCAGCTCGGCGTGGACCCGGTGCACTTCGGCCTGGTGATGGTGCTCAACCTCATGATCGGCCTGCTGCACCCGCCGATGGGCATGGTGCTGTTCGTGCTCGCGCGGGTGGCCAAGCTGAGCGTCGAGCGAACGACGATGGCGATCCTGCCGTGGCTGTTCCCGCTGCTGGGCAGCCTGGTGATCCTGACCTACGTGCCGCAGATCGTGCTGTGGCTGCCGCGCACGATGGGGTTGTAGTCCCGTGACCAAGATCGTTTCGGTCGATGTCTGGCGCGTCGACCTGCCCCCGCCGGTACCCCGCAGCGACGCGATCCAGAGCTTCGTCGTGCAGGAGACACCGATGGTGCGCATCCGCTGCGACGACGGTGGCGAAGGCGTCGGCTACAGCTACACCATCGGCACCGGCGGCTCGTCGGTTACTGCGCTGCTCGCCGAGCACCTGGCACCGCGGCTGTTGGGACGCGACCCCGCGTGCATCGAGCAGATCTGGCGCGACCTGCTGTTCGCCACCCACGCCACCAGCGTCGGCGCGATCACCAGCCTGGCGCTCGCGGCGATCGACACCGCGCTGTGGGACTGGCGCTGCAAGCGCGACGGCCAGCCGCTGTGGAAGGCGGCCGGCGGCGCCAGGCAGCGCACGCCGGTCTACACCACCGAGGGCGGCTGGCTGCACCTGAGCACCGACACCATCGTGCGCGAAACCGTCGCGGCGAAGGAGGCAGGCTTTGCGGGCGCCAAGATCAAGGTGGGCCTGCAGCGCGTGGCCGACGACGCGGCGCGCCTCGCCGCCGTGCGCAAGGCGGTCGGCGACCGCTTCGAGATCATGGTCGACGCCAACCAGTGCTTCACGCTCAGCGAAGCGCTGCGCCGCGCGCCGGCCTATGCCGACCTGGGCATCGCCTGGTTCGAAGAGCCGCTGCCGGCCGACGACCTCGACGGCCATGCGCGCCTGGCCGCGGCGAGCGCGGTGCCGATCGCGGTCGGCGAGTCGCTGTACTCGGCGGGCCAGTTCGCCGACTACATCCAGCGCGGCGCGTGCTCGATCGTGCAGGTGGACGTGGCGCGCATCGGCGGCATCACGCCGTGGCTGAAGGTCGCGCACCTGGCCGAGTGCCACAACCTCGCGGTGGCGCCGCACTTCCTGATGGAGCTGCACGCCAGCCTGACCGCCGCGGCGTCGGCCGCGCGCTGGGTCGAGTACATCCCGCAGCTCGACGCGGTGGCCACCAGCCGCCTCGCGATCGAGGACGGCCACGCCATCGCGCCGGACGCACCCGGCCTGGGCATCGCCTGGCGCTGGGACGAGATCGAACGGCGCACGATCGACCTGCGCCGCATCCCAAACTGAGAGAAGCCCCGTCATGAGCAGTCCCGTCATCCGCATCCACCCGCGCGACAACGTCGTCATCGCGCGCACCCAATTGCTCGGCGGCACCGTGATCGCCGAGGAAGGCATCACCATCACCGGCCTGGTGCCGCCCGGCCACAAGATCGCCACGAAGGCGATCGCGGCCGGCGAGGACGTGCGGCGCTACGACCAGATCATCGGCCACGCCACGCAGGCCATCGCGCCGGGCCAGCACGTGCACACGCACAACCTCGAGTTCGCCGACTTCGCGCGCACGCACGAGCCGGGCGCCGGCATCACGCCGACCGCCTACGCCAACCCGCCCGCCACCTTCGACGGCATCGTGCGGCCCGACGGCCGCATCGCCACGCGCAACTACATCGGCGTGCTGACGAGCGTGAACTGCTCGGCCACCGCGGCGCGCGCGATCGCCGACCAGTTCCGGCGCGACATCCACCCCGAGATGCTGGCGCCGTTCCCGAACGTCGACGGCGTCGTCGCGCTGACGCACGGCATGGGCTGCGCCACCGACAGCGAAGGCGAGGAGCTGCGCGTGCTGCGGCGCACGCTCGGCGGCTACGCGAAACATCCGAACTTCCACGCCGTGCTGGTGGTCGGCCTGGGCTGCGAGACGAACCAGATCCAGGGCTTGGTGGCGCAGGAAGGGCTGCAGGAAGGTGCGCGCATGGTCACCTTCAACATCCAGGACACCGGCGGCACCGCGAAGACCGTGGCGCGCGGCGTCGAGCTGATCAAGCAGCTGCTGCCGGAGGCGAACAAGGTCAAGCGCCAGCCGGTGCCGGCGAGCCACATCACCGTGGGCCTGCAGTGCGGCGGCAGCGACGGCTATTCGGGCATCAGCGCCAACCCGGCGCTCGGCGCGGCGATCGACCGCCTGGTGCGAAACGGCGGCACCGGCATCCTCTCCGAGACGCCCGAGGTCTACGGCGGCGAGCACCTGCTGACGCGGCGCGCAGTGAGCAAGGACATCGCGGACAAGTTGCTCACGCGCATCAAGTGGTGGGAGCAGTACACCGCGCGCAACGGCATGCGCATGGACAACAACCCCTCGGCCGGCAACAAGGCCGGTGGGCTGACGACCATCCTCGAGAAGAGCCTCGGGGCGATCGCCAAGAGCGGCACCACCAACCTGGTCGACGTGCTCGAGTTCGCACAACCCGCCCTCGCGCGCGGCCTGGTCTTCATGGACACGCCGGGCTATGACCCGGTGTCGGCCACCGGCCAGGTGGCGGGCGGCGCGAACATGATCTGCTTCACCACCGGCCGCGGTTCGGCCTACGGCTGCGCGCCGAGCCCGTCACTCAAGTTCTCGACCAACACGGCGCTGTGGCGCAAGCAGGAGGACGACATCGACCTCGACTGCGGCGGCATCGTCGAAGGCACGGACTCGGTGGACGCCTGCGGCGAGCGCATCTTCCGCCTGATCCTCGACACCGCCTCGGGCCGCAAGACCAAGAGCGAGCTGCACGGCTACGGACAGAACGAGTTCGTGCCGTGGCAGCTCGGGGCGGTGATGTGAGCGCCGGACGTCGCCGCTCAGGCCGACGTGCGCAGCGTGCGGTTGAACAGCGCCAGCGTCCGGGCCCAGGCCAACTGCGCCGACTTCTCGTCGTAGCGCGGCGTCGTGTCGTTGTTGAAGCCGTGCACGGTGCCGGCGTACTTGACCGCCTCGAATCGCACGTTGGCGGCCTTGAGTGCCGTTTCGTACGCGGGCCACTGGGCATTGATGCCCGCGTCGTTCTCGGCGAAGACGATCAGCAGCTCGGCCTTGATCTTGGGCACGTCGGCCGTCGGTGCCGCGGCGCCGTAGAACGGCGCGCCGGCCGCCAGCTCGGGCATGCGCGTGGCGAGGAAGTTCACGATGCCACCACCCCAGCAGAAGCCAGTGGCGCCGAGCCTGCCGTTGCCGCCGGCGATGGTGCGGCTGTAGCCTGCTGCGGCGACGAAGTCTTCGCGCGCCTTCGCGGCGTCGACCTGCGCGAACGCAGCGCGCGCCTTGTCCTCGTCGCCGGGGTAGCCGCCGACGCTGGTCAGCACGTCGGGCGCGACGGCGATGAAGTTGTCGACCGCGAGCCGGCGCGCGATGTCCTCGATGTGCGGGTTCAGGCCCCGGTTCTCGTGCACCACCAGCACCACCGGCAGCGCGCCGGCGGCCTGCGCGGGGCGTGCGACCAGCGCGTTGATCTTGCCGTTGCCCGCGGGCGACGCGATCTCCACGCGCTCGGTCCGGATGCGCGCATCGCTGGGCGGCACCTTCTGGCCGAAGGCGAAGTCGGGACTCAATGCGGCCAGCAGACCCGCCGCGGTGGTGCCGCTCATGGCAGCGAAGCGCGCGGACCCGTCGAGGAATCCACGCCGGTCGATCGCCCCGTGCACGTACTGGTCGAACAGCTTCATCACCTCGGGGTGGAAGTCGGCGGCGGTCAGGCGGGCGGGCTTGGGGTGGTTCATCGGCGTGTACTCCTTGGGTCGATGAGGTGGGACAAAGTCGCGGGTTGTACTTCGACAGCCATGCCGTACGCAGTTCAGGGTCATCGGTAAGCAAGCGTTCTGGACACCATGAAGATCACTCACGCCAAGGTCATCGTCTGCAGCCCCGGCCGCAACTTCGTGACCCTCAAGATCGAAACCGATCAGGGTTTGTCCGGAATCGGTGACGCCACGCTCAATGGGCGAGAGCTCGCGGTGGCGAGCTACCTGACCGACCACGTGATCCCCTGCCTGATCGGGCGCGACGCGCACCAGATCGAGGACATCTGGCAGTACCTGTACCGCGGCGCCTACTGGCGGCGCGGGCCGGTGACGATGAGCGCGATCGCGGCGGTCGACACGGCGCTGTGGGACCTCAAGGCCCAGGCCGCAGGGATGCCGCTGTATCAACTGCTCGGCGGTGCGAGCCGAAGCCGCGTGCTCGTCTACGGCCACGCCAACGGGCGCGACATCGCCGAGACGGTCGAGCAGGTGCTGCGCTACCGCGAGATGGGATACCAGGCCATTCGGGCCCAAAGCGGCGTGCCCGGGCTCGAGAAGGTGTACGGCGTGGGCCGCGGCTCGATGTTCTACGAGCCGGCCGACGCCTCGCTGCCGTCCGAGCACGACTGGGACACAAGCAAGTACCTGCGCCACACGCCCAAGCTGTTCGATGCGGTGCGCACCGCCGTCGGCCCCGACGTGCACCTGCTGCACGACGTGCACCACCGGCTGACGCCGATCGAGGCCGGGCGCCTGGGCAAGGACCTCGAGCCCTACCGCCTGTTCTGGATGGAGGACGCGACGCCGGCCGAGAACCAGGAGGCCTTCCGCCTGATCCGCCAGCACACCACCACGCCGCTGGCGGTGGGCGAGATCTTCAACACCATCTGGGACTGCAAGGACCTGATCCAGAACCAGCTCATCGACTACATCCGCACGACGGTCGTGCACGCCGGCGGCATCACGCACCTGCGCCGCATCGCCGACCTGGCGGCGCTGCACCAGGTGCGCACCGGCAGCCATGGCGCGACCGACCTGTCGCCGGTGTGCATGGGCGCGGCGCTGCATTTCGACCTCTGGGTGCCCAACTTCGGCATCCAGGAGTACATGCGCCACACCGACGAGACCGACGCGGTGTTCCCGCACGCCTATTCGTTCAAGGACGGTTACCTGACGCCGGGCGACGTGCCCGGCCACGGCGTGACGATCGACGAGGCGCTGGCGGCCAAGTACCCCTACCAGCGCGCCTACCTGCCGGTGAACCGGCTGCAGCACGACGGAACCCTGTGGCACTGGTGATGCGGTCGCTGCGCGCACTCGTGCTCGCGCTGTTCGCGTGCTGCGCCTCGGCGCAGGACCTGGACGTGCCTTTCGTCGTCACGCCCGACCATGTGACGCGCGCGATGCTCGAGCTCGCCGGCGTGAAGGCCGGCGACTTCGTGATCGACCTCGGCTCCGGCGACGGCCGCATCGTGATCGTCGCCGCGCGGCACTTCGGTGCGCGCGGTCTGGGGGTCGAGATCGTGCCGGACCTGGTGGCGCAGAGCCGCGACAACGCGCGCCGCGCCGGCGTGGCCGACCGCGTCGAGTTCCGCGTGCAGGACCTGTTCGAGACCGACCTGGCCCCCGCCACCGTGGTCACGATGTACCTGCTGCCCGAGGTGAACCTGAAGTTGAAGCCGCGCCTGCAGGCGCTCAAGCCCGGCACGCGCATCGTGTCGCACGACTGGGACATGGGCGACTGGAAGCCCGACCGCGTGCTCACG
>DATLIE010000034.1:0-17236 GCA_035539635.1 Burkholderiaceae bacterium
GTGCTCGCGCGACTGCGTCACGCGCAGCAGCGGCGGCCTGGTCGTCGCCAGTGCGCAGGAGGTGCCCGACCGAGGCGCGGCCGAAGCGCTGCGAGGTGCGCGCGTGTTCGTCGGGCGCGCGAGCTTCCCCACCGCAGCGGCCGACGAGTACTACTGGGTCGACCTGATCGGCTGCGAGGTCGTTAACCGCGACGGCGTCCCGCTCGGTGGCGTTGCCGACCTCATCGACACCGGTGCGCACAGCGTGCTGCGGGTGGTCCAGGCCGACGTCGAGCGACTGATTCCCTTCGTCGCGGCCTATATCGATGCCGTGGACTTGCCCGCCCGGCGCATCACCGTGGACTGGGGCCTGGACTACTGATGCGCTGGGACGTCATCACCCTGTTCCCCGAGCTGTTCGGGCCGTTCCTGACCCAGGGCGTGACCCGGCGTGCCTTCGAGACGAAGCAGGTCGACGTGCGCCTGTGGCCGCTGCGCGACTTCGGCGAGGGCACCTACAAGCGCGTCGACGACCGGCCGTTCGGTGGCGGGCCGGGCATGGTGCTGCTGGCCGAACCGCTGCAGCGCGCGCTTGACGCAGCCGCTACCGACCGCGGCGGGCCAGCGCCGGCCGTGATCCACTTCACGCCCACGGGCCGGCGCATCGATCAGGCGCTGGTGCGAGACCTGGCTGCCGGGCCAGGCGGTGTGCTGCTGTGCGGGCGCTACGAAGGCATCGATCAGCGCTTCCTCGACCGTCGCGTCACACTCGAACTCAGCCTGGGCGACTTCGTGTTGTCCGGCGGCGAACTGCCGGCACTGGCGCTTCTGGACGCGGTGGCACGCCTGCAACCTGGCGTGCTGGGCGACGAGCAGTCGCACCAGCAGGACAGCTTCGGCGACGACGGGCTGCTGGACTGCCCGCACTACAGCCGGCCGGAGGCGTTGGCCGGGGAGGCGGTGCCGCCGGTGCTGCTGTCGGGCCACCATGCCCAGATCGAGCGCTGGCGCCGCGAGCGGTCGCTGGAGCTGACGGCACGGCGCCGGCCGGACCTGATCGCCGATGCCCGGGCCGCGGGGCGCCTGTCCAAGGCCGACGAGGCCTTCCTGGCGGGGCTGCGGCTATAATCTCTGGCTTTTGATCCTCTGCCGGGTCACTGTGCGCCTCGAGCGCACACCAATACCTCAATCCCGCCGGCACGATCATTCGGAGAACCGAAGTGGACCTGATCCAGACCCTCGAGCAAGAGGAAATCGCCCGTCTTCAGGAGAAGGGCAAGAAGATCCCGGCTTTCGCCCCTGGCGACACCGTGATCGTGAACGTCAACGTCGTCGAAGGCACCCGCAAGCGCGTGCAGGCCTACGAGGGCGTGGTGATCGCCAAGCGCAACCGCGGCCTGAACAGCTCGTTCATCGTGCGCAAGATCTCCAGCGGCGAAGGCGTCGAGCGCACCTTCCAGCTGTACAGCCCGCTGATCTCCGGCATCGAAGTCAAGCGCCGCGGCGACGTGCGCCGCGCCAAGCTGTACTTCCTGCGCGAGCGTTCGGGCAAGTCGGCGCGCATCAAGGAAAAGCTGGCCTGAGCCGGCGACCTGCTCCGAGCCGACAAGGCCGCCCCCGGGCGGCCTTTCGCCTTCATGGGCTAAGCTGATTTCCATGGCTGCCACCACCCTGCGCCCCCGTATCACCGACCCCCGGGCCGTCCCGGTGGCCGGGCACGATGGGCATCTGGCGGCGGTGTCGCCTGAGCGGCTGACCGCCGTCGCGCTGCGCGACCGCTTTGCCACCCCGCCGTCGTGGACGCCCGAAAAGCTCGGCGACGGTGGCCAGTTCGACGGTTACGAGCGCAGCAACGCCTCGGTGCTGGTGCCGCTGGTGCTGCACGAGCACGGCCCGACGCTGCTGCTGACGCAGCGCACCGCGCACCTGCGCGACCACGCCGGGCAGATCAGCTTCCCGGGCGGGCGCGCCGAGCCCGGCGATGCCGATGCGGTCGACACCGCGTTGCGCGAGACCGAAGAGGAGGTCGGCCTCGCACGGCGCCACGTCGAGGTGATCGGTGCGCTGCCGATCTACCGCACCGTGACCAACTTCGACGTCACGCCGGTGGTGGCACTGGTGACGCCGCCGTTCGAGATCCGCCCCGACAGCTTCGAAGTCGCCGAGGTGTTCGAGGTGCCGTTGTCGTTCCTGATGACGCCGGCCAACCACCGGCGGCACCTGTTCGAGCACGAGGGGCACCGGCGCGAGTTCCTGTCGATGCCATGGCCGCGGCCGGACGGGCAGGGGGAGTACTTCATCTGGGGCGCCACCGCCGCGATGCTGCGAAACTTCTACCGCCTGCTGGCCGCCTGAGAGCCTTCGCGTTTCCGATGAGTTTCTTCGCCGTCCTCTTCGCGCTGTGGATCGAGCAGCTCAAGCCGCTGCCGCGCGACAACTGGGTGCACGACACGCTGATCGGCTGGACCGGCTGGGCCGGGCGCAACTTCGATGCCGGCCAGCAGCGTCATGCGATCGTGGTCTGGTGCGTGACCGTGGTGGCGCCGGCGCTCGCGGCCTGGCTGATCTATCTCGCGCTGGCGCACTTCAGCCTGCTGGCGGCCTTCGCGTTCGACATCGTGGTGCTGTACCTCACGCTGGGTTTCCGCCAGTTCAGCCACTACTTCACCGACATCCGCGCCGCGCTCGACCGCGGCGACGAGGCCGAGGCGCGTCGCCTGCTGGCCGAGTGGCGTCACCTCGATGCGAGCGAGCTGCCGCGCACCGAGCTGCTGCGCCATGTGCTCGAGCACTCGCTGCTGGCGGCGCACCGCCATGTGTTCGGCGTCTTCTTCTGCTTCATCGCGCTGTCGGCCGTCGGCCTCGGGCCGGCGGGCGCGGTGGTGTACCGCATGGCCGAGTTCGCGAGCCGTTACTGGGCCTTCAAGAGCCGCACGCTCGACGTGCCGGCCAACGAGCGACTGATGAAGCTGTCGCAGCGCGCTTTCTCGCTGATCGACCATGTGCCGGCGCGCATGACGGCCTTCGGCTTCGCGGTCGTGGGCAACTTCGAGGAAGCCGTCAACGGCTGGCGGCGCGACGCGGCGCTGTGGCTGCATCCCAACGAAGGCATCCTGCTCGCGTCGGCGGCCGGCGCGATCGGCGTGCAGCTCGGCGGCGAGGCGGCGCCGGGCGTGACGCCCGATCGATCGAAGACCTTCGACGTCGGCGGCAATCCCGAGGCGGCCTCGGCGATCGGCTCGACCCCAGGCTCCCCTGCGCAGACCGGGCACCTGCAAAGCGTGGTCGGCCTGGTGTGGCGCTCGGTGATCCTGTGGATGCTGCTCGCAGCCCTGCTGTCACTGGCCAACCTGCTGGGCTGAGCTACCACTTCTCGCGCGCCAGCTCGTCGCAGATCTCGCCATAGATGCGCCAGCGCGACGGGCTGATCTCGCCGCGCTCGACCGCCGCGAGCACCGCGCAGCCCGGCTCGTGCCGGTGCGTACAGTTGTAGAACTTGCAGCCACCGGCGAAGGCGCGCAGGTCGGGCATCAGGCCCGGCAGCTGCAGCGCCTCCACATGGCGCAGGCCGAACTCCTGGAAGCCCGGCGAGTCGAGCAGCGCCGACTCGCGCTGCCCGTCGAGCCAGTACCAGGTGGTCGTGGTCGTCGTGTGCCGGCCGGCGTTGAGCGCGGCCGAGATCTCGCCGGTCTGCGCCGCGGCGCCGGGCACCATCAGGTTGATCAGCGTGCTCTTGCCCATGCCGCTGGGTCCGAGCACCAGGGTTGCGCGGCCAGCCAGCAGCGGCGCCAGCACGGCACGAGCGGCGTCGGGCGCGGCCTTCATCGCCGTCTCGTGTACGGCGACACCCATCGCGCGGTAGGGCGCCAGGCGCTCGCGCGCAGCGGCCGCCTGCGGCAGGTCGCACTTGTTCAGCAGCACCAGCGCCGCGATGCCCGCGCTTTCGGCCGCGATCAGCGCGCGCGCCAGTTGCGATTCGCTGAACATCGGCTCGCCGGCCACGAGCACCAGCACCTGGTCGATGTTGGCGGCGAAGGACTTGGTCTTCCACTCGTCCTGCCGGTGCAGCAGGTTGCGCCGCGGCTCGATGTGCTCGATCACGCCCTCGTCGCCCGTGGCCTGCCAGCGCACCCAGTCGCCGACCACGCAGTCGCTCTTCTTGCCACGCGGGTGGCAGATCGTGCGTTCGCCCTCGGGTGATTCGACGATGACGTGGCGACCGAAGGCTGCCACCACGCGCCCCAGGTCGAGCGCCGCGAACTTGCTCAAGTCAAGAGCGCGTCCACCTTCGCGGCGCAGATGAAGTCGTTGAGCGAGATGCCGCCGACCGAGTGCGTGTTGAAGCGCAGTGTCGCCCGGTTGTACGAGAACGCGATGTCGGGGTGGTGGTCTTCGCGGTGCGCGATCCAGGCCACCGCGTTCACGAAGGCCATCGTGCGGTGGTAGTCCTCGAAGCGGAAGGTCTTCTCGATCGAGCCGTCCACCAGCGCCCAGCCGGGCGCGTCGGCCAGGTGGCGCTGCACCTCGGCGGCGTCTATCGCGGCGTGGCCCTCGAGCGCGCGGCAGTGCTGGTCGGCCAGGCTCATGGCTGCGGTGCCTGCTTCAGCGCGGCCAGCCGCTCGGCTGCCGGCGGGTGCGAGTAATAGAAGCGCGCGTACAGCGGGTCGGGCGTCAGTGTGCCGGCGTTGTCCTCGTGCAGCTTCACCAGGGCCTGCCCGAGGTCGCGCCCGCTGGCCTGCGCGCAGGCGTAGGCGTCGGCCTCGAACTCGTGCTTGCGCGACAGCGCGGCGGCCAGCGGCGTGACGAGGAAGCCGAATGGCGGCAGCGCGAACATCAGCAGCAGCAGGGCAAGCGCGTCGTTGGGCGTGCCCGGCAGGTTGGGCGCGACGCCCAGGCCGGTGTAGAACCACTGCTGCTGCGCCAGCCAGCCCAGCAGCGCCAGCGCCGCGAGGCTGGCGCCGAAGATCGCCAACATGCGCTTGGGCACATGCCGCAACTTGAAGTGTCCGAGTTCGTGCGCCAGCACCGCCTCCACCTCGCCCGGCGTCAGGCGCGTGAGCAGGGTGTCGAAGAACACCACGCGCTTGGAGGCGCCCAGGCCGGTGAAGTAGGCATTGCTGTGCGCCGAGCGCTTGCTGCCGTCCATCACGAACAGGCCCTTGGCACGGAAGCCGCAGCGCGCCATCAGCGCGCTCACGCGCTCGGCGAGCGCGGCGTCGGGCAGCGGCGAGAACTTGTTGAACAGCGGCGCGATCACGGTCGGGTACAGCACCAGCATCAGCAGCTGGAATCCGGTCCAGGCGATCCAGGCCCAGAGCCACCACCAGGTGCCCGCGGCGCCCATGATCCACAGCACCAGCGCCGCCAGCGGCAGGCCGATCAGGGCGCCGATGGCCGCGCCCTTCGCCGCGTCGAGCAGGTAGAGCTTCCAGGTCATGCGGTTGAAGCCGAAGCGCTGCTCGATGCGGAAGGTGCTCCAGGCGTCGAGCGGCATCTCCACCACCGAACCGATCAGGGCCACCGCGGCCAGCAACGCGAGCTGGTAGGCCAGCGGGCCCCAGGCCGGCAGCACCGCGTCGCGCACCACGCTGTTGAGCGCGTCCAGGCCGCCGAGCAGCGTCCAGCCCAGCAGCACCACGGTGCCGAAGGCCAGCGACACGAGGCCGAAGCGGCCGCGCGCCAGCGTGTAGTCGGCGGCCTTCTGGTGTGCCTCGAGCGACACCTTCTCGGCAAAGGCCGCGGGTACGGCGCCGCGGTGCGCTGCCACGTGCCGCATCTGGCGCCAGGCGAGCCAGCTCTTCAGCACGAAGCTGACGATCACGGCGGCGGCGAACAGGGCGGTCAGGGCAAGCGAATCCATGGGGCCCAAGTGTAGGGCTGCGACAATGGCCTCAATGACCTCTCCGCGACCTGCCATGAGCCCCGAAACGACCTCCGCGCTGGCCAAGCACGACAGCAACCTGATCTGGATCGACCTCGAAATGACCGGCCTGTCGCCCGAGCGCGACCGCATCATCGAGATCGCCGTCGTCGTGACGGATGCGATGGTCAGCACCCGCGTCGAGGGCCCGGTGTTCGCGATCCACCAGAGCGACGCCGTGCTCGACGGCATGGACGCCTGGAACAAGGGCACGCATGGCCGCAGCGGCCTGGTCGACCGCGTCAAGGCCTCCACCGTCGACGAGGCCCATGCCAGCGCCGAGGTCATCGCCTGGCTGTCGCAGTACATCGGTGCCGGCAAGAGCCCGATGTGCGGCAACACGATCTGCCAGGACCGGCGCTTCCTCGCCAACCACATGCCGGCGCTGGAGGCCTTCTTCCACTACCGCAACCTCGACGTCAGCACCCTCAAGGAGCTGGCGCGGCGCTGGAAGCCCTCAGCGCTGGAGGGCGTCAAGAAGGCCCAGGCCCACACCGCACTGGCCGACGTGCACGAGTCGATCGACGAGTTGCTGCACTACCGTCAGACGCTGCTGGCGGTCTGACGCAGTTCGCGCCAGGGCTGCAGCGCGTAGGTCAGCAGCAGCGCCCCGGCCAGCACCGGCACCGCGCGCAGGCTGCCTTCGGCCACCGCCCCGGCCAGGCCCTCGAGGTCGCCGGTCCAGCGCCGGCCGTACATCGCCAGCAGCAGCAGGGCCAGCCACGGGCTCACGCGCGCAAGGCGCGGCGCCGCGCGGCCGAGCACGGAGGCGCTGGCCAGCAGGAACAGCGCCGACGCGACGAAGCTGACGGTGAACACCGTCTCGAAGATCGGCCCCGCCGCCCCCACCAGGTCCGGGCTCAGGCGGTAGGGCAGCCACAGCAGGCAGGCGACCCCCAGCGTGGCCGACGCGACGCGCGCGCGCACAGGCGCGCCGCCGTCGGGCTCGTTGCCGGCCACGTTCTTCATCCAGGGCAGCAGCAACAGGCACGCCAGGCCGAAGATCGCGTCGATCAGCATCGTCTTCGGGTAGCCCACGGACTCGATGGCGATGCCCTGCCAGGTGGCCGAGTACGCGATGTTCATGTTCAGCAGCGCCATGTAGGCCGTGAACTGCGTGCCCGCGACGCGCGGGTTCGTCACGTCCATGAAGGCGGCGGTGCGCGTGCCGTACATCAGGCCGTTGCCCACCGCGTAGAGCAGCACCGCCACCCACAGCGCCGTGACCATCGCCGCCAGCGGCAGCGCGGCGCGCGCCGGGTCGTTCGGGCTGAGCGGCAGCACGTAGCCGTACTGCTGCAGCACCCACATCAGGTACAGCACGGGCAGGCTCTGCGAGGCGATGAACAGGGCCAGCGTGCGGCGCCGGCCGTAGCGGTCGGACAGGAAGCCGCCCAGCACCGTGAACCCCGCCGAGATGATGTTGGTCCACAGGCCCATCCAGGCCACCTGGCCGTCGTCCATGCCGAGTTCGACCGCCAGGTTTGACTGCAGCGCCAGTCCGAGGCACATCGCACCGCCGGGCAGCAGCGCGAACAGCACGCCGAAGGCGGCACCGCGGGTGTCGAGGAAGGCGCGGAACGAGTCCACCGCGAAAGCCCGCATCTCGCGCCCGGCCTGGCGCAGGCGCGAGATGCCCTCGATCACCGGGCGCGGCACCGACACCTCGCGCATCGGCAGCACCACGAACAGCGTCACGGCCAGGATCGCGCCGGCGACGAAGAAGAACGTCGGCTGGAAGCCGGTGTAGCTGGCCAGGAACAGCACGCCGGCGCCGCCCAGGCCCTGGCCGATCGACGCGCCGCCGAACATCAGGCCGTTGGCCAGGCCGCGTTCGTCCTCGGCCAGGGTGTTCACCGCCAGGGCGTCGATGGCCACGTCCTGCATCGCGCCGAAGGTGTTGTGCACCAGCAGGATGATCGTGAACAGCGCCAGTTGCTCGGGCAGCTTGAGCATCACGGTGGCCATCAGGGTCAGCGCCATCAGCACCTGGGTGATGATGATCCAGCCGCGGCGGCGGCCGAGGCGGTCGGAGGCGAAGGTGTCGACCAGCGGACCGAAGGCCCACTTGAAGGCCCAGGGCAGGTAGAACGAACCGACGAAGGCGCCGATCTCGGCCGGCCCCACGTCCTGTCGTCGCAGCTGCGTGGCCACCGCCGTCGCCGCAAACCCGAGCGGGATGCCTTCGGTGACGTAGAGGAAAAAGAAGGCGACGAGTCGGCCTTTGCGGGTGTCGAGCAGGTTCGGCAGGCGCATGCGGCAGTGTGGCATGCAGCCTAGGACAATCCGCGCATGCGCATCGAAATCGAACCTGGGGTTCGTCTCTACGTCGACATCGAAGGCCCGGGTCTCGTGCCCGACGGCGCGTCGATGCGCGAGCAGCCCACATTGATCCTGCTGCACGGTGGCCCGGGCTACGACCACTCCGGCTTCAAGCCGCTCTTCTCGCGCCTGGCGGACCTGGCGCAGGTCGTCTACGTCGACCACCGCGGCCATGGCCGCAGCGACCGTCGTCCGCGCGAGGAGTGGACGCTCGACACCTTCGCCGATGACGTGGTGCGCCTGTGCGATGCGTTGGGTGTGGTCCGCCCGATCGTGCTCGGCCAGAGCTTCGGCGGTTTCGTCGCACAGCGCTACCTCGCTCGCCACCCGACGCATCCTGCCAAGGTGATCCTGTCGTCGACCTCGCACCACACGGGCCTGGCACGCAAGCTGGCGATGTTCGGCAAGCTCGGCGGTCCCGACGCGCGCGCGGCGGCCGAGGCCTTCTGGACCGACCCGAACGCGCAGACCTGGGAGCGCTACAACCGCGTCTGCATGCGCCTGTACAACACCACGCCGCAAGGTGGCGACGCGCGCCAGCGCATCGTCTTCAACACCGAGATCCTGTTCGCTTCGGCCGGCGGCGAGCAGCGCACGATGGACCTGCGCCCCGGCCTCGCCAAGGCGCAATGCCCCGTGCTCGTGATGGCCGGCGACGCCGACCCGGTGACGCCGATCGAGGACGCGCTGGAGATCGTCGCCGCGCTGCCGCCGCAGTGGGTGCAGTTCGAGCGCTTCGCCAACGTCGGCCACGGCCCCTGGCGCGACGACCCCGAGGGCGCGTTCGCGGCGCTGCGCCGCTTCATCGCTGCGCGCTGACGCGGCGCGCGCTCAGCCGGCCCAGGCCAGCCAGCCCCATACGACGGCCAGCGTGGCCAGCGTCACCGGCACGCCGATCAGCGCGTGCGCTCGCCAGTCGATCAGCACGCCGGCCTTGCGTGCCAGGTCGGCCACGATCAGGTTGGCGATCGAGCCCACCAGCAGGAGGTTGCCGGCGAAGGTGCTCACTAGCGCCAGCATCACGCCGGCGCGCTCGCCTTCGAGGTGCGGCAGCAGCAGCATCACCGCCGGCACGTTGCTGACCACGTTTGACAGCACCACACCCAGCACCAGCAGCGGCCCCGGGTCGCCCACGTGCAGACCCTGCGTGCCGAGCCAGGCCACGGCCTGCGCGGCCAGGCCCGTGGTCTCGAACGCGTGGTTGACGACGAACAAGCCGATGAACAGCAGCAGCAGCGGCCAGTCCACATAGCCCATCACCTGCGCCGAGTGCAGGCGGCGGCTGAGCAGCAGCACGCCCGCGCCCACCAGCGCGGCCACGTCGCGCGGCCAGTCGGTGAAGAGGAAGATGAGCATCAACGCCGTGGCCACGGTCAGCCCCTTGGCGGTCTGCAGTGCGTCGAAGGGCGGGTCGGGTTCGTCGGGTGCGTGCGCGGCCGGCGCCGCCGCCTCGCGCAGTCGCCGCGCCGGCGGGCCGAACGCGAGCCAGGCCCACAGCAGCACCAGGCTCAGCACCACCGGCACGAGCGCGGTACGCGCGTAGCCGGCGAACGGCAGCGTCATCACCGAGCCGATCAACATGTTCTGCGGGTTGCCGATCAGCGTGGCGGCCGAACCGATGTTGGCCGCGCACGCCAGCCCCACCAGCAGCGGCACCGGGTTCAGTCCGCGCGCCAGTGCCAGCCGCGCGACCACCGGCGCCATCGCGAGGCACACCACGTCGTTCGAGAACACCGCCGACATCGCGCCGGCCACCCCGATCAGCGCCGCCAGCAGCCCGGCGGGCGAGAGCGGCATCGCGCCCACGCGCTCGGTCACCGCGCTGTAGAAGCCGCCCAGGCGCATCTGCGCGCTCAGCACCATGAAGGCGAACAGCAGCACGATCGTCGGCAGGTCCACCGCGCGCGCCGCGTCCTCCACCGACAGGCCGGTGAAGGCCAGCACCGCAATCGCGCCGAGCAGCGCCACGCCCGAACGGTCGAGCTTCAGGCGCGGCAGCCCGCCGAGGAACATGCCCAGGTACACCACGCCGAAGATCGCGACGATGCTCCAGTCCACCGCGTCGTGGCCGAGCAGCAGCAGGTCGGGCAGCGGGATCAGCGGCGCGGAGGCGGGGGCCGATGCGGCTTCGGCGGCCGGGAGGGTGCTCATGGGCGGGGCGCGGCATCTTAGCCGTGCCCCTGTGCGGCCTCAGCGCGGATCGAAGCCGTGCAGCGACAGCGGCTGGCGCGCGAAGTCGATGCCGGTGGCCTGCAGCACGTCGCGCCGCAGCGCCTCGCGCAGCGCGAACAGTTGCGGCGCGCCGCGCTCGCGCGCCGTGCGCGTCACGCCGGCCGCGATCATCGCGCGCCACGCAAGCGCCTCGGCCAGGGCCTGCTTCTGCGCATCGGGCCAGGTGGCCATCGCGCTGCGGCGCAGGCCCACGCGCCATTGGCGCGCCACCGCGTTCATCGCCTCGGGCGGCGCCACGCTGCCGCTGTAGGCCTGCCAGCACAGCACCACATAGGCGCCCGCCACGTCGCCCAGGTTGGTGGGCGAGCGGCCGTGCAGACGCAGCAGCAGGTCGAACTGCCCCCGCAGGTAGGCCAGGCGCAGATCGCCTTCGAGCCGGGGCCCCCACAGGGCGCGGTTGCGGCGCGCCAGGTTGTCGAGCACCTCGCGTTCGACGCGCCGGCTCACGGCGGGTACGGGCCGGAACACCAGGCTCGCGGTGCCCAGTGGTGCTGGCCGGGTGCTGGGCGGCGCGATCAGCAGTGGCGGGTTGCCGTCCAGAGGGTCGAGCGTCGGCGGCGGCTCCCACTGCGTGGCCCGCGCGGCCAGGGCGACGGCCATGCACAGGCCGAACGCGGTGAGCAGGGCGGATCGGCGGGCGCGCATCGGCCGGCATCGTGTCATGCCGCGGACACACTTTGTAAGCGAGTGCTACGCGCGCCGGCCGCGTCGGCTCTTGGGGAGCTTAGGGGGTGCTACCGATACGGTGCGTGCGGGGCAGGTCCAGAATCGCGGCTTTTCCGCGCGCGCCTGCGTTCCCGCCTCCGCTCCCGAGCCTTCGATGCAGCTCAACCTCCTCACCCGCCTCGGCGAGCGGATCGTGATGACGCGCGCGGAGCCGCCGAGCACGGTGCCGGGCGCGTGGCGCGACTCCGCGATCTCGCAGCTCGAGGCGCTCGCGCGCGCCAACGAGCGCGCGGCGGCGCGGGCGCGCCGCCGTCGCCGGCTGTGGGTGGCGGGGGTCAGCGGCCTGGTGCTGCTGTGGGGCGTGTCGCTCTGGCGCCAGGCCATCGACCCGCCGCGCGTGCCGGCGCCCTTGCTGGCCCAGTTGCCTTCCATGCCGAGCGCCGTTGCGGCCACCGTGGCCGCGTCGCCGGCCCCTGAAGCCGCGGCCACCGACACGCCGGTGGTGCCACTCGCTGCAGCATCCAACGACGCGACGGTGACGGTGCCCGCGCCGGTGGTCACCGACGCCGTGCCCGTCGTCGCCAGCGACGACGAGGACGCGGCCCGCAAGGCTCGCGCCCTCGCGCGGCGCAAGGCGGCGCAGGAGCGCACGCGCGCCGAGCAGGAGGCGCAGCAGCGACAACAACTTGCGCTGGCCGCGCAACTCGATGCCGAGCGCGCGCTGCAACAACAGCAGCAGGCCGAAGCCGCAGCGCGCGAGCGCGCCGCCGCGGCCGAGCGCGAGCGTCGACAGGCGCAGCTGCTGGCAGCGTCCACGCGGCGCGGCGTGGCCGAGCTGTGCGGCCAGGCGGGTGGATGGGCTGCCGAGCAGCAGTGCCAGGTGCGCCAGTGCTGGAGGGCCGAGCACCAGGCCGACGCCGTGTGCATGCGCCTGCGCGAGACGGACGTGGCGCGCCTTCAGCGCGGCGCCGACCACTAGCCCGCGCCAGGCCGGCTACGCAGCCGCGCGCTGCGGCAGCGCGCGCAGCAACGCGGCGGTGTCCTCGTCGGGCCGCGCAGCGAGCTTGCGGTATTCGGCCCCGCCCGGCGTGCGCGCAAGCAGCCTGGCCTCCACCAGTTCGCGCCGCAGCAGGCAGTGGTCGCCGAAGGCGTGGTGCGCATTGATCACCTCGTTGACCTCGCGCTCGCTGTAGCGGCGCTTGCCGTCGAAGGGCAGCCACAGGCACCACAGCGCCAATACCTGCTCGGCGCGCCGCGACGGCCAGCGCAGCAGGCGGCCGTGCGCGTCGAACTGGCGCAGCACGCGGTCCGCAGCGGGGCCGAGCGCCGGGTGCTTGGGCCCATGCCAGCGGTGCGGGGCGGTGTCGATGGCACCCGCGACGGGCGCGAGCGGACGCGCGGCCTTGAGTGCCTGCACGTTGCGGTGGCCGGCGGCGCGCGCCAGCAGGTTCAGCATTTCCACATGGCCGGGCAGGCCGGCGCCGCTGTCAATGCGTTCGGCCAGCTGCGCGCGCAGCGACTTGGCGAAGGTGGAGAGGTCGGCCGCGACGAGCGGCGTCAGTTCACGAGGCATGGTTCGATGCTCCAACGCTCCGCGCTCGAAACCCGAGGTCCACATCGGGTGCCGGGGGCTGCCCTTGCCGGCCGGGCGCGAAACGAGTGCACCGAGCCTGAAGAAAGTCCTGGCAGGTTTAGCGCGGGCGCTGGGCCCGCTGGCAACGACCTCGGTGAACTGCCGACCGCGGCGCGCAGTCTAGCGCGCCGCGGTACGCGGTGTCAGCGGCCGCCTGCCGATGCCGCGGGCGCCGTCGGCAGCGGGATGCCCTGCGCGGGCGCGTCCAGCTTCTTCGCGCTGCCCAGCGACCTGCCGCTCGGCGGGCTGTGCTCGCGCAGGGTCGAGAACATGCGCCCGAGCGCCGAGCCCGAGCCGGGCGGCTCGGCCTTGGCGGCGTTCATGCCGGGGCCGGCCGTGCCTGCGGCGGCAGGGGCCGACGCCGGCACGGCGGGTTGCGCTGCGGTCTTCGCCGGCTCCCAGATCACGATGCCGGGCGTGCTGCCGCTGCGCAGGTTCTGGCGCGCGTCGTTCAGCGAGCGCGGCGCCTCCTGCGCCGTGGCGCCGAGCGTCAGCAGCGACAGCGCGGCGAGCAGGGCGAGGGCGTATCTGTTCTTCGTCGTCATGGTGGCGATTATCGGTGCCGCAGCCGCGCACACACGCGGCCCTGACGCCTAGCCCTGCTTCTCGATCTGCGCGCGCAGGCGCTCTTCCTGCTCGCGCAGTTCGGGCGTGAACTCGGCGCCGAAGTCCTCGGCCTCGTAGATCCGGCGGATCTCGATCTCCGAGTCGCCGGGCATCGGGTTCGGGCAGCGCTTGACCCAGTCGATCGCCTCCTGCATCGACGCGCATTCCCAGAGCCAGAAGCCGGCGATCAGCTCCTTGGTTTCGGCGAACGGCCCGTCGACCACCTCGCGCCTCTTGCCCGAGAAGCGCACGCGCGCGCCCTTGGAACTGGGGTGCAGGCCTTCGCCCGCCTTCATGATGCCGGCCTTGACCAGCGCCTCGTTGTACGCGCCCATCTCGGCGAACATCTGCGCGCTGGGCATGACGCCGGCTTCGCTGTCGGTGGTGGCCTTCACGATGACCATGAATCGCATGTCGGTCTCCTTGCGGTGATGTGGGGTGGGCCGAGGAAAATTCTGGCCTCACCCTCACGACGATCGGGCCGCGCAGGTTTCGACAAGTACGCCGGCATCCCTTGCCCGCGCCGGCGCGCTCAGGCATCCTGCCTGCCCGACAGAAGCACGCACCGCGCGCGAGGAGACGACCCGATGAAGCTCTACTACCACCCCGCCTCCACCGTCAGCCGCCCGGTGGTGATGTTCATTGCGGAGCACAAGTTGCCGGTGGAGATGCAGGTCGTCGACCTGTTCAGCGGCGAGCACATGCAGCCGCCCTACGGCGCGGTCAACCCGAGCCGGCTGGTGCCGGTGCTCGAGGACGGCGACTTCCGCCTCACCGAACACTCGGCCATCCTGAAGTACCTGGCCGACCGCGTGGACTCGCCGGCCTACCCCAAGGGGTTGCAGGAGCGGGCGCGCGTCAACGAGATGATGGACTGGATCAACACCCAGCTCTGCCGCGACTTCGCCTATGGCTGCGTGTACTCGCAGATCTTCCCGCACCACAAGCGGCCCACCGAGGAGTCGCAGCGCGTCACGGTGGCCTGGGGCCAGGAGCGCGCGAAGCAGTGGCTGCGCGTGCTCGACCAGGACCTGCTCGGCCCGGACAAGCCCTACCTGTGCGGCGCGCAGCTCACCATCGCCGACTACCAGGGCGCCTCCTTCGTGCACCTGGCCGAGGTGATCGGCTCGGACCTCGCCGACTACCCGAACGTGAAGGCCTGGCTCGGCCGCATGAAGCAGCGGCCGGCGTGGGAGAAGGTGTTCGAGGCGATCAACGGGTTCGCAAAGCAGCTGCCGCGCGGGCAGCTGGCCACGGTGTAGCGGCCATGGACGGCATCCGCGGTCTGCACCACAACGCCTACCGCTGCCGCGACTCGGACGAGACGCGGCGCTTCTACGAAGGCTTCCTCGGCCTGCCGCTGGCCGGCGCGCTCGAGATCGGCGAAACCAAGAGCGGGCGCAAGACCGACACGCTGCACACCTTCTACCGCCTGGGCGACGGCTCGTTCCTCGCGTTCTTCGAGGCGCCCGACATGCCGTTCGAGTTCAAGCCGCAGCACGACTTCGACCTGCACATCGCGCTCGAGGTCGACCGCGCCACGCTCGACGCCATGTTCGCGAAGGGGCAGGCCGCCGGCATCGAGACGCGCGGCGTCTCGCACCACGGCTTCATCGACTCGATCTACTTCCGCGACCCCAACGGCTACGTGATCGAGCTGACCTGCAAGCGCGATGGGCACGACGCGGCGATGGACCCCGCGCGCAACGGCGCACGCGAGGCCCTCGAGCGCTGGACGGCCGCGAAGCAGCGGGCGCGGGCCGCCGCCGCGCCCTGAGCAACGCGCGCGGGCGCGCCGTCAGCCCGCGGCCAGCCGCGCCTTCAGGCGAATCTCCGGCCCGGCCAGCGCCTTGCTCACCGGACAGCCCTTCTTGGCGGCTTCGGCCTGCTCCTGGAACTGCGCGTCGGTGATGCCCGGCACCTCGCCCACCGTGTCGAGCTCGATCAGGTGGATCGTCGGGCCTTCGCCCAGGTGCACGGTGGCCGTGGTCTTGATGCTCTTGGGCGGCGTGCCGGCCTTGTCGAGCAGCGCCGACAGGAACATCGAGTAGCAGCCCGCGTGCGCGGCGCCGATCAGTTCCTCGGGGTTGGTGCCGGGGCCGGACTCGAAGCGCGACGCGAAGGTGAACGGGCCGTCGTAGGCGCCGCTGCCGACGCGCATGCGGCCGGCGCCGCCCTTGAGCGAACCGTTCCATTCGGCGGTGGATTGGCGTGTGGTCATCGCGCGATCTCCTTGGCGTTTGGGGTGGGGCGATGTTGCCAACTTCCGTGGCGGCCTGCCACCCGGTTGTAAGCCCGCGTGAGCCCGTGGTTGATTCACGAAGGCGCGCTCCGGGCCTGCCCCCCAGCCGCTCCCGGCCGCCTTGGCGCCCCTAGCATTTGCACCGTTCTGAAACGGGCCGTGGCCTTCGTCGGAGGGAGTGGGAGTG
The DNA here is from genome assembly GCA_035539635.1 of Burkholderiaceae bacterium. Lineage (GTDB taxonomy): Bacteria > Pseudomonadota > Gammaproteobacteria > Burkholderiales > Burkholderiaceae_C > CADEEN01. Next base: position 15,788 of record DATLIE010000034.1, read on the forward strand.
CGATTCACGAGCCGGGCGCGCTGGGCGCTCGCAGGGGCGGTGTTGTGTGTGGCGATCGGTGCGCGGGCCGACGAGCCGGCCGCCGCCAGCGCCGACGTGCGCGGCCTGCTGCAATGGGTGGCAGCCAGCGCCGACCCCGGCGGCCGGGCCTTCGCCGTCGTCGACAAGAAGGGCGGCCAGCTGCACGTGTTCCACGCCAACGGCACGCTCGCCGGCAGCACGCCCGCGCTGCTGGGCGCGGCGCGCGGCGACCACTCGGCGCCGGGCGTCGGCCTGCTCAAGCCCGAACAGATTCCGCCGCACGAGCGCACCACGCCGGCCGGGCGCTTCGAGTCGCGGCCGGGTCGCAACCACGAGGGCGAGCACATCATCTGGGTCGACTACGACACCGCCATCGCGATCCACCGCCTGCGCCCGGGCGCGGCCTACGCGCCGCGCCGCGCGCGCCTGGCGTCGGGCGGCGGCGACGACAACCGCGTCTCCTACGGCTGCGTCGTCGTGCCCGAGGCGTTCTACGACGACGTCGTGCGCCCGGTGCTGGGGCAGGGCGCCGGCGTGGTGTACGTGCTGCCGGAAACCGTGCCCGCGCAGCGCCTCTTCGCGGGCCTGGCCGGCGGCTGAAGGCTCAGGCCGCGCGCACGATGCGCGCCGCGTAGCAGCCCGCCTTGGCGTAGTGCGCGTGCACGTAGGCCGTGCGCGGATGGCCCAGCAGGCGCTCGATCACCGGCTCGGCCTCGCGCCCGTGCACCACGTCGGCGTCCACCATCATGTGGTCGGCGTCGAACGCGCGCAGCGACAGCAGGCGCACGCGCAGCGCCGGCGGCAGCTCGTTGACGCGGTCGAAGCGCTCGCCTGCGTTCTCGAGCACGAACACCGCATGGCTCGCGCGGTACGGCGTGTCCTCGGCGAGGTGCACGTGGTTGACGAGGATCAGCGTCTCGCCCGGCTCGGCGTCGCGCAGCTCCACGCGGTCGGGGAAACCCGGCTTGATGTTCGCCACGTAGCGCTTCGCGCCGCGGCGCGCGAGTTCCTCGTCCGGCAGGCCGAACAGGGGGCGGAAGGTGTCGGCACTCAGGCCGGTGATGCGGTAGTCCATGCGGGGCATCGTAGGCCGCAGCCCCGCGGCCGTCTGGCCGCATTCGGACCTGCGATTCGCCTGCCTGCGGCCATTCAAGGACAATGCCGCCGACCCGCACCGACCATGTCCCCGACCGTCCGCCGCCGCCTGCTCACGTTCGTGCTCATCGCACTCGCCTGGGTGTGGGCCGTGCCCGGCCCGCTGCAGCCTTCGGCGCAAGGCCTGGCGCACGAGCTGGTGCACCTGCAGTCGGTGGCGCACCACCATCACGACGACGCGGCGCTGCAACTCGACGAGGTGCTGGCCGGCGAGCTGTCGCACCAGCACGCCGGCGACGGCGCCAAGCCGGTGGCCTGGGCCACGCCCAAGCT
>DATLIE010000035.1:0-6011 GCA_035539635.1 Burkholderiaceae bacterium
CCTGGGCACCGCCCCGGCGCACGGCCTGAAGCGCGGCGTGGTCGTGAACATCGACGCCACGGTGCAGTCGATCCAGCAGGCGCTCAAAGAGGCCGAAATGATGGCCGACTGCAAGATCACGCGCGTCTACACCGGCATCACCGGCAGCCACATCCGCGGCCAGAACTCGACCGGCATGGTGATCGTGCGCGACAAGGAGGTCACGCCGGCCGACGTGGCGCGCGTGGTCGACACCGCGCGCGCGATCAACATCCCGAACGACCAGCGCCTGCTGCTCGTCGAGCCGCAGGAGTTCGTGATCGACGGCCACGAGGTCAAGGAGCCGATCGGCATGAGCGGCGGCCGGCTCGAGGTGCGCGTGCACATCGTCACCGGCGCGCAGAGCGCGGCCGAGAACATCGTCAAGTGCGTGCGGCGCTGCGGCCTCGAGGTCGAGCAGCTGGTGCTCAACCCGAGCGCGTCGAGCGCCGCGGTGCTCTCCGCCGACGAGAAGGAGCTCGGTGTCGCGCTGGTCGACATCGGCGCCGGCACCACCGACGTGCAGGTCTTCACCGGTGGTTCGGTGCGCCACACCGCGGTGATCCCGATCGCGGGCGACCTGATCACGAGCGACATCGCGATGGCGCTGCGCACGCCGACCAAGGACGCGGAGGAAATCAAGGTCCGCTACGGCGTGGCCAAGCAGCTGCTCGCCGACCCGGCCGACAACCTCGAGGTGCCAGGCCTGGGCGACCGCGCGCCGCGGCTGCTCTCGCGCCAGGCGCTGGCCGGCGTGATCGAGCCACGCGTCGAGGAGATCTTCTCGCTCGTGCACCAGGTGATCCGCGAGTCGGGCTACGAGGAGCTGCTGTCCTCGGGCGTCGTGATCACCGGCGGCTCGGCGGTGATGCCGGGCATGGTCGAGCTCGGCGAGGACATTTTTTTGAAGCCGGTTCGGCGCGGCAACCCGACGTATGCCGGGGCGCTCGCCGACATGGTGGCCAACCCGCGGTCGGCCACCGTGATGGGCTTGCTCGAGGAGGCGCGCCTGGCGCGCCTGCGCGGGCACAAGGCGGCGGCGCAGGCTGGGTCGGTCAAGACCCTGGTCGGCCGCGCGAAGGACTGGTTCCTTGGGAACTTTTGATCGAGGGCCCACCACGAGGCTCGCACTTTCATTTCATGTTTGGACGGCAACTGCTTAAAGGAGAGACACCATGGCGATCGAAATGATCGAGGAATTCGACCAGGGCACACGCATCAAGGTGATGGGCGTGGGTGGCGGCGGCGGCAACGCGGTCGAGCACATGATCACGAAGAACGTGCAGGGGGTGGAGTTCATCTGCGCCAACACCGACGCGCAGGCCCTGAACCGCAGCAGCGCGCACACGGTGATCCAGCTCGGCAGCACCGGTCTGGGCGCAGGCGCCAAGCCCGAGGCCGGCAAGTCGGCGGCCGAGGAAGCGGAGCAGCGCATCCGCGACGCGATCGACGGTGCGCACATGCTGTTCCTGACCGCCGGCATGGGCGGCGGCACCGGCACCGGTGCGGCGCCGGTGATCGCGCGCGTGGCCAAGGAGATGGGCATCCTGACGGTCGGCGTGGTGACCAAGCCGTTCGACTTCGAGGGCAACCGGCGCATGAAGGCGGCCGAGATCGGCGTGGCCGAGCTCGAGGCCAATGTCGACTCGCTGATCGTGGTGCTCAACGAGAAGCTGCTCGAGGTGCTGGGCGACGACGTGACGCAGGAGGATGCGTTCGCGCACGCCAACGACGTGCTGCGCAACGCGGTCGGCGGCATCAGCGACGTGATCCACGTGCCGGGCCTGGTCAACGTCGACTTCGAGGACGTCAAGACCGTGATGAGCGAGCCGGGCAAGGCGATGATGGGCACGGCGCAGGCGCAAGGCCCGGACCGTGCGACCAAGGCCGCCGAGATGGCCGTGGCCTGCCCGCTGCTCGAGGGCATCGACCTGTCGGGCGCGCGCGGCGTGCTGGTGCTGATCGCGGCGGCCAAGGGCAACTTCAAGCTCAGCGAGTCGCGCAACGCGATGAACACGATCCGCCGCTACGCTGCCGACGATGCGCATGTCATCTACGGCACCGCGTACGACGAGTCGCTGGGCGATCAGCTGCGCGTGACGGTCATCGCCACGGGCCTGAGCCCCTCCAGGCGCATCCAGAGCACGCCGATCTCGGTGGTGCACAGCACGACCGCGCTGCGCACCGGCACCGACAACCTGCCGATCCTCAACACGATGAACGGTGGCGGTGGCCAGCCGACCCACGTGGCGCAGCCGACCCAGCCCACGGCCCAGGACTACAGCCAGCTCGCGACGCCCAGCGTCTGGCGCAACGCCCGCACCCAGGCGGCGGCCAAGGTCGACGCGCTGGTGTCCAACGGCATGGACGAGATCGAGATCCCGGCGTTCCTGCGCAAGCAAGCCGATTGAGCCTTTCGACCAAGGTGATTGAAGCAGCGTCCCGCGGCCGCCGGCCGGCTGCGGGACAATTGCGTACCATGCTGCAGCAACGCACGCTCAAGACCATCACCCGCGCGGTGGGCCTGGGCGTGCACGGCGGGCAGAAGGTCGAACTCACGTTCAAGCCGGCGCCGCCCGACGCCGGCATCGCCTTCCGGCGTGTGGACCTGCCGACGCCGGTGACCATCCCGGTCAACGCCGAGACGGTCTGCGACACGCGCATGGCCACCACGATCAGCCCCGGTGGCGACCCGGGGGCCCCCAAGGTGCAGACGATCGAGCACCTGCTTTCGGCTTGCGCGGGCCTCGGGCTGGACAACCTGGTGATCGACATCAGCGGCGAAGAGGTGCCGGTGCTCGACGGCTCGGCGGCGAGCTTCGTCTACCTGCTGCAGAGTGCCGGCATCGAGCTGCAGGACGCGCCCAAGCGCTTCATCCGGGTCAAAAAGCCGGTGGAGATCCGCGAAGGCGAGGGCGCATCCCTCAAGTGGGCGCGCCTTGCGCCGCACCACGGCTACGTGCTGACCTTCGAGATCGAGTTCGACCACCCGGCGGTGGACGCGACCGGCCAGCGGGTGTCCTTCGACATGGGCTCGGGCCGCTACAAGCGCGACATCGCGCGTGCCCGCACCTTCGGGTTCTCGAAGGACGTGGAGGCGATGCGCGCGCGCGGCCTGGGCCTGGGCGGCAGCATGGACAACGTGATCGTGCTCGGCGACACGCGTGTGCTCAATGAAGGCGGCCTGCGCTACGACGACGAGTTCGTCAAGCACAAGATCCTCGACGCGATCGGCGACCTGCATGTGGCCGGGCGCCCGATGCTGGCGCACTACACCGCGTACAAGAGCGGCCACGCGCTGAACAACAAGCTGCTGCGCCAGCTGCTGGCCGACCCCGACGCCTGGGAGACCGTGACATTCGAGGACGCGAAGGACGCGCCGGCGGGTTTTGCCGAACTGGCCCCCGCCTGGTGAGCCCGCATGCTGGTTCTGCGCCTCGTCTTCGGGCTGCTGCTGGCGGCGGGGCTCGTCAGCTTCGCGATCTACGTGGCCACCGGCAACCCCGCGTGGCGCAAGAGGGGCATCGTGATCGTCAAATGGACCGTGATCGCCGGCCTGGGGGCGGCGGCCTTGCTCGTGCTCGAGCGCCTGGCGCTGATGCTCTGAGGCCGGCGCGATGACCTACTTCTACTGGACGATGGCCGGCCTCACCGTGGCCAGCTTCCTGCCGTGCCTGCTGTACATCGTGCTGTACGCGGTCACCGGCGAGGAGGCCTGTGCCCGGCGCGCGAAACTGTTCTGGAACTCGGCCAAGGTGTTCGGCCTGCTCGGTTTCAACGTCGGGGTCTGGGGCCACGTGGTCGTGGCCCTGTGGAACACCTTGTAGCGGCGCAGGCTCGGCAGCTCAGTACGCGCGCCCGCGCTTGAACTGGGCGTGCTGGCGCCGTGCCAGCGGCGTCACCCGCTCCAGCGCCGCCAGCGACGCCCCGGCGTGGGCGTGCGTGATCGCGATGCCCAGCGCGTCGGCCGCGTCGGGACCGGGCGCCGCGCGCAGCGACAGCAGGCGCGTCACCATCGCCTGCACCTGCTCCTTGCGCGCCTGGCCATGCCCGACCACCGCCTTCTTCATCTGCAGCGCGGTGTACTCGGACACCGCCAGCCCGCACGACACCAGGGCGGCGAGTGCGGCACCGCGCGCCTGGCCGAGCAGCAGCGTGCTCTGCGGATTGACGTTGACGAACACGATCTCGACCGCGGCGCACTGCGCCTCGTAGCGCCGCGCCACCTCGCACACGCCCTCGAAGATGATCTTCAGCCGCCCCGGCAGGTCGCCGCGCGCCAGCGCCGCGGTCTTGATCGTGCCGCTGGCCACGTACTGCAGGCGCGGTCCACTGGCATCGACCACGCCGAAGCCCGTGGTCTGCAGACCGGGGTCGATGCCGAGGATGCGCAAAGAGCTCACAGCTTGAAGTACCAGCGCACCGAGTGGAAGAACACGGGCGCTGCGAAGCACAGCGGCGCCACGCGGTCGAGCAGGCCGACCGCGCCTGTCACGCTGCTGCGGTTGCCCCAATGGTGCACGCCGGCGTCGCGCTTGAGCGCCTTCATCACGAACTCGCCCATCGTGCCCGCGCCGGCCGCGATGAAGGCCATCACCAGCGCCTGCCCGGCCTTGAACGGCGTGATCCAGTACAGCGCGGCGCCGACCCAGGCCGCGACGAAGGCGCCGATGAACCAGGCGCGCAGCGAGAAGCTGCGGCTGATCTGGCGCGCCACCGGGCGCCGGCGCAGCCAGCGGCTCGCCAGCTCCTGCACCACCTGCGCGACGGCGGCCACGACGACGAGGAAGAACAGCAGGAAGGCACCGCGCCCTTCGTAGCGCTTGAACTCGAGCAGCAGCAGTGCCGGAGCGTGCGACAGGCCGTAGACGCAGACGACGATGCCCCACTGGATCTTCGCGTTGCGTTCGAGGAAGCGCTCGGGGTCGCCGGCCAGCGCACTCACCACCGGCACCGCGAAGAACGCATAGACCGGGATGAACACGGTGAAGAGGTCGAAGTGGCGCGTGCCGACGATCACGTACTGAAGCGGCAGCACGATGAAGAAGGCCAGGATCAGCGTGCGGTGGTCGCTGCGGCGCGTGTGCTGCAGCGTGATGAACTCGCGCAGCGCGAGGAAGGAGAACAGGCCGAAGAAGATGGTGGAGCCGGCCGGCCCCGAGATCCATGCGAGCCAGAACAGCGCGGTGCCGATCCACACCGCGCGCAGGTCGCGCAGGTAGCGGCGCCAGACCTCGCTCGTCTCGTCGCTGCGCTCGCGCAGCGACCACAGCACGGTCGCCGCCGACACCAGCAGCAGCGCGCCGAACAGGATCAGGAACAGCAGGCTGACCTGCTCGTCGGGGGACAGGCGGCGCAGGGCTCCCATGTCAGCGCTCGCCGGGCCGCCCCAAGGGCGCTGAGCGCCCCCTCGGGGGGCAGCGAACGAAGTGAGCGTGGGGGTCCATTCAGTTCAACCGGGGCCGCAGGCCGATGACGGCCTCGCGCGCACGCTCGAGGAACATGCGCTTGTCCTCGCTCGGTCCCAGCCGCATCGGCGTGCCGAAGGTCACGGTGCACAGGATCGGCACCGGCACCACCTCGCCCTTGGGCATCACGCGCTGCACGTTGTCGATCCAGGCCGGCACCAGCTGGACGTCGGGGAACTGCTCGGCCAGGTGGTACAGCCCGCTCTTGAAGGCCTGGGGCTCGCCCTTGTTGCTGCGCGTGCCCTCGGGAAAGATCACCAGCGAATCGCCTCGCCGCAGCGCCTCCATCAGCGGCTCGAGCGGGTCCTGGTCGTCGGTGCGCTGGCGCACGACGTAGACCGCGTTGAACACCTCGCGCGTCAGCCAGTGCTTGAACGGCGTCGCGGTCCAGTAGTCCCTGGCCGCGATCGGGCGCGTCGTCGCGCGCAGGTCCTTCGGCAGCGCGGCCCAGATCAGCACCCAGTCGAGGTGGCTCTGGTGGTTGGCGAAGTAGATGCGCTGCTGCGCGGTCGGCGGGCAGCCCTT
>DATLIE010000036.1:0-8064 GCA_035539635.1 Burkholderiaceae bacterium
GCGGTGCCCGGCGTGCTCGTGGTGGGCATGCTGATCGCCGTGGCGCAGGGCCGCATGCAGTGGGACCGCATCGCGTTCGAAATGGCCTGGCCGGTGTGGACCGCGCCGGTGTTCAGCCTCGGCGCCTTCATCGGGCTGGCGCTGCCGCTGTTCGTCATCACGATGGCCTCGCAGAACCTGCCCGGTGTCGCGGCCCAGCGCGCCGCCGGCTACACCGCGCCGGTGTCGCCGGCCATCACCGCCACCGGGGCCGCGACGCTGCTGCTCGCGCCTTTCGGCGGTTTCGCCTTCAACCTCGCGGCGATCACCGCCGCCATCTGCATGGGCCGCGAGGCACACGAGGACCCGGCCCGGCGCTACACCGCCGCGGTCATGGCGGGTGTGTTCTACCTCGCTATCGGCCTGGCCGGCGGCGCGGTCGTCGGCGCGCTGCAGGCCTTCCCGCGTGAGCTGGTGTTCGCGGTGGCGGGCCTGGCGCTGCTGGGCACGATCGCCGGTGGCCTGGCCTCGGCGCTGAAGGACGAGCGCCATCGCGATGCCGCGATCCTCACCTTCCTCGTCACGCTGTCGGGCGTGTCGATGGCCGGCATCGGCTCGGCCTTTTGGGGCGTGGTCGCCGGCACGATCGCGCTGCTGGTGCAACACTGGCGTCCCCAAGGAGCCCGTTGAATGGACCTGCTTTTCGTCGCCGACCCGCTCGAGTCGTTCAAGACCTACAAGGACTCCACCTTCGCGATGATGCGCGAGGCCGCGGCACGCGGCCATGCGATCTGGGTCTGCGAGCCGCGCCAGGTCGTGTGGTGGCGCGGCGGCCGCGTCACCGCCACGGGCGCGCGTCGCATCGCGCTCACCGGCGACGCGCACGACTGGTACACGGTCGAAGCGACGCGCGAGCTCGCGCTGGCCGACGCCGGTGCGGTGCTGATGCGCAAGGACCCGCCCTTCGACAGCGAGTACTTCTACGCCACGCACCTGCTGCAGCAGGCCGAACGCGAGGGCGCGCGCGTGTTCAACAAGCCCGCCGCGCTGCGCGACCACCCGGAAAAGCTCGCGATCCTCGAGTTTCCGCAGTTCATCGGGCCCACGATCGTCACGCGCGACGCCGCCGCGGTGCGCGCCTTCCACGCCGAGCACCGCGACATCATCCTGAAGCCGCTCGACGGCATGGGCGGCATGGGCATCTTCCGCGTCGGCCCCGACGGCCTGAACCTCGGTTCGATCATCGAGACGCTGAACCAGCAGGGCGCCGCGACGCTGATGGTGCAGAAGTACCTGCCCGAGATCGCGCAGGGCGACAAGCGCATCCTGGTCATCGGCGGCGAGCCGGTGCCTTACTCGCTGGCGCGCATCCCGCAGGGCAGCGAGATCCGCGGCAACCTGGCCGTCGGCGGCAAGGGCGTCGCGCAGCCGTTGTCGGCACGCGACCGCGAGATCGCGTCGACGCTCGGCCCGATCCTCGCTGCGCGCGGGCTGCTGCTCGTCGGTCTGGACGTGATCGGCGACTCGCTGACCGAGATCAACGTCACCAGCCCGACCTGCTTCCAGGAGATCGCCGACCAGGCCGGCTTCCCCGTGGCGAAGATGTTCATCGACGCGCTCGAGCGCGCGCTGGCATCCGCCGGCCCGGCGCGCGCGTAGAACGCGGCATGCCCGCACGACTGCTGCTCGCCGCGGCGCTGGCCGTCGCCACGGGCGGCGCCGCGGCCCACGACACCTGGTTCGCGCCGCTGGGCGCGTCGAATCCGAACGAGACGGTATTCGCGCTGGGCACCGGCAACCGCTTCCCGGTGTTCGAGCTGGCGGTGGACCGCCAGTACCTCGCGCGCCGCGGCTGCCGCAGCGGCGACGGTGCGGCGCTGCCCTTGGAGCCGCTGCGCTACACCGACACCACGACGCTGCTGCGCGCGGCCAGCGGCGAGCGCGCGACGCTCACCTGCTGGCTGCAGCTCGACCCTTTCGAGTTCGAACTGCCGGCCGACAAGATCGAGGTCTACTTCAAGGAGATCCGCCCGGGCGCCGCGGTGCTCGCGGCCTGGGCCGGCCTGCGCGCGCGCGGCCTGCCCTTCATCGAGCGCTACACCAAGAGCGCACGCATCGACGGTGCGAGCGCGTCACCCACGCCGACCGGCACCGCGATGGACGTGCTTCGCCAGGCGCCGACGGGGGCGCTCGCGGTCGGCAGCGAAGCCACGTTCCAGGTGCTGCGCGAGGGCCGGCCGCTGGCGGACTTCCCCGTCGAGCTGGTCAACGAGCGCAGCCCGGTCGGCCTGTGGCACCGCACCGACGCCGAGGGCCGCATCCGCGCCCGCCTGCCGCTGCCCGGCCGCTGGCTGCTGCGCGGCACCGACCTGCGCCTGTCGGCGAGCGACCCGACGCGCTGGGAGAGCCAGTTCATCACCTACGCCTTCGAGGTCGCACGCTAGCGACTAGAGGCCGAGCAGCTTCACGCCGAACGCGCGCTCGACGAACCAGGCGAGCGCCAGCAGCGCGATGAAGAGCGAGCCGGCCACCATCACCCAGCGCCGGTAGAAGGCCGTGCGCCGCAGCGCAAAGGCCAGCGGCAGGAACACGAGCACGATGGCCAGCTGGCCGAGCTCGACGCCGACGTTGAAGCCCACCAGGGCCAGGGCCAGGGCGTCGGCGGGCAGCCCCAGGTCGGCGAGCACGCTGGCGAAACCGAAGCCGTGCACGAGGCCGAAGCCGAAGGCCACCATCCACAGGCGAGCGATCACGCGCGGCCAGACGTTGTTCAGCGCCGCAGCCATCACCGACGCGGCGATCACCGATTCCACCAGCCGCGACGGCAGCTCGATCACGCCCAGCACCGCGAGCGACAGCGTGATCGAGTGCGCCAGCGTGAACGCGGTGACGACCTTGAACACGCCCCAGAAGGCCTCGCCGGCGCGCTCGACGGCCTGCCAGTGCGGGCGCGCCGCCCGCCAGGCGAGCACCGAAGGCAGCAGCAACGAAAGCAGGAACAGGATGTGGTCGAAGCCGATCCAGATGTGCCAGACGCCTTCGCGCACGTAGTCGGTGAACTGCGCCCAGCGGTCCGCCACGCCGAGGTCGAACGGCTGCGGCGGCGCGTTCGGCACCAGCACGGCGGTTCGCGTGCGGCCGTGCGCGCTCAGCTTGAGCAGGCCGCGGTGCTGCGGGTCGAGGTCGGCGAACAGCATGTAGGCGACCGACAGGCGCTGCGGTGCGGCATCGTCCGGCGTGTCACAGCGCAGCGTGAGCGGCAGCACCGAGTAGGCGCCGTCAGTGTGCTCGTCGATCAGCTGCTCGCCCACCGTGATCGGGCAGGCCGTGCTGTCGCCCAGCACGGTCAGGCGCGCGCTCGCGTAGGCCGCGATGTCGGCGTGGCGCGCGCGCACCTCGCCCCAGGTGATTTCGCCGTTGCCGTTGGCGTCCAGGCGCAGCGCGAAGTCGAGGTCGCGCAGCGCGATGTCCCAGCGCCCGGTCACGGTCTCGCCCTTGGCCTCGAGCGTCAGGTAGCTGTCGGAGGGCTTGTGGGCGAGCGCGGGGCGCACCGCGCCGAGCGCGGCCAGCGCGAGCAGCACGGCGGCAAGCACGCGCATCACTTCAATGCCCCGAGCCGCTGTTCGAGCCGGCGCAGCACGATGCCCTGCACGCCATGGTCCTGCAGCCATTTCAGCGCCGGTTCGGCCGCGGCCGCGTCGCGCGCGGCGAGTGCAGCCTCCATCAGCGCGCGCGCATCGGCCGCCTCGCGCTGCACCTCGAAGTTGCTGCGCGCGAGCGCCACGGCACGCTTGGCATCGCCCTGCAGCGCGAGCGCGAAGCGCGACTCTTCCTTCTCATGGGTGGTGTCGCCGCGGGCCCGCGCGGCCTCGAAGCGCGCCTGCAGTTCGCGCGTCCACGTCGCGGCGCGGCGGTCATTCGTGGCCTTGGCGGCGAGCGCCAGGCGCAGCAGCAGCACGTCGGCGCGCGCCGCGTCCTGCGCGCCGCCGCGCGGCGTGGTCAGCAGGGTCAGGGCCTCGCCGGCACGGCCGCGGTCGAGCAGGAAGTCGGCGTAGGCCGAGAGCAGGTACACGTCGGGCAGGCCGAGCGCGAGCGCAGCGCGGAACGCGGACTCGGCGGCCACGTCGCTGCCGCGCCGCTCCTCGATCTCGGCCTGGCGCGTCAGCACCCACAGCCGTTCTTCTGCCGAGGTGTCGGTGGGCGCGGCGGCCAGCGCGCCTTCGAGCGCGCGCGCCGCTTCGTCGATCTTGCCGCTCATCGAGTCGGCGTAGGCGGCGCAGGCCACCGCGATCAGCGGCGTGGTCAGCGGCGCGAGCGCCTGGCAGTCGCGCCGCGCGCCCGCGTAGTCGGCGCGCACCATGCGGATCGCCGCGGCGCTGGCCCAGGCCTCGGCGTTGCCCGCGTCGGCTTCGACCACGGCTGTGAGGTCGGCCAGCGCCTCGTCGAAGCGGTGCCCGTACTGCAGCAGCTTGGCGCGCTGCACGCGCACCGCCACCGGCGGCGCCGGCTCGCTCCACCAGGGGCCGAGCGCGGCCTGGGCGTGGCCCACGTAACGTGGGTCGCCCTGCGCCAGCGCTTCATCGAACCAGCGCCGCGCCAGGCGCACGGCGGTGTCGGGGTTGCGCGGGTCCCGCTGCCAGGCTTCGCGCAGGTTTTCGATGTCGCGCGAGCGCGGGTCCGACGCGCGCGCGCTCACGCGCTCGAGCACCTGGGCATCGGAGCTTGGCTTGTAGGGGGCGGCCAGGGACGGCGCGGCAACCAGTAACAGGCTGGCCGGCAGGAGCGTCAGGCCGGCAAGGCGTCGAAGACGGGGCAAGGCGCGGTGGTGAAGGGTGAGGTGGAGGGTGGACGAAGTACCCCGGTGACCATCGCGGCCACCAGCGCCGGATGTTACCTAGCGCAAGCGGCCAGGCCCCCTGGAGCCCCCGCGCCTCCGTGCAAGCCCTGTTACATCGCGGCCGGCGGCTGCGCTATCGTCTCGCGTCGCCGCGCCGGCAGGAGGCTGTGTGGGGCGGCAGTATCGATCCCCCTGACCCCCTCCAAATTCATTCAAGCAAGGAAGATTTCATGAGCAAGCTCCTGACCGCCCTCGTCGTGGCCCTCGGCCTCGTTGGCGCCCCCGCCTTCGCCGCCTCGCACGCCGCACCGGCGCCGGCCAAGAAGGAAGAGCCGAAGAAGGAAGAGGCCAAGAAGGACGCCGCCAAGCCGGCCGCCGCCGCGGCCAGCGCCGCTCCGGCCAAGAAGGAAGAAGCCAAGAAGGAAGAGAAGAAGAAGTAATCCGCTTCGACCTCTCTCCTACGAAGGCAGGGGCCGCAAGTCCCTGCCTTCGTCGTTTCTGCACCTGCCCATGAGCTTTGTTCCTTCCCCTGCGCTGCGCGAGCGGCTCGTCCAGGCCGCCCGCTTCGACGCCGAGTACGGCGCCAGCCTGTCGAACCACCTGCCGATGGCGCTGGTCGCGCTGGCGCGCCTGGGCGCGAGCGACGAGCGCCTGGCCGAATTTGCCACGCGCTATGCACGGCGCCTGCATGCGGCGCCGGCGGTGGCGCCCTGGCCCGCCGGCGACGCCTGGCGCGCGCAACTCGGCCGGCCGGGCGCCTGGCCGATCTACCGCGGGCTGTTTCGCGACTGGATGCAGCACGAAGGGCCGGCCGACGTGCTGCACCAGGCGCTGCCGGGGCTGATGGCCGGCGTGGGCGCCGCGGCCTTCCACGGGCCGATCCGCGTCGCGTACGCGGTGGCCGCCAACCACGCCGACGAACTCGCCGATGCGCTCGCCTACTGGGCCTGCCGCTGGTTCCCGCTCGGTGAGCCGCCGCCGTCGGGCAGCGTGGTCGACCCGGCCCTGCTGCTCGCGTCGTTCGACTTCGCCGACGACCTGCCCGAGGCGGCACTGATCTCGCAGCGCATGGCCTCGGCGGCCGCGCACCCGCGCTTCGCGCCGGCGGCCGACCGCTTGCACGTGGACCTGCGCAGCACGCTGCCGCGCCTGGCGCACCTGGCCGCCGAACGCTACGCCGCCGGCGCCGACTTCACCGTGCTGCACCTGGTGACCAGCGCGCACGCGATGCAGGTGCTGCTGCCCTGGTTCGACGGTGAGGCCGAGCGGCGGGCCGCGCTCGCGCATTACGCGCGCGCCTGGCTCGCCGGCTGGGCCACGCGGCCGCTGCACGACGGGGTGCGGCCGCCGCTGGCGGTGCTGCCCTGGCCCGAGATCGTCGCGCGTGTGATCGAGAGCGACGATGACCACGCGATCAAGATCGTCGACGGCTGCCGCGAGCTCGAGAAGAGTTGCGGCGGCGCGGTGTGGAGCGTGGCCGCGTCGCGCGCGGTCGCCTGACGCGGGGCGGGCCAGTCGCGCGCTAGTGCAGCGCCGACAGGAACTGCTTCAATTCGGGTGTTTGCGGGGCGCCGAACAGCTCATCGGGCGGCCCCATCTCGTGGATGCGCCCGGCGTGCATGAACACCACGCGGTCGGCCACCTTGCGTGCGAAGTTCATCTCGTGCGTGACCATCATCAGCGTCATGCCGTCGACCGCCAGGCTCTCCACCACCTTCAGCACTTCGCCGACCAGCTCGGGGTCGAGCGCCGAGGTGATCTCGTCGCACAGCATCACGCTCGGCTCCATCGCCAGCGCGCGCGCGATCGCCACGCGCTGCTGCTGGCCGCCGGAGAGCTGGTCTGGCCAGGCGTCGAACTTCTCGGCCAGGCCCACGCGCTCGAGCAGCTTGCGCGCCTTGGCCTCGGTGTCGGCGGCGCCCTTCTGCTTCACCAGCGTCGGCGCCAGCATCACGTTGCGGCCCACCGTCAGGTGCGGGAACAGGTTGAAGCTCTGGAAGATCATGCCCACGTGCTGGCGCAGCGCACGCATCGCCTTCGCATCACCATGCTTGAGCGGCTGGGCGTCGACCTCGAGCGCGCCCTCCTGGAACTGCTCGAGGCCGTTGATGCAACGCAGCAGCGTGCTCTTGCCCGAGCCGCTCTTGCCGATGATCGCGACCACCTCGCCGCGCTTCACGTCGAGGTCGATGCCCTTGAGGACCTCGTTGTCGCCATAGCGCTTGCGCAGGCCGACGATGTTGACGATCGTGTCAGCCACGGCGCAGTTTCCTTTCGAGGTGGCGGCTGTAGGCCGACACCGGCCAGCACAGCGCGAAGTACATCAGCGCCACGCAGGCGTAGACGGTGAAGGGTTTGAAGGTGGCGTTGCTGATCATCGTGCCGGCCTTGGTGAGCTCGATGAAGCCGATCACCGAGGCCAGCGCGGTGCCCTTGATCACCTGCACCAGAAAGCCGACGGTGGGGGCGATCGCGATGCGCAGCGCTTGGGGCCCGATCACGTGGCGCATCTTTTCGCGGAAGTTCAGCGCCAGGCTGTCGGCCGCCTCCCACTGGCCCTTCGGGATCGCGTCGACACAGCCGCGCCAGATCTCGGCCAGGAAGGCGCTCGCGTAGAGCGTGAGCGCGACGCTGGCGGCCAGCCACGCCGACACCTCGAAGCCGAGCAGCGCGAGCCCGAAGTAGGCGAGGAAGAGCTGCATCAGCAGCGGCGTGCCCTGGAAGAGTTGCACGTACAGCGACACGCCGCGCTGCGCACCCGGCAGCTTGGCCAGGCGCGCGAGCAGCAGTGCCAAGCCGACGGCCGCGCCACCCACGAAGGCGATCAGCGACAGCGCCACGGTCCAGCGCCCCGCCAGCAGCAGGTTGCGAAAGATGTCCCACAGGCTGAACTCGACCATGGCTCAGCGTCCTTGGGAGGGCACGCGGCCGAAGATCAGCTTCGGCCCGGCCCAGTTCAGCAGCTGCCGCACCGCGACCGACAGGCCGAGGTAGATCAGCGTGGCCACGATGAAGGCCTCGAACGCCCGGAAGTTGCGGCTCTGGATCAGGTTGGCGTAGTAGCTCAGCTCCTGCGCCGCGATCTGCCCGCACACCGCCGAGCCGAGCATCACGATCACGATCTGGCTCGTCATCGCCGGCCACACGCGGGCCAGCGCCGGCGGCAGTACCACGCGCACGAAGACCTGCGTCTCGCTCAGCGCCAGGCTGCGCGCCGCTTCGATCTGGCCGCGCGGCGTGCCCTCGAT
>DATLIE010000037.1:0-4044 GCA_035539635.1 Burkholderiaceae bacterium
CCGGGCCAGCCGCCCACGCCAGGCACAGGAGTCCGACAACACGCCAGCACCGCATGGGCCCATTCTGGGTGGCGCGACCGATGCAAAGCTTGATCCGTGTCGACTCCGCGCGCGGCGGTTCCGGTACAAGGGCCCCATGAACCCCGCCCGCCGTCACGCCGTGCAGGCCCTGGCCGTTGCAGCGGCCCTGTGGTGCAGCGCCGCCCCGGCCCAGGAGCGCGCGCCCAGCCGTGGCGAACTTCTCTACACCACGCATTGCGTGGCCTGCCACACGACGCAGATGCACTGGCGCGACAGGAAACTGGCCACCGACTGGCCGAGCCTGAAGGCCCAGGTGCAACGCTGGCAGGCCACCGCGCGCCTGGACTGGAGCGACGCGGACGTGACCGAGGTGGCGCGCTTCCTCAATGACACGATCTACCGCCACCCGCAGACCAGCGGGCAGGTCGGCTGGGCGGCCGTGCGCTGAACCGGCGCGGCGCGCGGCGCGCTAGAGCGTCGGCGCGGTGGTGCTGTCCACCTCGTGCGGCGCGACGCCTTCGCGCGCCAGCGCGATCGCCTCGCGCAGTACCGCGAGGTCGCCCACGTGGTTGGCCAGCAGGAGGATCAGGCGTGCGCTGAGCAGCTCGCTCTGCCCGTCGGTCAGGCCCGCGTGGGCCTTGATCAGCGTGTCGTAGAAGGCGTCGCCGGGGGTGTAGGCCCAGCGCGCGCGCTGTCCCGGCTCGGCGAAGTTGGGTTGCACGTTGAGCGGCATGGCTTCGGCCTTTCAGTCCTTCAGCGGCCACTCGCGCGCGCGAGCGCCGCGGCCACGCCCGCGGGCTCGAAGCGGCGCCAGCGCGCGGCCACATGCTGGTCCGGGCGGATCAGGTAGCAGGTGCCGGGGCGGGCGTCGTAGCGGCGCGCGGCCAGGCCCTGCGCGTCGTGCACGGCCTGCGGCTCGGGGTCAGCAGTGTCGAGCAGCGCCACGAGCGTGAGGCCGAGTTCGCGCGCGGCGCGCCGCGTGGCCTCTTCGGCTCGGCCGAAGTGCAGCAGCACGAAGCCGTTGGCCTCGGCCACCAGCGGCAGCAGCCAGCCCTCGCCCTGCGGTCCGCGCACGGGTGCGTCGTCCATCGGCGCGCCGGGCAGCATCCAACCTTCGAACACCTGCGCGTCGGGCGTGTTCAGCGGCGAGTCGACGAGCCAGGTGGGCACCGACAGGCGCCCGCTGTTGACGAGCGCACGGCCGGCGGGCACCTCGTCGGCCAGTGACAGCACCGCGTCGCGCAGCACGCGCGCGGCGCGGCTCTTGGGCGTCATGAAGTCGGTGCTGCGCGAGGAGTTGAGGATGTTCTCATCGGCTGCGGCCACGCGCTCGGCGCTGTAGCTGTCGAGCAGCGACGCGGGCGCCGCGCCATCGATCACGAGCTTCAACTTCCACAGCAGGTTGTCGGCGTCCTGCACGCCCGAGTTGGCGCCGCGCGCGCCGAAGGGCGAGACCTGGTGCGCACTGTCGCCGACGAAGAGCACGCGGCCGTGGCGGAAGCTCGCCATGCGCCGGCACTGGAAGGTGTAGACGCTGACCCATTCGAGCTCGAAGCCGATGTGCTCGAAGCCCTGCTGGTCGAGCGCGGCGCGCACGCGGGCGGTGACGCGCCCGGGCTCCTTCTCGGCTTCGGGGTCGGCGTCCCAGCCGAGCTGGAAGTCGAAGCGCCACACGTCGTCGGCCTGGCGGTGCAGCAGTGCGCTCTCGCCGGCGTGGAACTTGGGCGCGAACCAGAAGCGGCGCTCGGTGCGCTCGAGCGGGAAGGGTTCGCCGTGCAGCACCACGTCGGCGATCAGGAACCGGTCCTGGAACACATGGCCCTCGATGTCAAGGCCCAGCTGGCGCCGCACGGTGCTGCGCGTGCCGTCGGCGGCGATCAGCCAGTCGGCGCGCAGCGTGTAGGGGCCGTCGGCGGTGTCGATGTCGAGGATGACGCCGTCGTCGCTGGGTTTCACCTTGACCAGCTTGTGCTGCCAGCGCAGGTCGATCGCATCGAGCTGCTGCGCACGCTCCACGAGGTACTGCTCGAGGTGGTACTGCTGCAGGTTCACCATGCCCGGGCGGTGATGGCCGGCCTCGGGCAACAGGTCGAAGCTGAACACCTCGCGCTCACCGTGGAAGGTGCGGCCCACGTTCCAGGTGACGCCCTTGTCGACGACACGCTGGCCGAGGCCCAGACGGTCGAGGATCTCGAGCGTGCGTTTGGCGTAGCAGACGCCGCGCGAGCCGACCGACACCGTGTTGTCGTCGTCGAGCACGATCACGGCGAGGCCGCGCTGCGCGGCGTCGATCGCTGCGGCGAGGCCCACCGGGCCGGCGCCGACAATCACCAGCGGCACGCTCCGCTCTCCGCTCGCGCCGAGCTCCGGCGCACGGCGGTACGCGTAGCGCGGCCAGGTGTAGGTGGAGAGCACGGGCGAGCCGCTTGCGAACTCAGTGCTTCTCGTGCATCCAGGCGGCGTGCTTGGGCGCGCGCTTGGTCTTGCTCCACTCTTCGAGCATCTCCCACTTCACCTTATCGAGCTCGGCGTTCATCTGCGGCGTGGCCGTGTCCACGGCGAGTTCGAGGCGGTGGCCATTGGGGTCGAAGAAGTAGATCGACTTGAAGATCGTGTGCTCGGTCGGGCCGATGACCTCGATGCCGGCGCCCTGCAGCCTGGCCTTGGCCGTGAGCAGCTCATCCATGCTGCCGACCTTGAACGCGATGTGCTGCACCCACTCGGGCGTGTTGCCGTCGCGGCCCATCTCAGGCGAGTTCGGCAGCTCGAAGAAGGCGAGCACGTTGCCCTGCCCCGCGTCGAGGAAGACGTGCATGTAGGGGTCGGGCGCGCCGGTGGAGGGCACGTTGTCCTCGGCGATCGCGAGCACGAAGTCCATGCCCAGGTGCTTGCGGTACCACTCGACCGTCTGCTTGGCGTCGCGGCAGCGATAGGCGACGTGGTGGATGCGTTGCAGGAGTGCCATGTCGTTCAACCTTCCAGGGACTTCCACATCTCGATGTCGCGCTCGGCCGTCCAGATGCGCGGGTCGCGGTACTGCGTGGCCTCGTCGTAGGCTCGCGTCACGTCGAAGGGCATGCAGTGGTCGAAGATGACCCACGAGCCGTACTTGGGCTTGAGCTTGTCGTAGGTCTCGCGGTAGACGGCATTCAGGCTCTTGCCCGCGGCGGCGCCGGCCTTGACGCTGGCGTACACGTCGCTGACGAAGGCCTTGGTGACTTCCAGGCCGCGCTGCACCTGGGCCTCGCCCTTCAAGGCCGGGCCGCGGCCGGGCACGAGCGCCAGCGGCTTGAGCGCGGCCAAGTTGTCGAGCGTCTTGGGCCAGTCGCTGAAATACGCATCGCCGGCATAGGGCGTGGCGTCGAACTCGACCAGGTCACCCGAGAGCAGCGTGCGCTCGCCGGGCAGCCAGACCACGGTGTCGCCCTTGGTGTGGCCGCGGCCGAGCTGAAGCAACTGCACTTCCAGCTTGCCCATGCGCAGCGTGAGCTTGCCGCTGAAGGTGATGGTCGGCCAGGTGAGGCCCGCGGGCACCGTCTCGACGTTGCGGAACAGGCGCGGGAAGCGGCCGATCTCGCTCGCCTTGTCCTGCTCGCCGCGCTCGACGATCAGGTCGAGCGTGTCCTGGCTGGCGAAGATCTGCTGCGGCTGGTAGGCCGCCGCGCCGAGCACGCGCACCGCGTGGTAGTGCGTCAGCACCACGTACTTGATCGGCTTGTCGGTCACCTCGCGGATGCGGCGGATCACGTCGGCGGCCATCGCCGGAGTGGCCTGCGTGTCGGCCACCAGCACCGCGTCGTCGCCGATCACGATGCCGGTGTTGGGGTCCCCCTCGGCGGTGTAGGCCCAGGCGTGCTCGGAGAGTTGTTCGAAGGTGACCTGCTTCTCTTCCAGGTCGGCCTGCGAGGCAAAGGCTTTGGTGGGACTTGTGCTCATGGGCTGGAGTCTAGCGCCGAAGTTTGCTATTGTCGAATCCATTCTACTAACGCGAATTCAATCCTCATGCCCTCCCCCCGTGGCATC
>DATLIE010000038.1:0-7172 GCA_035539635.1 Burkholderiaceae bacterium
CTGCCCTGCATGGTCTATGCGATGGACCTGACCGTGCTGAACCTGGCCCTGCCCGCCATCAGCGCCGAACTCGACCCCACGGCCAGCCAGTTGCTGTGGATCGTCGACGTATACGGCTTCCTGGTGGCCGGCTTCCTGATCACGATGGGCACGCTGGGCGACCGCATCGGCCGGCGCAAGCTGCTGCTGATCGGCGGCGCGGCCTTCGGCGCCGCCTCCATCGTCGCGGCCTTCGCCGACAGCGCCGCGATGCTGATCGCGATGCGCGCGCTGCTGGGCGTGGCCGGCGCCACGCTCGCGCCTTCGACGATGAGCCTGATCCGCAACATGTTCCACGACGAGCACCAGCGCCAGTTCGCGATCGGCGTCTGGATCGCCAGCTTCTCGCTCGGCGGTGCGCTCGGCCCGCTGGTCGGCGGCGTGCTGCTGCAGTACTTCTGGTGGGGCTCGGTGTTTCTCGTCGCGGTGCCGGTGATGGCCCTGCTGCTGCTCGTCGGCCCGCGCCTGCTGCCCGAGTACCGCGATCCGAACGCCGGCACGGTCGACCTCGCCAGCGTCGCCCAGTCGCTGGCCGCGGTGCTGTCGCTCATCTTCGGCCTCAAGCAGCTGGCCGAGCATGGGCCGTCATGGACCGCGGCGGCCTTTGTGCTCGCCGGCCTGGCCGTGGGCACGCTCTTCGTGCGCCGGCAGGCGCACCTGACCTACCCGCTGCTGGACATGTCGCTGTTCCGCCGCCCGCGCTTCGCCGCCACGATCGCCGCCTACGGGCTCACCTCGCTGGCGATGTTCGGCGTCTACATCTTCATCACGCAGTACCTGCAACTGGTGCTCGGCCTGTCGCCGCTGAAGGCGGGCTTGGCCACCGTGCCCTGGGCGCTGGCCTTCGTGGTCGGCTCGCTGCTCGCGCCGCGGCTCACGCGCCGCGTCGGCGCCCTGCAGGTGATGGTGGGCGGGCTGCTGGTGGCCGCCTTCGGCTACGCGCTGCTGGTGTTCGCGGACCTGCCCAGCCCAGGCGCCAACCTCGCGCTGCTGATCGTCTCCACCGTGGTGATGAGCCTGGGCATGGCGCCGGTGTTCACGCTGGGCAACGAGATCATCATCACCTCCGCGCCGCCCGAGCGCGCCGGCGCAGCGTCGGCACTGTCCGAGACCGCCTCGGAGTTCAGCGGCGCCTGCGGCATCGCCATCTTCGGCAGCCTGGGCATGGCGCTGTACCGGCACCGCCTGGGCGACGCGGCCGGCGTGCCCGACGCGCCGGCGGAAGCCCTGGCCACACTCGGCGGGGCGCTCGACGCCGCGTCGCGCCTGCCGGCGCCTGAAGGCCAGGCGCTGCTGGAAGCCGCGCGCGCGGCCTTCGTCGACGCGCTGCAGGCCAGCGCCGGCCTTGCTACCGTGGTGGTGCTGGTGGCCTGCGTCGTCACGCTGCGCCTGCTGCGCCCGGCGGCCGCGCCGGCACGCAGCGCCTAGCGCAGCGCGGCCGTCGCCTTCGCCAGCGCGGTGATGCGCGCCCAGTCGCCGGCGGCCACCGCGTCGGCCGGCGTCAGCCACGAGCCGCCGCAGACCTTCACGTTGGGCAGGGCCAGGAACTGCGGCGCGGTCTCGGCCGTGATGCCGCCGGTGGGGCAGAACACCACGTCGGGAAACGGGCCGTGCAGGGCCTTGAGCATCGGGATGCCGCCGGCCGCGGTGGCGGGGAAGAACTTCAGGAACGTGAGGCCGTCGTCGTTGGCCGCCATCACCTCCGCGGGTGTGGCCACGCCGGGCAGCAGGGGCAGCCGCGCCGCCTGGCAGGCCACGCCGATCGCGCGCGTGTAGCCGGGGCTGACGCCGAACACGCAGCCGGCATCCTTCGCCGCGCGCACGTCGTCGGCGCTGCGCAGCGTGCCGGCGCCGAGCACGGCCTCGGGCACGTCGCGCGCGATGGCCTCGATGCACGCCAGCGCGGCCGGTGTGCGCAACGTCACCTCGAGCACGCGCACGCCGCCTTCCACGAGCGCGCGCGCCAACGGCACCGCCTGCTCGACGCGGTCGAGCACGATCACGGGAATGACCGGCCCGAAGGCCACGAGGTCGAGGGTGGTCTTGATGGTCATGGGTTCCCGTTCAAAGCCAGGTCACGGCGCCTTCCTCCGCGCTCGTCACGTTCTTCCGCATGCCGCCGAACAGCTCGCGGCCGAGGCCGTGCGCGTTGTCCTCGGCGTGCGCCGGGGTGATGTGCGCGGCCGTGCGCGCCGCCCAGTTGGCGTCGCTCTCGAGCACGTCGAGCGTGCCCTGCACCGCGTCGAGCCGCACGCGGTCGCCGTCGCGCACCTTGGCCAGCGGCCCGCCCGCCAGCGCTTCGGGGCTGACGTGGATCGCCGCGGGCACCTTGCCCGACGCGCCGCTCATGCGCCCGTCGGTCACCAGCGCCACCTTGAAGCCCTTGCCCTGCAGCACCGCGAGCGACGGCGTGAGCTTGTGGAGCTCGGGCATGCCGTTGGCGCGCGGGCCCTGGAAGCGCACCACGCACACCACGTCGCACTCCAGCTCGCCGGCCTTGAACGCGGCCAGCAGCGCCTCCTGGCTGTCGAACACGCGCGCCGGCGCCTCGATCACCCAGCGGTCTTCCGGCACGGCGCTGGTCTTGATCACCGCGCGCCCCAGGTTGCCCTGCAGCAGCTTGAGCCCGCCGCTGGGCGAGAACGCGCGCGACGCCGTTCTCACGATGCCCTCGTCGCCGCTGTCGCGCGGCAGCGCGAACCACGCGAGGCGTTCGCCTTCGAGCGCCGGCACGC
The DNA here is from genome assembly GCA_035539635.1 of Burkholderiaceae bacterium. GTDB lineage: Bacteria > Pseudomonadota > Gammaproteobacteria > Burkholderiales > Burkholderiaceae_C > CADEEN01. The sequence goes on from DATLIE010000038.1 coordinate 2,775, forward strand.
TGCCGTAGGCCGCGAGGCCGCGCTCGCTGACCGTGGCCGCGTCGCCATGCAGCCAGCCGCCGTCGAGCAGCTCGCGCAGCACGAAGCCGGGGCCGCCCGCGGCCTGGAACTGGTTCACGTCCGCGCTGCCGTTGGGGTACACGCGTGCCAGCAGCGGCACCGCGGCCGACAGGTCGGCGAAATCGGTCCAGTCGATCGTGATGCCGGCGGCGCGCGCCACCGCCACCCAATGGATCAAGTGGTTGGTCGAGCCGCCGGTGGCCAGCAGCGCGATCATCGCGTTGACGATGCTGCGCTCGTCGACCAGGCGCCCGATCGGCGTGAAGCGCTCGGTGCGCTGCGTGATGCCGAGCACCGTGCGCACCGCCTCGCGCGTCAGCGCCTCGCGCAGCGGCGCGTGCGGGTGCACGAAGGCACTGCCCGGCACGTGCAGGCCCATGGCTTCCAGCAGCATCTGGTTGCTGTTGGCCGTGCCGTAGAAGGTGCAGGTGCCCGCGCCGTGATACGCCTTGCTCTCGGCCTCGAGCAGCGCGTCGCGCCCCACCTCGCCGGCCGCGTGCTTCTCGCGCACCTTGGCCTTCTCATTGTTCGACAGGCCGGTGCTCATCGGCCCCGCGGGCACGAACACGCAAGGCAGATGCCCGAAGTGCAGCGCGCCGATCAGCAGGCCCGGCACGATCTTGTCGCACACGCCCAGCAGCAGCGCGGCGTCGAACACGTCGTGCGTGAGCGCGATCGCGGTGCCCATCGCGATGGTGTCGCGCGAGAACAGCGAGAGCTCCATGCCCGGCAGGCCCTGCGTCACGCCGTCGCACATCGCCGGCACGCCGCCGGCCACCTGCACCGTGGCGCCGAGCGCGCGCGCCGCGTCGCGGATCACGGCCGGGAAGCCCTCGTAGGGCTGGTGCGCCGACAGCATGTCGTTGTAGGCCGTCACCACGCCGATGTGCGGCGCGCGCTCGGCGACCACCTTGAACTTGTCGTTGGCCGGCAGCGCCGCGAAGGCGTGCGCCACGTTGGCGCACCCCATGCGCTCGCTGCCGCGCGCGCGGCCGGCCAGCTTGTCGATGCGGGCCAGGTAGGCAGAGCGGGCCGCGGCGCTGCGCTCGCGGATGCGCTGGGTGATCTCGAGGACGGCGGGCTTCATGGGCGGACGGTAGCGAACGGCGATGTAACCTGTGCCGGAATTTTGTCGTAATCTGGTTACATCGTCAAAACAATCGGACGGCGCGGCGATGCCATGATTGCAGCCTGATGGACTCGCCCGCCGAGCCGGCGCCAGAAGGCCCCACCCGCGTCAAGCCCCTGCGCGACCCGCAGGTGCTGCTGTTGCGCACCCGGCGCGAGTGGGGCGGGCGCGGCGATTTGTGGGTCTTCGGCTACGCCTCGCTGCTGTGGCGCCCCGAATTCCACTACGACGAGCACCGCCCCGCCTTCGTCCACGGCTGGCACCGCGCGCTGCGCATGGCCTCGCGCATCAACCGCGGCACGCCCGAGCGGCCCGGCCTGGTGTTCGCGATGCTGCCCGGCGGCTCCTGCCACGGCGGCGTGTTCCGCGTCCGGCGCGATGCCGCGCCCGCGGTGCTCGAGTCGCTGTGGCAGCGCGAGATGCCCACCGGCGTGTACGACCCGCGCTGGCTCGCCTGCCGTACGGCGCAGGGCGAGGTGCAGGCGCTGGCCTTCACGCTCAGCCGCAAGAGCCCGCAGCACACCGGCCGCCTGCCCGAGCACCAGATGATCGAGATCCTGCGCCACGCGCGCGGCAAGTACGGCACCACGCTCGAATACCTGGTGGCCACCGCCCAGTGCCTGGCCGAGCGCGGCGTGCGCGACCGCGAGATCGAGCGCCTGATGGCACTGACCCGCAAGCACGGGCTGGCTTGACCCACCCCCGTTGCGGCTTCGCCGCTCCTCCTCAAGGGGGCCACGCCAGCAGCCCGGCGGAGCCGGTTCTGCGGCGCGTGCTGGGTCAACTCAATACAGCGGAGAGGAGAAGGCGGAGGGCTTGAAGCCGCTGTCGACGCCGTTGCGCAGCTCGTCCAGGTCCTGCGTGGTGTCGATGTCGATCAGCACGCCAGGGTCGTCCACGTCCACGGCGCACGCCGGGTAGCGCGCCACCAGGCGGCGCGCGCCTTCGTCGCCGGTCAGGCCGGCGAGCTCCGAGTACATCTCGGGCGAGAAGGCCACCGGGTGGCCGCGCCGGCCCTGGTGCTGCGCAAATGCCACCGGGTGGCCGTCCAGGCCGCGCGCCACCGCGGCAATGGTGGCCGGCTGCACGCGCGGCATGTCGCCCGGCAGCAGCAGCCAGCCGGTCGCGTCGGCGCGCGCCACGACGCCCGCGGCGATCGAGTCGCCCATGCCGCGACCGCGCACCGGGGCCGCGCTCGGCACCACGATCACGTCGCGCGTGGCCACCACTTCGTGGGCCAGCGGCGCGAGTTCGGCGGTGGTGACCACCAGCACCGGCAAGCGGCTCGCGACCGCATGGCGCAGCGTCAGGTGCAGCACCGCCGCCGCCGCGCCGTCGTCGTCGGGCAGCATCTGCTCCAGCTTGTGGCCCGCGCCGGTGTAGCGGCTGCCGAGGCCGGCAGCCAGCACGATTACGGTCGGGGACGCAGACATCTCGGCACCGTTGTTCGAAGAAATACAGCTCCTGCTCGCGGTCAAGAATCTGCTTCGCGGCGGCGCCTGTCACCGGGTTGTGTACCTAGGGTCAATCACGTAAGCACTTCTGACGATGCCGCGCCGCGTATCCTTCATTCCATGAGCACCGCCAACGACATCGCGCAGCTGCGCAAGAGCTACGAGCGCGCCGAACTCGATGAGTCCGCCTCGGAAGCCGACCCGCTGCAGCAGTTCGACCGCTGGCTGCGCGAGGCGCTCGCCGCGCAACTGCCCGAGCCCAACGCGATGACGCTGGCCACCGTCGGCACCAACGGCCGGCCGTCGACGCGCATCGTGCTGGTCAAGGGCTACGACGCGCGCGGCATCGTCTGGTACACGAACTACGAAAGCCGCAAGGGCCGCGAGCTGGCGGCCAACCCGCAGGCCGCGCTGCAGTTCCACTGGGTCGAGCTCGAGCGCGTGGTGCGCATCGAAGGCAGGGTGGAGTTCGCCGGCGCCGACGAGAGCGACGCCTACTACGCCAGCCGCCCGCTCGACAGCCGTCTGGGCGCCTGGGCCTCGCCGCAAAGCCAGGTGATCGGCGGCCGCGCGGTGCTGGTGGCCAACGCCGCCAAAGCCGCCGTGACGCATGGCCTGCACCCGCCACGCCCGCCGCACTGGGGCGGCTACCGCCTGGTGCCCGACACCTGGGAGTTCTGGCAGGGCCGCTAGTGCCGGCTGCACGACCGGCTGCGCTACGGACTCTATGGCGCGGCCTGGGTGCGAGAACGCCTCGCACCATAGACAAAGCCCACCCCCGTTGCGGCTTCGCCGCTCCCCCTCATGGGGGCGACGCCAGCGGACCGGCGGAGCCGGACCCGCGGCGTCTGCTGGTCACCACGCCACACGAAAGCCCACTGTGGCCGAGCGCCCCGGCAGCGGCGACAGTTCGCGCGCGCTGCGCAGCGCCGCCGCGTTGAACGCCAGCTCGTCGCCCAGGTTGTCCAGGCGCAGGAACACCAGCGTATCGGCCTCGCCCCAGCGCTGGCGCCACGACAGGCTCGCATCCACCAACGTCGCGCCCGGCGTCGCCACATCGGTGGCCGGTACGCGGCTCTGCCTTGCGAGGTGGCGCACGGTGAGCCCCGCGGTCCACGGCCCCTGCGATGCCTCGAGGCCGACACGCGCGCGCAGCGGCGGCAGGCGCGGCAGCGGCTCGCCGGTGGCGCGGTTCGTGCCGCGCACCAGGTCGAGCGCGCCGGTCAGGTCGATCGACCAGGGCGCGCTCACCAGCTTCGTGCGCCCTTCGAGCTCCAGGCCGTGCAGGCGCGCCGGCACCGCGCGAAATGCGTACTCGGGAAACGACTCGGTCTCGCCCTCGTCGTTGACGATGTCCACCGTGTTGCCCGTGGCGTCGAGCGCGATGTAGCGCGCGAAGCGCGTCGCGAACAGCTGCGCCTTGAGCTGCGACACGCCCGCGCGCCACTGCAACCCGAGTTCCGCGTGCGTGCTGCGCTCGGTGCCGAGCGCGCCGTCGCCCACTTCGTAGGCGCCGGTCGCCACGTGCACGCCGTTGGCGTAGAGCTCGTAGTAGGTCGGCGCGCGCTGCGTGCGGCCCACGTTCGCGGTGACCGCCCAGTCCGCCCCGAGCGGCACGGTGGCGCCGAGCATCGCGCTGCCGGGCGTGAAGCGGCGCGACGTCGCGGCACCGAAGCGCGGCTCGGGCGCGTCCGGCGCATCGCCCTGCGACGCGACGCGCACGCGCTCGATGCGTGCGCCGGCGCTCAGCGTCAG
>DATLIE010000039.1:0-2269 GCA_035539635.1 Burkholderiaceae bacterium
CCGCCGCGCAACCGCGAGAACCAGCAGGTGATCTGGAACGGGCTGTCCGACGGGCTGTTCACGATCTTCTCGTCGGACCATGCGCCGTTCCGCTACGACGCGCCCGAGGGCAAGAAACCCGGCGGCGAAGAGGTGGCCTTCCGCCACATCCCGAACGGCATTCCCGGCATCGAGACGCGGCTGCCGCTCCTGTTCTCGCACGGCGTGCTCGACGGGCGCATCACCATCAACAAGTTCGTCGAGCTGACGTCCACCAATCCCGCCAAGGCCTACGGGCTGCACCCGCGCAAGGGCACGATCGCCGTGGGCGCCGATGCCGACCTCGTGGTCTGGGGCACCACGCCGCGCGCCATCCGCAACGCCGACCTGCACCACGACGTCGACTACACGCCCTACGAGGGCATCGAGGTGAAGGCCTGGCCGGCGCTGACGCTAGCGCGCGGCGAGGTCGTGTGGGACGGCGAACGCTTCCATCCGCGCGCCGGACGCGGAGAATTCCTGCGCCGGGGCGAGCCCACCTTGCTGCCCAGCCGCCGACCTGCCTGAACCTGGAGCCACCGCCATGAACCTGCTGCTCATCAACCCCAACACCTCGCAAAGCGTCTCCGACCTGATCGCGGCCGAGGCCCGGCGCGCGGCCGCGAGCGACACGCACATCGAGGTGCTCACGGCGCCTTTCGGCGTGGCCTACATCGAGACCCGCTTCGAATCGCTGATCGGCGCCTACGCCGCCGCCACGCTCGCGGCCGAGCACCACACGCGGCACGACGCCATCGTGGTCGCGGCCTTCGGCGACCCCGGCATCGACGGCCTGCGCGAGGCGCTCGACATTCCCGTGGTCGGCCTCACCGAAGCCGCCCTCATGAGCGCGTGCCTGCTGGGCAAGCGCTTCTCGATCGTCGCGATCTCGCGCCGCATCACGGCGTGGTACCGAGAGTGCGTGCAGGCCAATGGCCTCATCGACCGGCTGGCGAGCATCCGCAGCCTGGACGGTCCTCTCAAGGACATCGGCCACGTGCAGGACGACCACGGCCAGCGGCTGGAGGCCCTGTGCATGTCGGCCATCGAGGACGACGGCGCGGACGTGATCATCATTGCCGGCGCGCCGCTGGCGGGCTTGGCGCGCTCGATCAAGGACCGCATTCCGGTGCCCGTGGTCGACGGCGTGTCGAGCGCCGTGTGCCATGCGCAGACGCTCGTCTCGCTGGCACCTGCACCGGCGCGCCTGGGCAGTTTTGCGCCGCCGCCGATCAAACCGAACCAGGGACTGCCCGAGGCTTTGGCGCGGCTGCTGGCACGCGACGGCGCCCGCGCGCCAGGCTGAGGCGGTGGGCCCCGTGACGCTCTGCAGCCTCGAGGGGGCGTCGATAGAATCGGCGCCGATGCCCACCAAAGCCCCAGCCCGCAAGACCAGCGCGAACGGCGCGACTGGCGCCACCGGCACGACCGGTGCCCCCAACGCCCGCGAACACAGCGTCGACGAGATCGCCGAGAAGATCTCGGCCGCCATCCTGGAACACCGTCTCGCGCCGGGCACGAAGCTGGGCGAAGACCGGCTGGCCACGATCTTCGCGACCAGCCGCGCCAAGGTGCGCGAGGTGCTGGCCCGGCTGGCGCACGAACAGATCGTCGAGCTGGTGCCGCAACGCGGCGCCTTCGTCGCCAAGCCCACCATCGAGCAGGCGCAGGATGTGTTCGAGGCGCGCCGCCTCATCGAGCCCGGCGTGCTGCGCCGGCTCATTCGCACGCTCGACGACGCCAAGCGGGAGCGCCTGCAGCGTCACATCGAGCTCGAGGCCGACGCACGCCGCCGCGACGACAAGCGCGCCATCGTGCGGCTGTCGGGCGAGTTCCATGTGCTGCTGGCCGAGCTGGCCGGCAACTCGGCGCTGGCGCGCTCGATGCGCGAGCTGTCGGTGCTGACCTGCCTGATCATCTCGCTGTACGACGCGCCGACGGCCACCAGCTGCCGCGCAGACGAGCACGAGGAGATCGTCGCTGCCGTGAACCGCGGCGACGCTGCGCGGGCCGAGAAGCTCATGCTGCATCACCTCGACCACATCGAGCAGAGCCTGAAGCTGGACGACAGCGCGGAAGAGGTCGATCTCGAAAGCGTGTTCAGCTGAAGCGGAGGAGGTCGGGCAACGGCATGCCCGATGTCCGCAAGGCACAGGCAGACCCATTGCGGGTGCCCAACAAACAAAAAGCCCCAGCAGCTTGGCAGCTACTGGGGCATCGTTTTGGCGGAGCAGGCGGGATTCGAACCCGC
>DATLIE010000040.1:0-1701 GCA_035539635.1 Burkholderiaceae bacterium
AGCGCGTGCAGCAGGTCAGTGACCATGGCGCAGGCCGCAGCGCGCGAGGTGATCGCGCCAGCTCATGAGCCGGCCGATCTCGCCCGACGGCACGCATTCGATGAGGCGGTGCAGCACCTCGGCATAGCGCGCGGTCGGAAAACGGATCATCAGGCGCACGCAGGGCGCGTCGCTTTCCTGCGAGCTGCAGGCATGCAGCAGCGGCTCGCAGCGCACCACGCCGGCCTCGGCGCACGCGGCGATGCTGCGGCGCACGCGCAACGCGTCGGCGCAGCAGACGGTGACGTCGAGCACGTGGAACTGCGTCGTGCGCGGCGCGATCGGACTTCGCACGACGCTGGGATGTTCACGGTAGGCGGCATAGGCCATGGTTGTCTTTCTCCTCAACGCACCGTCGAAGAAGCATCGAGCGCCAGGTTCAGCGCCAGCACGTTGACGCGCGATTCGCCCAGCACGCCCCACAGCGGCTTCTGGGTGTTCTGCACGATCAGCGCATTCACCTGGTCGATCGGCACGCCGCGTTCACGCGCCACACGGGCAGCCTGGTAGTGCGCAGCGGCGGGGCTGATGTCGGGGTCGAGCCCGCTGGCCGAGGCCGTGACGAGGTCCACCGGCACCGGCGCGGTGTTGCCCGGGTCGGCCGCGCGCAGCGCCTCGACGCGCGCCTTCACCGCATCGGCCAGCGCGGGGTTCAGCGGGCCCTGGTTGGAACCGCCCGAGGCGCTCGCGTTGTAGGGCTGCGGCGCGGTGGCCGACGGGCGGCCCCAGAAGTGCTTCGGGTCGCTGAAGTTCTGGCCGATGAGCGCGGAGCCGACGGGCTTGCCGTCGCGCACCACCAGGCTGCCCGCCGCCTGCGCGGGGAACAGCGCCTGCGCGGCGCCGGTGACGGCCGCCGGGTAGAGCAGGCCGGTGAATGCGCTCAGCAGCGCGAAGAGTACGAGCGCGGGGCGAACGATGCTGCCGTTGTTGTTTTTCATGATGAAGAACTCCTCAGACCAGATGGACTGCAACCAGCAGCCAGTCGATCAACTTGATGCCGATGAAGGGAACGAGCAAGCCGCCCAGGCCGTAGATGGCGAGGTTGCGGCGCAGCAGCGCGGCGGCGCCCACCGGCCGGTAGCGCACGCCCTTGAGCGCCAGCGGAATCAGGAACACGATGACGAGCGCGTTGAAGATCACCGCCGACAGGATGGCCGACGACGGGCTGGCCAGGCGCATCACGTTGAGCGCGCCGAGCTGCGGGTAGGTCGACACGAAGATCGCCGGAATGATCGCGAAGTACTTCGCCACGTCGTTCGCGATCGAGAAGGTGGTGAGCGAGCCGCGCGTCATCAAGAGCGCCTTGCCGGTCTCCACCACCTCGAGCAGCTTGGTCGGGTTGGAGTCGAGGTGGTGGAGACCGGCAAGGCGCTGCTCATGACGCGCGGCTCGCTGACCACCTTCTCGATCGCGAACGACGTGGCGAAGTACTTCGCGATCATTCCGGCGATCTTCGTGTCGACCTACCCGCAGCTCGGTGCGCTCAACGTGATGCGCCTGGCCAGCCCGTCGTCGGCCATCTTGTCGGCGGTGATCTTCAACGCGCTCGTCATCGTGTTCCTGATTCCGCTGGCGCTCAAGGGCGTGCGCTACCGGCCGGTGGGCGCCGCGTCGCTGCTGCGCCGCAACCTCGCCATCTACGGCCTGGGCGGTTTGCTCGTT
>DATLIE010000041.1:0-2023 GCA_035539635.1 Burkholderiaceae bacterium
GACCCAGCGCGCAGACCTCGTCAGCAGCGTGCTGACGAGCGAGACGGACTGCGGCCAATGGCGCGACGAATCGCGCATGAGCGAGCGCGGCCGCGCCGCCATCGCCGCGGCACGCTCGCTGCGCGTCGACGCCTTGCTGCACCGATCTCACGAACGGGACGTCAACCGCTACCAAGAGGTCAACGAGATCGCGCAATTCGAACGTGGGTACCGAGATGGCCGCGACGGGCGTCGCCTCGACCGGCGCTACGGCGACCCGGCCTACATCGACGGTCACCGTGCCGGACAAGGCCAGCGCAACCCCACCGTGCGGCCCGGGCAGCCGACGCTGCCGCCCGGTGTCGTGCCGCCCCCCGGTGTCAGGCCGCCGTATCCGCCGGTGTCGCGTCCCCACGACCTGAGCGGGCGCCCTGCCCACGAGCTGGAACCGACCATGCAGGCGCTGGGCTACAGACGCTGGTCGAGCGGCACCACGCGAAGCGGTGATGTCGTCTCGGTGTGGCGTGGCCCCAATTCGCCGAGCGAGTGCGTTCGGGCGGTGGTAAGCGACGGCCTCGTCCAGGGCGTCCTGGACATCAACGAGGATCAGTGCACTGTCGCCCAAAGCCGCTGACTGGCCGTGACGAAGCTCTACTTCCGCTACGCCGCCATGAACGCCGGCAAGAGCACGGCGCTGTTGCAGGCGGCGCACAACTACGAGGAGCGCGGCATGCGGGTGCGGCTGTTCACGGCAGCGCTCGACGACCGTGGCGGCGTCGGCCTCATCAGCTCGCGCCTGGGCCTGACGCGACAGGCTGAGACCTTCGGGCCCGAAACCCTGTTCGAGGCCGGGTGGCTGCTCGACGACGCGGCTGTGCGCCCGGCCTGCATCCTGATCGACGAGGCCCAGTTCCTGATGCCCGAGCAGGTGCGCCAGCTGCACCGGCTGGCGCACCAGGAAGGCGTGCCCGTCCTGTGCTGGGGCCTGCGCAGCGACTTCCAGGGCAAGGCCTTTGCGGGCGCGGCCGAACTGCTGACGCTGGCCGACGACCTGGAAGAGGTGAAGACCATCTGCGCCTGCGCACGCAAGGCCTCGATGAACCTGCGCATCGACGCCGAGGGACGCCGGGTCAAGGACGGCGAGCAGGTGCTGATCGGCGGAGACGACCGGTACCGCGCGGTGTGCCCGAGCTGCTTCTACAGCGAGTTGGCGGACCCGGCGCAGGCGCCGGGCCTGTTCGGCTAGGCACCCCGCGCACGCGACCATGGCCGACCTGTACGGTCTCGACGCCTACGCGCCCAAGGACGTGGCGTCGCGCATCGATGCGGTGGGCGTGGCCAAGGCGCGCCTGCCGTTGCTGTCGCTGACGCTGCTGGGCGTGCTGGCCGGTGCCTTCATCGGCCTCGGGTCCATGCTCTACACGCTGGTCGCGGCCGACCCGAGCCTAGGCTTCGCGGCGCGCCGCCTCGTCGGCGGCGCGGTGTTCTCGCTCGGCCTGGTGCTGGTGGTCGTCGCCGGCGCGGAGCTGTTCACCGGCAACAACCTGATCGCGATGGCCTGGGCCAGTCGGCGCGTCAGCACCACCGAGCTGCTGCGCAACTGGCTCGTGGTCGGTGTGGCCAACGCCGTGGGGGCGGCCGGGTTGGCGCTGCTGGTCGCCTGGTCGGGGCACGGCACGCTGAACGGGGGTGCCGTGGGAGCGACGGTGATCGAGATCGCGCGCAGCAAGGTTCAGCTCGACCCGGGCACCGCCTTTGTGCGCGGCCTGCTGTGCAACGTGCTCGTCTGCATGGCGGTCTGGATGGCCATGGCCGGGCGCAGCGTGACCGACAAGGTGGTCGCGATCGTGTTTCCGATCACCGCCTTCGTCGCCGCGGGCTTCGAACACAGCATCGCGAACCTGTACTTCTTTCCGCTCGCGCTGTTGCTGGGCGCCCCGCTCGAGCCGTCAGCAATCGCCCTCAACCTGGCCGCGGTGATCGCCGGCAACCTGGTCGGCGGCAGCGTGCTGGTGGCGCTGGTGTACTGGGTGATCTACCTGCG
>DATLIE010000042.1:0-6561 GCA_035539635.1 Burkholderiaceae bacterium
TCGCAGTTGCGCCTGGCCAGCGGCACCATCCAGAGTTCGCTGTTTGCCGCCAGCGACGAGGCACGGATTCCAGACGCGATCGCGATCCAGGTGGCCGAGATCTTCGCGGTCGACATCGACATGCACCGCGAGCTGCGCCGCGGCGACACGTTCTCGGTGGTCTACGAGGCGCTGACCGCCGACGGCGAGCCGATCGGCTGGAACCAGGGCACCGGCCGCGTGCTGGCCGCCGAGTTCGTCAACGCCGGCCGCACGCACCAGGCCGTCTGGTACCGCGGCGGCGACGGCCGGGGCGCGTACTTCGACCTCGCCGGGCAGAGCAAGAAGCGGGCGTTCCTGGCCAGCCCGATGGAGTTCTCGCGCGTGACCTCGGGCTTCGCGATGCGCTTCCACCCGATCGCGCAGACTTGGCGCCGCCACCTCGGCGTGGACTACGCCGCGCCCACCGGCACGCCGGTGCGCACGGTCGGCCACGGCACCGTCGACTTCGCGGGCTGGCAGAACGGCTACGGCAACGTGGTGCAGATCCGCCACAACAACGAGCGCACGACGCTGTATGCGCACCTGTCGCGCATCGACGTCCGCAATGGCCAGCGCGTCGAGCAGGGCGACCGCGTCGGCGCGGTGGGCTCCACCGGCTGGTCGACCGGGCCGCACCTGCACTTCGAGTTCCGCATCAACGGCCAGCACCAGGATCCGCTGCGCGTGGCCAAGTCGAGCGAGACGATGACGCTGCCGGCCGCGGCCAAGGCCGAGTTCGACGCGCTCGCGCGCGCGATGCAGTCGCAGCTCGACGTGGCCGACACCCTGGCCGGCGCCAGCGGTCGCACCGAATAGGCCCGTGAGCCTGTACATCGGCCTCATGTCGGGCACCTCGCTCGATGGGGTCGACGGCGTGATCGCGGAGTTCGACGAGGCCGGCACTTTCCGGCTCAAGGGCCACCACCACGAACCGTTCGGCGCCGCTCTGCACGACGAGCTGCTGGCGCTGAACACGGCGGGTCACAACGAACTGCACCGCGCCGCACTGGCCGCCAACGCAGTGGCGCGTGCCTACGCCTCGGTCGTCACGACGCTGCTGTACGACACGAGCACGGCGGCGCGCGACGTGCGCGCGATCGGCGCGCATGGACAGACGGTGCGCCATCAGCCGGGTGCGTTCGACGGCATCGGCTACACCTGCCAGCTGATCAACGGCGCCCTGCTGGCCGAGGCGACCGGCATCGACGTGGTCTGCGACCTGCGCAGCCGCGACGTCGCCGCAGGCGGCCAAGGGGCTCCGCTGGCACCGGCGTTCCACGCCGACGTGTTCGGCGACGCGAGCGAGGCCCGCGCCGTGCTGAACCTCGGAGGCATCGCCAACCTCACGCTGCTGCAGTCGGACCAGCCCGTGATCGGATTCGACACCGGTCCAGCCAACGTACTGATGGACGCCTGGTGCCTGCGGCACCGCCGCGAGCCGTTCGACGCGGGCGGCGCCTGGGCCGCGGGGGGCCAGGCCTCGCCGAGCTTGCTGTCATCGCTGCTCTCCGAGCCCTACTTCGCGCTGTCCCCGCCCAAGAGCACCGGCCGCGATCTGTTCCATATGGACTGGCTCGACGCACACCTGGCCGAGATCGGGGCGCCGTTGGTCGCGGTCGATGTGCAAGCGACGCTGGCCGCGCTGACGGTCGAGTCGGTCGCTGCCGGCCTGGAACGCCATGCGCCGGCCGTCCAGGCTCTTTGCGTCTGTGGCGGTGGTGCGCGCAACGGGCACCTGCTGCAGCGCCTGGCCGCGCGCTTGCCGCACGTGCGCGTGCGCACCACCGACGAGCTGGGGCTGCCAGCCGATCAGGTCGAGGCCACCGCCTTCGCATGGCTGGCGCATCGATTCGTCGAGCGCCGCAGCGGCAACCTGCCCGAGGTGACCGGTGCGCGCGGGCCGCGGCTGCTCGGCGCGCTGTACCCGGCATAAGGAAGAAGGCCGCCTTGCGGCGGCCTTCGTGGAAGTCGCGAAGCCCCGGCTACGCCGAGAAGCTCGAGCCGCAACCGCAGGTCGTCGTCGCGTTCGGGTTCTTGATCACGAACTGCGCGCCCTGCAGGTCTTCCTTGTAGTCGATCTCGGCGCCGACCAGGTACTGCAGGCTCATCGCGTCGATCAGCAAGGTGACACCGTTCTTCGCCATCTGCGTGTCGTCCTCGTTGACGACCTCGTCGAAGGTGAAGCCGTACTGGAAACCCGAGCAGCCACCGCCTTGCACGAACACACGCAGCTTCAGATCAGGGTTGCCCTCCTCGTCCACCAACTGCTTGACCTTGCCGGCCGCACTGTCGGTGAAGACCAGCGGCGGCGGCATTTCATCCGCAACAGGCGTCAGGGGTTCGGCGATCGCGTTCATGGCAGTGTTCCTGGGTTCTTGGTCAGAGTCGGCTCGACGCGGCGAGTTTCAGCGCGGGCCGCTCTTCGCTCGGCCTGATCGTTCGCAACTCGCCGTCGATGGCTGCGCCCTGGTGCATCTCGATCGTGCCGTAGCGCACGTCACCCTCGATGCGGGCCTTGGGCTGCAACTCGAGCAGCTCATCGCATTCGACCGGGCCGATCACGGTCCCGTTGATGATCACATGGCCGCCCTTCACCTTGCCGACGACCCGGGCTTTCTCGCTGATGACGAGCAGGTTGCGCGCCTCGCCGACAGCCACCACGTCGCCCTGCACCTCGCCGTCGATGCGCAGGCCCTCTTCATAGCGGACTTCGCCCTGCACCACGGTGCCCTCGCCGATCAGACTGCGGATCGGCGGCTGCTTCTTGGACACGGACCACATGAGCGGATTCCTTTCACAACTTGACGGTCTGGCTGGCGCGCACACCGCCGCCGCTGTCGAGCACGCGAACCTGAACGGTTTTTACCACGGCAGGCGCCGGATGATCGATCAGCCCCTCCACGCGTGCGTACTGCTTCACTGAGATCGCCCGCGGGCCACTCTCGGGCGAGAAGGTCCAGGGCTTGCCATCCAGCGTGCCGGCCAGCTGCAGTTCGTAGCGGCCCTTGAACTCCAGCGGGGACTTGCCGCTTTGCATCACCAGCAATTGGTAGCGCAGCTGGCCGGGCTGCAGCTCCTCGGCCTGCAGGGCGCGCACGGCCAAGCCGCCGCCGCCGGAGGTCGGCAGCAGCCGCTCGAAGAACCCCAGGTCGGCCTTCAATGCCAGCACCTCGGCCTCGGCCTGCCGCAGCTGCTGGTTGAGACGGTCCTGGGTGGCACGCTCGGCCTTGAGCAAGCTGTCGGCCGTGTTGGCTATAGATTGCGCCCGCTCGCGCTCGTCGCGCAGGGTCTTGAGCTCGGCGCGCAGTTGGCCGAGTTCCTCCTTGGCACCACGCTCGAGCCCGGCAATCTCCTTGCCGAACTCGAAGGCCCACAGGGCCAGTGCCGCCGAGAAGCCGAAGGCCAGCGCCAGCACCACCCAGCGCAGCGGCCAGGGCAGGTGGCTGCGCACGATCATGCGCGGGGCGCTGATCGACAGGCGGCGGCGGAAGAGCTTCCAGCGCATGGGACCCTTGAAACGAACGAGGCCGCGATCTTGCGGCCTCGAATCGATCTGGCGTGTAGCGAAAGGTTCAGCGCTTGCTGAACTGCTTGCGCCGGCGCGCGCCGTGCAGACCGACCTTCTTGCGCTCGACCTCGCGTGCGTCACGCGTCACGAACCCGGCCTGGCTCAGGCTGGGCTTGAGCGCCGCGTCGTAGTCGATCAGCGCACGGGTGATGCCGTGGCGCACCGCGCCGGCCTGGCCGGACTCGCCGCCGCCTTGCACGTTGACCTTGATGTCGAAGGCCGCGTCGTTGTTCGTCAGCAGCAGCGGCTGCTTGACGACCATGATCGAGGTCTGGCGGCCGAAGTACTGCTCCACCGGCTTGCCGTTGACCAGGATCTGGCCATTGCCCTTCTTGATGAACACACGCGCCACCGACGACTTGCGGCGGCCGGTACCGTAATTCCAATTGCCGATCATCGTCGCTCCTTAGATCGCCAGCGGCTTGGGCTGCTGGGCCGTGTGGGGGTGCGACGCGCCGGCGTACACCTTCAGCTTCTTGACCATCGCATAGCCGAGCGGGCCCTTGGGCAGCATGCCCTTGACCGCCTTCTCCAGGGCACGCCCGGGATGCTTGGCTTGCATGTCCTTGAACTTGGTGCCGTAGATGCCGCCCGGGAAGCCGGAGTGGCGGTAGTACACCTTGTCTTCGGCCTTGTTGCCGGTGACGCGGATCTTGTCGGCGTTGACGACGATGATGAAATCGCCGGTATCGACGTGAGGCGTGTAGATGGCCTTGTGCTTGCCGCGCAAACGGAGTGCCACTTCGCTGGCGACACGTCCGAGCACCTTGTCGGTGGCATCAAGCACAAACCATTCATGCTTCACTTCGGCCGGTTTGGCGCTGAAGGTCTTCATGAGGGTCTTTCGACGTTGAGTTGTCTGGCGGCTTGCGGCCCCTGAAGATGTCTTCGGTGGCCCGCCGAGGCGCCGCTTGGAAATTGCGGCCTCTCTGGCGCTTCCCCAGCCGCCCGCTAGGAAAGCCTGCGATTGTAGCCGATTGCCGTTTCACCGCGGCTCGGCTCGGGAAGGGTCGTGGCAGCGCCATCGCCGGGCGATGGTAGAAGCCGCGTATCATCGGGTTAACCCTATGCAAGAGACTCACGGGCTCGCCCGCCAAGACCCCTCGCCGAAGGCCGCCCCTGCCCGGTCGGCTTCGCCGTCGCCCCAGCCGCATTGGGTGCCGGTGCGCTCGCTCGCCGAGCGGCATCGGCCGCGGATCCTGGCTCACTTGCTGGCCCTGCCGCCGCAGGATCGTTACTTGCGCTTTGGCTATGCCGCGTCGGACGAGCAGGTGGCACGCTATACGGAACTGATCGACTTTGCCCGGGACGAGGTGTTCGGCATCTTCAACCGACGGCTGGAACTGATCGCACAGGCCCACTTGGCGGCGCTTTCAGAGCGGCACGAGGCGGAGTTCGGGGTTTCGGTGCTGCCACAGGCGCGCGGCCGCGGCTATGGCGGACGCCTGTTCGACCATGCAGTGCTGCACGCCCGCAACCGCGGCATCGGCACGCTGGTCGTGCATGTCATGGCCGAGAACACGGCCATGCTGAAAATCGCCCGCAACGCGGGCGCCGTGGTCGAGCGCGACGGCGGTGAGGCGCTGGCCCGGCTGCGCCTGCCCCCCGAGGACCTGAGGTCGCGCCTGGACGCCTTGGTCGAGGACGGGGCGGCCGAGATCGATTACCACCTCAAGCTGCAGGCCCGCCGCGTGTCGGACGCCATTGACGTGATCGACGACCTGAAGACGCAGCTGAAGAGCGTGCACCCGACGACGCCCGAGTGAGGCGGCACGTCGCGGAGCCCCTGCCTCGGGGGTCCACAACCCGGCGCCAGCAGGGCCCCAGCAGTTAACATCTGTACACTTGCAACCAATTGTCGCGGCGAGGGTTCTGCGCCTGCGGCACAGTCGCCTGCACCCAATGGAAGCCCTGTTGCCGTGGATCCTCGCAGCCGTCGTGCTGGTGGCGCTCATCGCCATCCTGCTGGCGTGGCGGCTTCCGCGCCGTCGCTCGCAGCAACCGCAGCCGCTTCCTACTGAGTGGGCGCTCGCACCGAGGCCTGTCTTTTCGACCGACGAACGGCGCGTCTACCGCCAGCTGCGCGAGGCCTTGCCGCACCACATCGTGCTGTCCAAGCTGCCGCTGGTGCGCTTTTGCCAACCCAGCGATCCGAACGACGTCCGCTACTGGTACGAGCTGCTGGGTTCGATCCATGTGACCTTCGCGATCTGCAGCGCCAATGGCCGCGTCCTCGCGGCAATCGACCTCGACACGGATCGCGGCAACTCTCGACGCATCACGCAGATCAAGCAGTCCGTGCTCGGGGCCTGCCGCGTGCGCTACCTGCGTTGCCCGGTCGACAACCTGCCGTCGATTGCCGAACTGCAGTTGCTCGTGCCTCAAGCCACGGCCGCTTCCCGTGGTCCGCAACCTGCCCCCAGCCGGCCGCAGCCGCGGACCGACGCCTCCGCGGAAGCCGGCCCGACAAGGCGCAGGCGTGAGCGCGCCACGCTGTGGCTGGACTCGAGCTTCTTCCAGGACTCGTTCTTCGCCCCGGACAACCGGCTCGACGTCAGCGTGCCGGGCGATCTAGGTGGCATTGACCCCCGACAGGCCAGCCGCTCCCTGGCGCCCACCGAGCCTCGCGAGGGTTCGGGCGATCCGGACAGCACGCTCGGCGACGGCGAGCCCGAGCGCTTGCCGGGCACGGGCACGCACAACTGAGGTCTTCGCGCGCGCACCGACAATGCGCGCATGACCCTCGACCCGCGCAACCTGGCGCTCGCCTACGCCGGACTCGAACCGACGGCCGTGCTGGACGCGCTTGACGCGCTCGGGCTGCGCGGCGACGGCCGGCTCTTGCAGCTGAACTCCTACGAGAACCGCGTCTACCTGGCGCATCTAGAGGACGGTGACGTCGTGGTGGCCAAGTTCTACCGCCCTGCGCGCTGGAGTGACGCCCAGATTCTTGAAGAGCATGGCTTCGCGAG
>DATLIE010000043.1:0-4717 GCA_035539635.1 Burkholderiaceae bacterium
ATGAAGCTGGTCGACAGCGGCGAGGTGCGCTTCGTGCCCGACAACTGGGTCAGCACCTGGAACCAGTGGATGAAGAACATCCAGGACTGGTGCATCTCGCGCCAGCTCTGGTGGGGCCACCAGATCCCGGCCTGGTACGACAACGAGGGCAAGGTCTACGTCGCACGCAGCGAAGCCGAGGCGCAGGCGAAAGCGGGCGGCAAGAAGCTGACGCGCGACCCCGACGTGCTCGACACCTGGTACTCGGCGGCGCAGTTCCCGTTCTCGACGCTCGGCTGGCCCGGCAAGACCGTCGAGCAGGACCTGTTCCTGCCGTCGACCGTGCTCGTGACCGGCTTCGACATCATCTTCTTCTGGGTCGCGCGGATGATCATGATGACCGCGCACTTCACCGGCAAGCCGGCCTTCAGGCACGTGTACATCCACGGCCTGATCCGTGACTCGCATGGCCAGAAGATGAGCAAGAGCGAAGGCAACGTGCTCGACCCGGTGGACCTGATCCAGGGTGTCGACCTCGACACCCTGATCAAGAAAAGTACCACCGGCCTGCGCCGCCCCGAGACCGCACCGAAGGTCGCGGCGCGGGTGAAGAAGGAGTTTCCGGAGGGCATCCCGGCCTACGGCGCCGACGCATTGCGCCTCACCATGGCGTCGTACGCGAGCCTCGGCCGCGACATCAACTTCGACACCAAGCGCTGCGAGGGCTACCGCAACTTCTGCAACAAGCTCTGGAACGCCACGCGCTTCGTGCTGATGAACTGCGAGGGTCAGGACTGCGGGCTCAAGGAGCACACCAAGGCCGAGTGCGAACCGGGCGGGGCCTTTCACGGCTACATGAGCTTCTCGCCGGCCGACCGCTGGATCAGCGGCGAGCTGCAGCGCGTCGAAGCGGCCGTCGCGCAGGCCTTCGCCGACTACCGGCTCGACCTGGCGACGGCCGCGGCCTACGACTTCGTCTGGAACGAGTACTGCGACTGGTACCTGGAGATCGCCAAGGCGCAGATTGCCGGCGGCGACGCGGCGCAGCAGCGCGCCACGCGTCGCACCCTGATACGCACGCTCGAGACCACGTTGCGCCTGTTGCACCCGCTGGCACCGTTCATCACCGCCGAGCTCTGGGACAAGGTGGCGCCGGTGGCCGGTCGCGCCTCGTCGCACCCGGCCGGCGTGATGGTGGCGCCCTACCCCGTGGCGCAGCCCGAGCACATCGACGAGAGGGCCGTCGCGTGGATGGCGCGTCTCAAAGCGGTGGTGGGCGCCTGCCGCAACCTGCGCAGCGAGATGGGCCTGTCACCGGCCGAGCGCGTGCCCCTGCTCGCCCACGGCGACCCCGCGTTCCTCGGTGCGGCGGCCCCGTTGTTCAAGGCCCTGGCCAAGGTCGGCGAGGTGCGCGCACTCGAGGGCGACAGCGACTTCGCGGCTGCGACACGCTCGCTGCCGGTGGCGATCGCCGGCGACGTGCGACTGGCGCTGCAGGTGCAGATCGACGTGGCGGCCGAACAGGCGCGCCTGGCCAAGGAGATCGCGCGCCTGACGGGCGAGATCGCGAAGGCCGAGGGCCAGCTGGCCAACCCGAAGTTCGTCGAGCGCGCGCCCGAAGCGGTGGTGTCGGAGATGCGCGGCCGTGTCGCCGACTTCAGCCGGACGCTTCGCCGCTTGGAAGATCAAGCGGCACGTCTGCAGTCGGCTTGAACTCGCCGCGCTGCGGCGCGCTCTCCGCGGACAGCAACTCGTCGATGCGCCGCGCCACCGCCCAGGCGGCGCGCACGCGCGACTCGCGCGTCGTCGACGCGACGCGCGGCGTGACCTGCAATGTGTCGATCTCGGCCAGGGGCCGGCCGGCGTCGAGCACGCCAGGCTCCAGGCTGTCGAACCAGGCCGCGGCCATGCGGCCACTGGCCAGCACATCGGCCAGCGCGTGCTCGTCGAACACGCTCGAGTGGGCCACGCTGACGAGCACCTGGTTCGGCTTGCAGTGCGGCAGGAAGCGCTCGCCGATCAGCCCCTGGTAGCGCGAGAAATAGGTCAACTGCACGCACACGCCGTCGCTCTGTTCCATCAGCTCGCGCAGCGGCATCGGCTCGACGCGCCAGCGTCCCCAGACGTTGTCGGAGGCGTGCACGGCCGGGTCGTAGCCGATGACGCGCGAACCGAAGGCGCTCAGCAGCTGCGCCAGGGCGCGCGCGGCAGGCACCATGCCGACGAGGCCGATCGTCGCGCCGCCGAGTTCGCGTCCGACCAGCAGGCCCTCCGGGCTGAGCACGGGCACACGGCGGAACATCTGCAGCAGCGCGCCGACCATGAACTCGGCTTCCGCCACCGCGCTCGCGGTGACGCTGCGCACCACTTCCACGCCGGCGCGGCCGCAGGCGTCGAGGTCGATGTTCTCGGCCCCGGCCGACAGGCGCCCCACCGCGCGCAGGACCGGCGCGTAGTGCAACACCTGTGCATCGAGTGCAACCGACGGTGGGATCACCAGCGCTCGCACGTTGAAAAGCGCCTGGCGCAAGGCACGCGGATCGCGTGCCAGTTCAGGGGCGTAGCGCACTGCGTGACGCTCACCCAGCCACTGCATCACCTCCGGTTCCAGCGGCTCGACGATCAATACATCCATGCGCTTTCACGAGCAGTACACACGCCTCGCGGAACAACCCTGCGTGCAAGAATCTGCCCAGCTCCCAACGCTAATTGTAAGTAAATGCACATTCGAAAAGCGATCTTTCCCGTGGCAGGTCTCGGAACCCGATTCCTGCCGGCCACGAAGGCCCAGCCGAAGGAGATGCTGCCGGTGGTCGATAAACCGCTGATTCAGTACGCGGTGGAAGAGGCGTACGCCGCCGGCGTGCGGGAGATGATCTTCGTCACGGGCCGCCACAAGCGACCCATTGAGGATCACTTTGACATGACGTTCGAGCTGGAAGTAGCCCTTGAACAGGCGGGTAAGCAGGAACTGCTTCACGTTGTGCGCAGCGTGAAGCCCGACGACATGGAGTGCATCTACGTGCGCCAGGCGCAGGCACTCGGCCTCGGGCACGCGGTACTGTGCGGCCAGCGCCTGGTGGGCAACGAGCCCTTTGCCGTGCTGCTGGCCGATGACCTGATGGTGCACGACAAGCCCATCCTCGCCCAAATGGTCGAGCAGTTCGCCGAATGGCGCGCCTCGATCCTGGCTGTGCAGGAGGTGCCCGCCGAGCACACACAGCGCTACGGCATCGTCGCCGGCGAACCGGTGGGCGAGCGCCTCGTCAATGTCGAACGCATCGTCGAAAAGCCCCAGCCCGCGGACGCCCCCTCGCGTCTCGGGGTGGCCGGGCGCTACATCCTCACGCCCGGCGTGTTCCACGAGATCGCGAACCAGAAGCGCGGGGTCGGCGGCGAGATCCAGCTCACCGACGGCATCGCCGGCCTGCTGAGGCGCGAGAAGGTGTTCGCCTACCGCTATGAAGGGCGACGCTACGACTGCGGCAGCAAGGAAGGATTCCTTGAGGCCAACGTTGAATTGGCGCTCGAGCACCCGCTGCTCGGGCCCGGGTTCCGCGACTACCTGAAGTCGCTGAAGCTCTGAGTGCGGGCTACCTGCGCCGCAGGTAGTGCACGAACTCCTTCTCGCCGGTCACCTGCTCGACCAGCTCGTTGCCGGTCTGGCGGGCGAAGGCCTGGAAGTCGCGCACCGACCCCGGGTCCGTGGCCACGACCTTGAGCACCTCGCCCGACAACATCTCGGTCAAGGCCTTCTTGGCCTTGAGGATCGGCAGGGGGCAGTTCAAGCCGCGGGTGTCGAGCTCTTTCTGGGCTTCCATGGGCGCAGATTCTAGGCGCGCGGCGGCAAGTCCATGAACTGGGGTTCATGCCCGCGGCTGCGCAGCCAGTCGGCCAGCGCACGGCCCGTGCCGGCCGGCCAGCAGCGCACGTCCTCGGGCGCCAACAGCTTGTACTCTGCCAGTTCGCTCGACAGGCGGACCTCGCCGCGCGCTGCCGCGTGGTAGGCGATGATCACCTGGTTCATGCGCTGGAACTCGTAGACGCCGATCAGCGACAGCGTGTCGACCGTCAGGCCCGTTTCTTCGGCCACCTCGCGCCGGATGCCGTCCTCTGGCGACTCGCCCGCTTCCATGAAGCCGGTGATCAGCGCGAACATGCGCTGCGTCCACGCCGCATTGCGCGCCAAGAGCACACGGCCGCCGCGGTCGACGCATTCGACCACCGCAGCGAGCACCGGCGTCGGGTTGTTCCAGTGCGTGAAGTCGCAAGCACCGCAACGCAAGCGCGTCTTCGGCCCACCGTCCTCCAGCTGCTCGATGGGCGCGAGCGCGCCCGCACATTGCGGGCAGTATATGAACGTGCTCAAGCGGGAAAGACACCCGTGGACAGGTAGCGGTCACCGCGGTCGCACACGACGAACACGATGGTCGCGTTCTCCAGCCGTTCGGCCAGTTTGAGCGCCACCGCGCACGCGCCCGCCGCCGAGATGCCGGCAAACAGCCCTTCTTCGCGCGCGAGGCGCCGTGCCATCTCCTCCGCCTCGGCCTGGCTCACCAGCACGATCTCGTCGACATGCGTCGGGTCGTAGATCTTCGGCAGATAGGCCTCGGGCCACTTGCGGATGCCGGGGATGCGCGAACCCTCGGCCGGTTGCGCGCCGACCACTCGCACCGCGGAGTTCATCTCCTTCAGGTAGCGCGAGACACCGGTGATGGTGCCGGTGGTGCCCATGGCG
>DATLIE010000044.1:0-5059 GCA_035539635.1 Burkholderiaceae bacterium
GCTCGAGCGCCGCGCGCCCGGCGACAGTGTGACGCTGACGCTGTGGCGCGGCGGCCAGCAACGCAAGCAGGCGGTGGTTCTGGCCGCCGGGGAATAGCACCATGAGCACCACGCCCCTGCACGACTACCTGATCATTTCGCGCGGGCAATGGGCCGACGACGCGACACCCGAGCAGATCCAGGACGCAATCGATCGCTTCTACGTCTGGTACGAGCGCCTCCTGGCCGAGGGCGTCATCGGCGCGGGCTCGCGACTCGCGCGCGAGGGCAAGCTGGTCACTGCACAACGCGTGACCGACGGCCCGTTCGCCGAGGCCAAGGAGGTGATCGGCGGCTACTGGTTCATCCGCGCCACGAGCCTGGACGCGGCCGCGGCGATCGTGGCGCAGAACCCTTGCATCGCCTGCGGCCTGGCGATGGAGGTGCGGCCGCTCGAAGCCGAGCGCGCGCGGGCGGACACGCTCGCCGCGGAAACGCCGCCGAGCCGGGAACGGACGCTCAGTCCGCGCTGACGGTCCGGCCCGCGGCCCAGGCGCGCAGCGCGTCGATCGCCTCGGCGCGCGTCACCGACAGCGGCTTGGTGCGTGCGAACTCGGCGCGCACATGCGACGCGCTGGCGGGCTGCCCGAGCGCGTGGGCCTCGTAGCGGGTCGCCAGCACGGCGGCCTCGATCTCGGCACCGGCGAATCCCTCGCAGGCGACGGCCAGCGCGCTCAGGCCGGCGTTGTCGATGTCGATGCGGTGCTTGCCGAGGTGGATGCGCAGGATGGCCTCGCGCGTCGCCGCGTCGGGCAGGTCGACGAAGAAGATCTCGTCGAAGCGGCCCTTGCGCATCAGCTCGGGCGGCAGGCGCTCGATGTCGTTGGCGGTCGCCACCAGGAACACCGCCGACTTGCGCTCGGCCATCCAGGTCAGGAGCGTGCCGAGCATGCGCTGGCCGGCGCCGGTGTCGCCATCGCCGCCGCCGGACGACAGGCCCTTCTCCACCTCGTCCATCCACAGCACGCAGGGCTGCATCGCGTCGGCCACGCGCAGCGCCTCGCGCAGCTTCCGTTCGCTCTCGCCCTGCCACTTGTCGAACAGCGCGCCGAAGTCCATGCGGAAGAGGGGCACCTGCCAGCTCGAAGCGACCGCCTTGGCGGCCAGGCTCTTGCCCGCGCCCTGCACGCCCAGCAGCAGCACGCCGCGTGGCGGCGGCAGGCCCGACGCGCTGCCGCCCAGGAACGCCTCTCGCCGCAGCAGCAGCCAGCGCTTGAGCGCCTTCATGCCGGCCACCTGGTCCATGCCGGGCAGGTTCTGCTCGAACACCAGCAGCTCGGCCGCGCCCATCACCTCGCGCTTCAGCGCCAGGATGCGTGCCAGGTCGGCGGTGCAGATGCGGCCGTCGGCCAGCGTGGTGCGCACCATGTGGCGCACCGACGGCTCGGGCAGGCCGACCATGTGGCGCATCAGCGACTCGAGCGTCGCGCGCTCGCCCGCCAGGTCACCGCCGCTGCGCTGGCGGCGCACCTGCAGCTCCTCGCTGAACAGGGTCTTGATGCGTTCGAGCGTCATCGGCTCCAGTTCGAAGCGGCTCGCGTAGGGCGCCAGCTCGTCGGGCAGCCGGATGTCGTGGCCGACGAAGACGAGTTGCACGCCCTTGCTCTCGGTCTTCAGCGCCAGCTCCTTCATCGCGCGCGTGATGACCGGGTTGCTGAGGAAGGGGTGGATGTCGAGGAACAGCACCAGGGCGTTGCCCTTGAGCTTCTCCACCTCGACCAGCGCCTGCGGCAGCTCCTTGGTGTCGTTGGCGTCGGCACCGAGCGCGCCGGTGCCCATGTCGGCCAGTTCGAGCTTCAGGTTGTGCGCCACGCGCAGGCCGCGGCTGGCCGACCACTGCCACACCTCGCGGTTGCCGCGCGGTGCGACCAGGCCGAACAGCGCCGCGACGCGGCGCTCGTCGTGGGTCTCGATCACGACGATGGGGGTGCGGGTGGCCAGCAACTCGGCCAGCGATTCGACCTGGGCGGGGGTGGGCATGGCCGCGCACTTTAGCGGCAGCGCTCTCGTTGCGCCGCATCAAGCCGCGCCGCCGTGGCAGCGGCGAGCATTGGTGCATGGACGACGATAAGCACAAACGCATCCTGATCCTCGTCGGCCACCCCGACCCGGCCGAGGGGCGGCTGTGTCGAGCGCTCGCGCAGGCCTATGCCGACGGCGCGCACAAGGCGGGGCATGAGGTCGAGACCATCGACCTGGCGCAGTTCGACGTGCCGCTGCTGCGCAGCGCCCACGAGTGGCAGACCGCGCCGGTGCCGGATGCGCTGGCGCCGGTGCAGGCAGCGCTGACGCGCTGCGAGCACCTGGTGATCGTGTTCCCGCTCTGGATGGGCGACATGCCGGCCATGCTCAAGGCCTTCATCGAGCAGGTGGCGCGGCCGGGCTGGGCCTTCCCCAAGGGCGCGGGCGGCCCGATGGGACCGAAGGCCCTGTCAGGCCGTTCGGCGCGCGTCGTGGTGACGATGGGGATGCCGGCGCTGGTGTACCGCTACTTCTTCCGCGCCCACAGCGTGAAGGCGCTGGAGCGCAACATCCTCGGCTTCATCGGCTTCGGGCCGGTGCGCGAGACGCTGTTCGGCAACGTCGAGGGGGCCAGCGGCGACACGCGCGCCGGCTGGCTGGCCACGATGGCCAAGCTGGGGGCGCAGGCCCGCTAGTCGTCGGACGGGCCTGCGCTCGGGCCGGGTCAGATGCCGAGCATCTTCTTGGCTTCGCCCAACGCCTTCATCGAGTCGTCGTGCTTGCCGGCCTTGTGCGCTGCCTCGCCGTCGGCACGCAGCTTCTTCACCTTGGCCATGTCGGCGTCGGCCAGCTTCGCGGTGGCAAGCTTGGCGTCGATGGCCTTCATTTCGTTCGGGCAATTGCCCGCGAAGGCCAAGCCGCAGGCAGCGGCCAGCGAGACCAGGATCAGGGACTTCTTCATGGGCTCTCCTAGCTGTGAGGGGTGGGACGCCGTCAGGCGGCGTGGGGCGCATTCTGCGCCCGCGCGGACCGCCCCGCTCAGCGCAGGGCCACCGCTTCGAAACGGGCCAGCAACTTGCGTTGCACGGCGAACAAGTCCAGGTGGCTGCCGCGCACCGGCTCGCGCTGCGTCGCCGCCACCGTCACCGCCGGTCCCTGCGGTTCAACCGGCCCAGCGCCGGGCGTTGTGGAACATGCGCATCCACGGGCTGTGCGTCGCGGGGTGGCCCGACGTCCAGCTCATCTGCACATTGCGGAACACGCGCTCCGGGTGCGGCATCAGCGCCGTGAAGCGGCCGTCTGCCGTCGTCACCGCCGTCAGGCCGTCGGGGCTGCCGTTCGGGTTGGCGGGGTAGGCCTCGGTCGCGCGGCCGGCGTGGTCGACGAAGCGCATCGCACGCTTGACCGTCTTCGCATCGCCGCGCTGCGAGAAGTCGGCATAGCCTTCGCCGTGCGCCACCGCGATCGGGATGCGGCTGCCGGCCATGCCGGCGAAGAAGATCGACGGCGAGTCGAGCACCTCGACCAGCGACAGGCGGCCCTCGAATTGCTCGCTCTTGTTGCGCGTGAACTTGGGCCACTCGTTGGCGCCGGGGATGATCGGCGACAGCGCGGCCATCATCTGGCAGCCGTTGCAGACACCGAGCGCGAAGCTGTCCTTGCGGTTGAAGAAGGCCGCGAACTGCTCGGCCAGCGACGGGTTGAACAGGATCGAACGCGCCCAGCCTTCGCCGGCGCCGAGCGTGTCGCCGTAGCTGAAGCCGCCGCAGGCGACGAAGCCGACGAACTGGTCCAGGCGCGCGCGGCCGCTCTGCAGGTCGGTCATGTGCACGTCGAAGGTGTCGAAGCCCGCGGCGTGCATTGCATAGCTCATCTCGACCTGCGAGTTCACGCCCTGCTCGCGCAGGATCGCGACCTTGGGTCGCGCGCTCATCACGGCCGGGGCCTGGCGCGGGTCGAACGTCAGGTGCAGGTGCAGACCCAGATCGTCGCTGCGACCCGCCGCCTCGTGCTCCATGTCGGCGCAGGCCGGGTTGTCGCGCGCTCGCGCGATGCGCCAGCTGACCTCGTCCCAGGTCTGGTGCAAGTCACGCAGGGGTGCGCCGAAGATCGACTTGGCGTCGCGCCAGACCTCGACCACGCCGCGTGGGTTGGGCTTGCCGACCGTGTGCGAATGCTTCGACAGGCCGTGCTCACGCAGCACCGCCATCACCGCGTCGCGATCCTCGGTGCGGACCTGGATCACCGCGCCGAGCTCCTCGTTGAAGAGGGCCGCGAGCGTGCGCTCGTTGCGGCGCTCGCCCACCTGCGCGGCCCAGTTCTTCGAGTCGCCATATTCGGCGCGGCTGTCGGCGATGCCGTCGCCTTCGGTGACGAGCAGGTCGACGTTCAGGCTGACGCCGACGTGGCCGGCAAACGCCATCTCGCACACCGCGGCCCACAGGCCGCCGTCGCTGCGGTCGTGGTAGGCGAGCAGCTTGTCGTCGGCGCGCAGTGCGTTCACCGCCGCCACCAAGGCCTTCAGGCGCTGCGGATCATCGAGGTCGGGCACTTCATGGCCGAAGCGACCCAGCACCTGCGCCAGCATCGAGCCGCCCAGGCGCATGCGGCCGGCGCCGAGGTCGATCAGGATCAGCGTGGTGTCGCCGGGCTGCAGTTGCGGCGTCAGTGTGCCGCGCACGTCGTCGAGCGTCGCGAAGGCGCTGACGATCAGCGACACGGGTGCGGTCACCTGCGTCGTCGCGCCGCCGTCGGACCAGCGCGTCTTCATCGACAGCGAATCCTTGCCCACCGGCACGCCGATGCCCAGTGCCGGGCACAGCTCCATGCCGACCGCATGCACCGTGTCGTACAGCGCCGCGTCCTCGCCCGGCTCGCCGCAGGCCGCCATCCAGTTGCACGACAGCTTCACGCGCGACAGATCGATCGGCGCGGCGAGCAGGTTGGTGATCGCCTCGGCCACCGCCATGCGGCCGGAGGCCGGTGCGTCGAGCGCGGCCAGCGGCGTGCGCTCGCCCATCGCCATCGCCTCGCCGCGAAAGCCCTGGTAGTCGGCGAG
>DATLIE010000045.1:0-7060 GCA_035539635.1 Burkholderiaceae bacterium
GCCCTGACCAAGGCCGGCATCGCGGCGGAAAACTATCCCTTCTGCACCATCGAGCCCAATGTGGGCGTGGTCGAAGTGCCCGATCCGCGCCTGGCCCAGCTGGCCGAGATCGTCAAGCCCGAGCGCGTGGTGCCGGCCATCGTCGAGTTCGTGGACATTGCCGGCCTGGTGGCCGGCGCCAGCACCGGTGAAGGCCTGGGCAACAAGTTTTTGGCGCACATCCGCGAGACCGACGCCATCGTGAACGTGGTGCGCTGCTTCGACGACGTGAACGTGGTGCACGTGGCCGGCAAGGTCGACCCGATTTCCGACATCGAGGTGATCCAGACCGAGCTGTGCCTGGCGGACATGTCCACCGTCGAGAAGGCGCTCGCGCGCAACGTGAAAGTGGCGCGCGCCGGCGACAAGGACGCGCAGAAGCTGGTCGCCCTGCTCGAGCGCTGCCAGAAGGCGCTGGACCAGAACCTGCCGGTGCGCTCGGTCGAGTTCAGCAAGGAAGAGCTGCCGCTCATCAAGCCGCTGGGCCTGATCACCGCCAAGCCCGCCATGTTCGTGGGCAACGTGGCCGAGGACGGCTTCGAGAACAACCCCTACCTGGACCGCCTGCGCGAGTACGCCGCCAGGCAGAACGCACCGGTGGTGGCCATCTGCGCCAAGATCGAGGCCGAACTCGCCGACATGGATGAGGACGACAAGAAGATGTTCCTGGCGGAAATGGGCCAGACCGAGCCGGGGCTGAACCGGCTGATCCGCGCGGCGTTCAAGCTGCTCGGCCTGCAGACCTACTTCACCGCCGGCGTGAAGGAAGTGCGCGCCTGGACGATCCACATCGGCGACACCGCGCCGCAGGCCGCGGGCGTGATCCACACCGACTTCGAGCGCGGCTTCATCCGCGCCCAGACGATCGCCTTCGCCGACTTCGTCGCCCAGGGCGGCGAGCAGGGTGCCAAGGACGCGGGCAAGATGCGCGCCGAGGGCAAGGAGTACGTGGTGCACGACGGCGATGTCATGAACTTCCTGTTCAACGTCTAGCGGGGGCTGCGCGAGGCCGTGACCGCCGCCCCGTCGCCGACCCCGGCGCGCACGCCATCGACCGACGATGCCGGGGCCGCCCTGCCGCCGGCATGGGCCGTCTTCGCGATCACCTTCGTCGCCTACCTGCTGACGGCCCGCCTCGGGCTGCTGCTCGCGATCCAGCCGGGCAATGCGTCGCCGCTGTTCCCGGCCGCCGGCGTGGCCCTGGTGGCCGCGGCCACTTGGGGCCGCTGGGCCTTGGTGGCCATCCCCTTCGGCGCGCTGGCCGCGAGCCTGTGGTCGGTGTCGGCTCACACGTCGATCGGCCCGGCCACGATAGCGATCTGGTTCGGCACCGGGCTCGGCGGTGCGCTGCAGGCCTGGGTGGGCACGCGACTGTTGCACCGCTTCGTCGCCCAGCCACTCGTGCTGAGCGAACCGGCCGACCTCGCCCGCTTCATGCTCTTCGTCGCGCCGGTCACCTGCCTGGTCAGCGCGAGCATCGCCACTACGGTGCTGTGGGGCAGCGGCCTGGTGCCCGGCGCCAATGTCGCAACGACCTGGGGTGCCTGGTGGGTGGGCGACACGCTGGGCGTGCTGATCGGCGCACCAATCGTCTGGACCCTGATCGGCCGTCCGCGCGAGGACTGGGCGCCGCGCCGCGGTTCGGTGGCGCTGCCGCTGCTGATCGCCACGGCGGTGATGGCGCTGGGCATCCTCGAGTCGATGCGCGCGGAGGAAGAGCGCGCCCGCCAGGCTTTCCAGCGCGAAGCCGACAGCGCGACCCATGCCTTCGCACAGGGCCTGCGCACGCCCCTCGCGGCCCTCGAGGCGATGCGCGGCCTGGCAGAGGCGGCCCCGAGCGTCGATCAGGACACGTTCGGCCGTGCCGCGCGCCCGTGGACCGTCGACGCGCAGGGCATGGCCGCGATCGGCCTGTCCGAACTGGTCGAACGCACCGCCGTGCCGGCCTTCGAAGCCCGGCAGCGCGACGCGGGCATGGCCGGCTTCCGTGTCAACGAGCGGGTTGGCGAGGTGCCGCCCGTCGCCGGTGATCCGCTGGTGGTGATCCGCTTCATCGAGCCCCTGGGGTCCAACGCCGGCGCGCTGGGGGTCAACGCGCGCTCCATCGCGGGCGCGCGCGCGGCCATCGACGTTGCGACGCGCAGCGGGCGCCCGGCTGCCACCGCGGCCTTCACGCTGTCGCAGGGCGGCCGCGGCGTGGTGGTCTACCACGCCTTCTACCGCGGCGAGCCGCTCACCGTCGAGCAACGCACCCGTGCCTTCCGCGGCGTGGTGTTCGTGACGCTGCGACCCGACGCCCTGCTGCAAGCGATGCGTGACCGCCTGCCCTCGACGCTCGGGCTGTGCCTGCTCGACAACGACGCGCCGCCGGGCTCGCGCCTGCTCGCCGGCCCGGCCGACTGTGCCGACCTGCCGTCGCAGGCGCGTCTGCACGTCGCGTCGACGCCGTTCGCCGGCCGCCAGTGGGACCTGCGCGTCTACAGCCTGGGCGCCGGCGGCAGCGGCGTCGGCCGCACCTGGCCGCTCGCGCTGGTGAGCCTGGCCAGCGCCGCGCTGCTGGGCGCCCTGCTGCTGACCATCACCGGCCGCGCGCGCCGCATCCGGGCCGCGGTGACCGAGCGCACCGCCGAACTGCAACAGCGCACCGCCGAGCTGCAGGCCGAGGCGGCGCAGCGCCAGCGCACCGCGAGCGCCCTGCGCGAAAGCCAGCAGCGCCTGCGCAACATCCTCGACCACGCGCCGATCGGCGTGGCCTACACCGACACCGAGGGTCGGATCCGCGAAGCCAACCCGCACCTGCGCGAGTTGCTGGGCATGACCGGCGAGCGCCTGACCGGCACGCCGATCGCGAGCCTGCTGCACCCGGACGACCGCGCCGCCGAGGCGCAGGCGCGCGCACGCCTGCTGGCCGGTGAGATGCCGATGGCGCATTGGCACCTGCGCTGCACTGCAGCCGACGGCGCCACGATCCGGACCCGCGCCAGCGTCTCGGTGCTGCGCAGCTCGGGGCGCAGCGGCCCGGCTGAGGCGCGGCGCATGGTGTGGGTGATCGAGGACATCACCGAACACCTGGCGCTCGAGGAGGCGCAACGCGCACGCAAGGGCGCCGAGGCGGCGAACCGGGCCAAGAGCGAGTTCCTTTCGCGCATGAGCCACGAGCTGCGCACGCCGCTGAACGCGATGCTCGGCTTCTCGCAGCTGCTCGAACTCGACCGCAAGCAGCCGCTCGCGCCGCACCAGCTCGAGTGGACGGCGCAGATGCGCCAGGCGGGCTGGCACCTGCTGCACATGATCAACGACACGCTGGACCTGTCGCGCATCGAGTCCGGCCATGTCGAGCTGCAGGTCAGCACGCTGGACCTGGCCGACCTGGTCGACGGGGCGCAGACGCTGCTCGCGCACAACGCGGCCCAGCGCGGCGTGACGATCGAGGTGCACCTGGGCGTGGGCGCACGCGCGGTGATCGGTGACGCGACCCGGGTCAAACAGATCCTGACCAACCTGCTGTCCAACGCGATCAAGTACAACGTCGAGGGTGGACAGGTCATCGTGTCGAGCCGGCTCGCCGGCGACGGCCGGCTGGCGCTGGATGTCATCGACACCGGCCCGGGCATGAACGAGGCGCAGATCGCGCAGCTGTTCCAGCCCTTCAACCGGCTCGGGCGCGAGTCGGGGCCGGTCGAAGGCACGGGTATCGGCCTGGTGATCAGCCTGCGCCTGGCCGAGTTGATGGGCGGCCGCCTGCATGCGCACTCGAGCCCCGGCATGGGCTCCACCTTCACGCTCGAGCTGCCGCGCGCCGCGGTGGAACCGACGCCGAGCCAGCTGCACGCCGACGCCGAGGTCGAGCCGGCGGTGTACCGTCGGCGCGTGATCCACTACGTCGAGGACAACGAGACCAACGCGGAGGTCATGCGCGGCATCCTCGCGCTGCGGCCGCAGGTGGACCTGGAGATCTCGACGCTAGGGCTCGACGGTCTCGAGGCGATCCGCAAGCGGCACCCCAGCCTCGTGCTGCTGGACATGCAGCTGCCCGACATCGACGGCCTCGAACTGCTGCGCCACCTGCAGGCCCACGACGAAACGGCCGACATTCCGGTGATCGTGGTGTCGGCCGACGCGACCGAGGCTCGCATCGCCGAAGCGATCGCTGCCGGCGCGATGCACTACCTGACCAAGCCGGTCAACGTGCCGGAGTTCCTGTCGGCGGTGGACGCGGTGCTCGAGGACCTGGACACGCACTTCGGCTGATCGGCCCGCACGGAGGCGCCGATAAGGCCGCCGAAGGCGCCGCAGATCGCGGGGATGCGCCGGCGTCGAATGCCCAGAATGTGGCGGCGACTCTCCTTGCTGCGCCCATGCTGACCCGTCTTCGTCGATTCTCGATCCGTGCCCGCTTCCACCTGATCCTCGGCTTGACCACGCTGGCCCTCGTCACGCTCGGCGTGTGGGGCGTGATGGCCGGCCGGCAAGGCGTGGCCACCGCCGCCCGCCTGTTCGACAACGCCACCGCGGCGGCCGCGAACGCCACCGTGTTGCGCCA
This sequence comes from Burkholderiaceae bacterium, assembly GCA_035539635.1. GTDB lineage: Bacteria > Pseudomonadota > Gammaproteobacteria > Burkholderiales > Burkholderiaceae_C > CADEEN01. The sequence continues at coordinate 4,583 of DATLIE010000045.1, forward strand.
GTCGTTGAGCGACCTGCGCCTGTACGAGGCCAGCATGGTGGCCGCGGCGGCCAACACCAACGAGGTGGAGCGCTTCCACCAGTTGTGGAACAAGGAGCTGCAGACCCTGCGCGCCCATGGCGACAAGCTGCGCGCGGACGCGGCCGGCGACGCCGAGATCGCGGCGCTGATCGCCGCCCAGCGCACGCTGCTGGACGACTACGTGGCAGCGATCGGGCCGGTGGCCAAGCAGCTCGAAGGCGCACAGATCGACGCCGCCGTCGCGCTGGCCTACGCCGCACGCGCCACGCCAACGGTCGAGCAACTGCAGGCCAACGCGGCCGCCATCCTCGCCGCGCGCCAGGCCGGCATCGATCACGAGCGCGTGGCCTATGCCGCGCAATCCGACCTGGCGTCGCTGCTGCGCCTGGTCGTCGTGGCGCTGACGCTGGCGCTGGTGGTGCCTTTGATGTGGTTCACGCTGCGCTCGGTGTGCGAGCCGCTGGACCAGGCCTGCGCTGTGGCCGACGCGATCGCACAGGGCCGGCTGGCCAACCAGCTCGACACCGCCGGCCGCGACGAGACCGCGCGCCTGCTGGGCGCGCTGGCCGCGATGCAGGAGCGGCTGCGTGCGCTGGTGGGCGACATCCGGCGCAGCGCCGACTCGATCCAGGTGGCGTCGGGCGAGGTGGCCCAGGGCAACGCCGACCTGTCGCAGCGCACCGAGCAGTCCGCCGGCAGTCTCCAGGTCACCGCCTCGTCGATGGCGCAGCTGACCGGCACCGTGCGGCAGACGGCCGACACCGCACGCACCGCCAATGAACTGGCGGCCGGCGCCGCCGCCGTGGCCGCGCGTGGCGGCGACGTGGTGTCGCAGGTCGTGGCCACCATGGACGAGATCCAGGCCAGCAGCCGCCGGATCGCCGACATCATCGGCGTGATCGACGGCATCGCCTTCCAAACCACCATCCTGGCGCTCAACGCCGCTGTCGAGGCGGCACGTGCCGGCGAGCAGGGTCGCGGCTTCGCGGTCGTGGCCGGCGAAGTGCGTGGCCTGGCCCAGCGCAGCGCCGAAGCCGCGCGCGAGATCAAGGCGCTGATCGGCGCGTCGGTCGGCAAGGTCGAAGCCGGCTCCCGCCTCGTGGCGGACGCCGGCAGCACGATGGGCGAGATCGTGGCCAGCGTGCAGCGGGTGACCGACATGATCGGCGGGATCACTGCCGCCGCGTCGGAGCAGAGCGGCGGCCTGGCCCAGGTGCACGGTGCCGTGACCCAGCTCGACCAGATGACGCAGCAGAACGCCGCGCTGGTCGAGGAGTCGGCCGCAGCGGCCGAGAGCCTGAAGTCACAAGCCGGGCTGCTGGCCGGGCTGGTGGGGACCTTTCAGCTGGCAAGCCCGCATTGAGTATTGTTAGCGTGCGCACGCTACCATAATTCTCAAAGTCGGCAAAAGATCCCGTGGCGGATTCCCGGCGTGTGTAATGGCGTAAGCACTCGCAGATCGAGAGTGCTAATATTTGGGAACCGGGTCCCTTCGGACCTGTCAAAGACGCCATGTCCGCCACCACCTCCACCCTGCCCCTGTCGCAATCGCTGACGGTCCGCAACCCGTGGGCCCTGGTGCCGCCGATCGGCAACCTGGATGCCTACATCTCGGCCGTCAACCGCATCCCGCTGCTGACCCAGCAGGAGGAGACCGAGTTCGCCCGCAAGCTGCGCGACAGTGGCGACCTCGAGGCCGCCGGTCGGCTGGTGTTGTCGCACCTGCGCCTGGTGGTGTCGGTGTCGCGCCAGTACCTCGGCTACGGCCTGTCGCAGGGCGACCTGATCCAGGAAGGCAACGTCGGCCTGATGAAGGCCGTCAAGCGCTTCGACCCCGAACAGGGCGTGCGCCTGGTGAGCTATGCCCTGCACTGGATCAAGGCCGAGATCCACGAGTACATCCTGAAGAACTGGCGCATCGTGCGCCTGGCCACCACCAAGGCCCAGCGCAAGCTGTTCTTCAACCTGCGCTCGATGAAGGCCAGCTTCAAGGGCGAGGCCGCGGACGGCGACACGCACCGCAACACGCTGAGTCCTGCCGAGGCCGACCGGGTGGCCCGCGAGCTCAACGTCAAGCGCGAGGACGTGCTCGAGATGGAGACGCGCATGGCCGGCGGCGACGTGGCGCTCGAGCCGCAGACCGACGACGATGGCGAGGAAAGCTTCGCGCCGATCGCCTACCTGGCCGACGAGGCCAGCGAGCCGACGCGCGTGCTCGAAGCGCGCCACCGCGACCACCTGTCGGGCGACGGCATCACCCGCGCGCTGGACGTGCTCGACGCGCGCAGCCGCCGCATCGTCGAGGAGCGCTGGCTCAAGGTCAACGACGACGCATCGGGCGGCATGACGCTGCACGAACTGGCGGCCGAGTACGGTGTCAGCGCCGAGCGCATCCGCCAGATCGAGGTCGCCGCGATGAAGAAAATGCGCGGCGCGCTGGAAGCCAGCGCGGCCTGA
>DATLIE010000046.1:0-1650 GCA_035539635.1 Burkholderiaceae bacterium
GGCGCGAGCGGGCCGTCGGCCGACACGAGCCAGCGGCCGAGCGCCTCGTCTTTCATGGACGTCTGTGGCGGCTGCCAGCGCCGCGCGGCACTGGCGCAGCTGCCGTCGGCATCGGGCGCATCGCCGCGCAGCTCGACGGCGACGGTCATCGGCAGGCGCGACTGCATCGCGGCCGAGCGGTAGGCGAGCCGGTACACGAGCCGCGTCTCGCCGCAGGCGCCTGGCTGGAAGGGGCGGCGGTCCATGCGGTTGGCCACGCCGACCAGCTCGAAGAAGGCGTCGGGGCTGGCGAGCCAGCGTGCGTCGAAGATCCGGTGCGGGTAGCGCGCAATGCCGACGCCAGCCTGCGGGTCGCGGCGCTGCAGGGCGGCGAGGCTGGTCTTCAGCGGGTCGGCAATCGACTGCCAGGCGGGCGAGCGTGCGAGCGCCTGGTTGGTGGCGATGCCGCTGGCCGCAGAGGGCACGTCGAACCAGCGGCCGAAACCGGCGCCGGCTTTCTCGGCGGCCTGCAGCGCGACGGGCGAGGTGACGAGCAGTACCGGGTCGGCCGCGTGGGCGAGGGAGGACGCGAGCGCGAGGCCGGCGGTCAGAAGGTGAAGTAGACGTGGCACGCGGACGATTGTGCCGCCGCGATTCAGCCGGCCATCATCTGCTGCCGCATGAGCTCCGCCAAGGCCACGCCCTGCGGATCGCCCAGCCGCTCGAGTGCGGCGATCACGCCCTTGCGATCCTCTTCCGAGCGGTCCTGGTTGAGCTTGAACTTGCCTTCGAGCACGCGCACGGGAATCTCGACCGCCGCGATCATGTCCAGGCGCGGCGCCACGAAGTCGAAGGGCATGGCGTCGAAGTCCCAGTTGCCGCCCAGTGGCGTGTCGTAGAGCGCGACGGTGCGGCGCAGCACGGCATGGATGGCCATGCGTTCCTCGATCACGCGGGGCGTGCCGCGCGCGTGGATCGCGGTGTAGTTCCAGGTCGGGAAGGTGCTCTGCTTCACGTACCAACTGGGCGTGACGAAGGCATGTGGCCCCTGGAAGATGGCGAGCACCTCGGCGCCCGCGCGCAGTTCGTCGAACTGCGGGTTCTTCTTCGACAGGTGCGTGGTGAGCAGGCCGGGACCGTCGTCTTGCGCGTCGAGCAGGAAGGGCAGGTGCGTGGCGCTGGCGCCTGATGGGCCCACGGTGATGAGCGTGCCGAAGCTCCACGCGCGGATGCTGGCGTGCAGCGTCGCGAGGTCGTCTTCGATGTACGGCTTGGGCGTGTACATGGCGAGGGTTTCAGCGCGCGGCCAGCGCGTGCATCCAGCGGGCGGCGTCGTCGAAGGCGCGGCCTGCCACGTCGGCGATCGACACAGCTTCGAGAAAGCCGTGGATCGTGCCCGCGTAGAGCACGTCGGTCACGGCCACGCCGGCTTCGCGCAGCCGCGCGGCCATGAGCACGCTGTCGTCGTGCAACGGGTCGCACTCGGTGATCGCCAGGCACGCGGGCGGCAGGCCTTCGAGCCGGGCCGTGAGGCTGGCCAGGCGCGGGTCGCGAAAGTCTTCGGGCCGGCGCAGGTACAGGCCGTAGAACCACACCATCATGTGCAGCGACAGGCCGTACTCGCCCGCGCCGTAGCGCACCACCGACTCGCGGTACAGCTCGGTGCTGTAG
>DATLIE010000047.1:0-11044 GCA_035539635.1 Burkholderiaceae bacterium
CATGCTGGGCACGAGCGACGACGAGGCCCGGGAGCTCGTCAAGCGCATCAAGGTCATGTCGCCGGCGCGGCGGCCGGTGGCGCCGAAGCACTTCGAGCTGATTGGCGGCGCCCTGACGCGCCGGCAGCGCGTGCACCTGCACTACTGGGTCCGCAGCCGGCGCGAGATGACCGAACGCACGGTGAGCCCGCAGCGCCTCGTCCATTGGCGCAACACCTGGTACCTCGACGCCTGGTGCCATGCCACCGACGCGCTGCGGCGCTTCGCGCTCGACGCGATCCGCGAGGCGGATCTCGTCGACCAGCGCGCCAAGGAGGTGGCGCTCAAGACCATCGAGGCCGAGCTCGATGCCGGGTACGGCGCGTTCAGCGGCGCCAGGGTGCAGTGGGCAACGATGCAGTTCACGCCCGAAGCCGCGCAATGGGTGCGGCACGAACAGTGGCACCCGCAGCAGGAAGCCAAGCTGCACGGCGATGGCTCGTTGACGCTGCGCGTGCCCTATGCCGACGCCACCGAGCTGGCGATGGACATCCTGCGCCATGGCGAGCAGGTGCGCGTGCTTGCGCCGGCGTCGCTGGCGGCGGCCGTGCGCGACGTGCTGGGCCGCGCGGCCGCGCAGTACGGTGCGTGACGCGAGGGCGGTGTCTCGGAGTCGCTACGTTACCCAAAGCAAATAGGAACGATTCGCATTTGGTCGGCTATCATCCGCGCCGCTGATCGTGAGCCAGACCTGCCAGCCCCTGTGACGGGGATGTCCTCCTGCGAGGTGGACGCCCCCGTCGAGATGTCGAAGCCAGCCCCAAAGGCCGACGCCACGAGCGCACCCGTGAGCCATCGCGCCCGGGCCCTCGAAATTTCGACATCCGCTGGAGGACCATGAAGATCGACCGACCCCGTCGGCGCGCAGTGTCAGCGCGCCTCCCGATGCCCGCAGCGATCGGCCTGATGGCCCTGATGGCCGGCGGCGCTGCCGCACAGACCTCGCCGGAGCCGGCGCCGACCGATCCCGCCCCCATGCTGCCCGCGGTGCGCGCCAAGGCCACGGCCGAACCCTCGGGCAAGGAGGCGCTGCGCGCCACCACCACCTCGATCGGCAAGGGCCGGCAGGAGTTGCGCGACATTCCGCAGTCGGTGACCGTGGTGACCGAGAAGTTGATCGACGACCGCAACGTCGACACGCTGAAGGACGCGCTCAAGCAGACGGCCGGCATCGCCTTCCAGGCCGCAGAAGGTGGCGAGGAGGACATCCGCCTGCGCGGCTTCTCGCTGCAGGCCAGCGGCGACATCTTCATCGACGGCATGCGCGACCCCGCGTTCTACGAGCGCGACACCTTCAACTGGGACCGCCTCGAGCTGCTGCGCGGCTCGGCCTCGATGCTGTTCGGCCGCGGCTCGACCGGTGGTGCGGTGAACCAGGTCAGCAAGCAGCCCTTCGCGATGACGCAGCACGAGCTCTCGTTCACGCTCGGCAGCGGCGACTACCTGCGTGCGGTGGGCGACTTCAACCTGCACACCGGCGAGGACGCGGCCCTGCGCGTCAACGCCATGGTGACCAGCGCGCAGAGCTTCGGTGCCAGGATCGACAAGCGCGGCGTTGCGCCGAGCTACCGCTGGGGCATCGGCACGCGCAACGAGTTCCAGGTCGGCGCCTTCGCGCTGCGCAACGACAACGGCATCCACTACGGACTGCCGTGGCTGACGCCCGGGGCCTCGGGGGGAGACTGGTTGTGGCCGACCGATCCGGACAACACCTACGGCATGGCCAGCGACGTCGCGCGCAGCGGCACCACGCAGGCCCACGCCAGCCACATCCATCGCTTCGAGGGCGGGCGTGAGCTGAAGACCCAGGTCCGCGTGGCCGAGTACACGCGCGACCAGCGGGCGAGCGCGGTGCGCTTCGTCGCGGCCGCCCAGCAGCCGGACGGGCTGGCGGTCACGTCGGACACCTTCAGCGACGCCACCCTGCTGCAGCGCTCCAACGGCACCGGCGTGCAGCTGAAGACGATGAACATGGACACCGTCTACGCACAGAGCGACTACAGCGGCCGCCACAAGTGGCTCGGGCTGGACCACTCGGTGCAGACCGGTGTGGACCTGGCGCACGAGAAGTTCGAGAACTTCGGCCTGGCGTCGACGAGCCCGACGCTGGCCAAGCCGCGCACGACGGTGGGCTCGCCCGACGACGGCGCCTGGATCGACGAGTCGCAGCGGGCGCTGATGCGCAACCGCACGTTCACCGCCAAGGGCCTGGGGGCCTACGTGCAGGATCTGGTGCAGATCGCGCCGATGTGGAAGTTGCTGGCCGGTCTGCGCTGGGACAAGCTCGACGGCTCGTACCGCAACCTGGCGACCACGGCACCGGGCAACAACGTCTGTGCCGTGGCGCCGCTGGCCACCATCGAGCGCAGCGACTCGCTGTGGAGCCGTCGCTTCGGCGTGCTGTTCCAGCCCGACGAGCTGCAGTCCTACCACCTGTCGTATGGCACCTCGTTCAACACCTCGGGCGACACCTACCAGTACGACGCCGGCACCGCGAACACGGCGCCGGAGAAGAGCCGCAACGTCGAGCTGGGCGCCAAGATCGACAGCGCCAGCGGCCGCTTCACGACCCGCTTCGCTTTGTTCCACTCGACCAAGTACAACGAGCGCAACCGCGACGCCGAATCGGTCGACGCCTGCAACTACGTGCTCTCGGGCAAGCGCCACGCCGCAGGGCTGGAACTGGACCTGACCGGGCGCATCACCAAGGATTGGGAAATCTATGGCTCGTACGCCTACATCCCGAGCGCGCGCGTCGACGAGTCGTCCGGGGCCGCAGGCACCGAGGTGGTCGGCTCGCGTCCGGGCCTGACGCCGCGCCACAGCGGCACCGTCTGGACCACCTACCAGATCACGCCGCGCTGGCGCGTCGGTGGCGGCATGAACGCGCGCAGTTCGGACCGGCCGGTCGGCCTGGCGGCGGGCTCGGCGATCGTGGCGCCCAAGTTCGTCACCGCCGACCTGATGGCCGAGTACACGCTGCAGGAGCTCAGCTACAAGCTGAGCCTGACCAACGTGACCGACGAGCACTACGCCGACTTCCTGTACCGCGGTCACTACATCCCGGGCAAGGGCCGCGCGGTGCAGATGACCATGGCCTACAAGTTCTGAGCCGTCCGCGATGCAACGACGCCATCTGCTTGCCACCGCCGCCGGCCTGCTGATCGCACCGTGGGCCGCGCGCGGCGCCGAGGACGCCGGACCGCTGGCGCTTGGCGCGGCCTGGCGCGGCGCGCGCGAGGACGACCCGCAGCAGCTCGGCGTGCTCGAAGTCGATTGGGCGCGCCGCCGCGTCGCGGTGCGCTGGTCGGTCGCGCTGCCGGCGCGCGCCCATGGTCTCGTCGCCGAGCCCGGCGGCAACCTGCTCGCGGTGGCGATGCGGCCGGGAGCCTGGCTGCTGCGCTGCGACGCACAGGGCCGCGTGATGCAGCGCCTGGCGATCGACGACGAAGGCGGTGCGCACCGATTCGACGGCCATGCGGTGCCCAGCGCCGACGGCCGCTGGCTGTACACGACGCAGACCGACCCGTCGGGCCGCGGCTGGGTCGCGGTGCGCGAGCACGCGAGCCTGCGCAAGGTGGACCAGTGGCCGACGCACGGCGTCGACCCGCACCAGCTCCTGCTCGACGCCCGCGGCGACGTGATGCTCGCCAACGGCGGCATCCAGCGCACCAGCGATGGCCGCAAGCGCGACCTCGACCGCATGGCCTCGTCGCTGGTGCGACTGGATGGCCGCAGCGGCGCGCTGCGCGGCCAGTGGAGCCTGCCCGATGCGCGCCTGAGCCTGCGCCACCTGGCGTGGGGCCGGCCGGGCGAGGGCGGCGATCCGCTGCTCGGTGTGGCGCTGCAGGCCGAGCACGACGACGCGGCGCAGCGCGCGCGCGCGCCGGTGCTCGCGGTGTGGGACGGACGCGAGCTGCGCGTAGCGACCCACGCCGCCGACGGCGCAGGCTACGCGGGCGACATCGCGCCGGCCGGGCCGGGCGGTTTTGCGCTCAGCAACCACAAAGTGCGGCGCGCCTTCCTGTGGTGGCCGCAGCAGGCGTCGGCACTGCACCGCTTCGCCGAGCTCGACGAGCCCTACGCGTTGGCCTCACCCGAGCGCGGGCCGGATGCCGGTGCCGTGCTGCTCGCGTGCGCTGCCGGTGTCGCGCGCTGGCATCCAGGGGAGGCGCCGGCGATGCTGCGCTGGCCCGCGCCGATGGCGCTGGACAACCACTGGGTCGTGATGACGGCCTAGGCCGGCACGGGCCGTGCGGGCCGCAGCGTGCGCACGCGGTAGAGCAACAGCAGTGCGATCGCCAGGTTCAGCAGGTTCCAGCCGATGCCGTTGAGGAAGGCCGCGTGGTACGAGCCCGTCAGGTCGAACACCTTGCCCGACATCCAGCCGCCGAGTGCCATGCCGAACAGCGTGGCCATCAGCACGGTACCGACGCGCGCGCCGGCCTCCTTCGGTTCGAAGTGCTCGCGCACGATGATCGCGTAGCTCGGCACGATGCCGCCCTGGAACAGGCCGAACAGCGCCGAGATGATGTACAGCGACACCAGGCCGTCGAAAGGCAGGAAGAGCAGCAGCGCCACGCCCTGCAGCGCCGAGCCCAGCACCAGGGTGCGCAGGCCGCCGATGCGGTCGCAGATCCAGCCCGACACGAGGCGGCTGACGATGCCGCAGGCGAGCATCAGGCTCAGCATCTCGGCGCCGCGCGCCGCGCCGTAGCCGAGGTCGCCGCAGTAGGCGACGATGTGCACCTGCGGCATCGACATCGCCACGCAGCAGGCCACGCCAGCGATGCACAGCAGCACCTGCGCCTGGGTCGGGCTCCAGCCGAAGGGCCGCTGCACGGACGTCGAGACCGACGCGCCAGGCACCGGCGCCGGCGCCGTGTTCGCCAGTGCGGGGGGCCGCGCGCGCATGCCAAGCGCGAGCAGCGGCATCGTGACAAGGCAGAACAGGCCCAGCCCGATGTAGGTCTGGCGCCAGCCCACCTGCTCGATGAAGTGCTGCACGATCGGCGGCCAGATCGTGCCGGCCACGTAGTTGCCGCTGGCGCAGATGGCCACGGCGATGCCGCGCCGGCGCACGAACCACAGCGAGGTGTCGGCCACCAGCGGTGCGAAGGTGGCCGAGCTGCCGAGCGCACCGAGCAGAACGCCGTGCACGAGGGCGAAGCCGACGAGGCTCGACGACATGCCGGCCAGGATGAAGCCGCTGCCCAGGCCCAGCGTGCCGATCAGCACCACCCACATCACGCCGAAGCGGTCCGCCAGCTTGCCCATCGCGATGCCGCCGAGGCCGAAGCCGACCATCATCAGCGTGTAGGGCAGCGAGGCGTCGGCACGCGCGACGCCGAACTCGGCCTGCACCGCGGGCAGCACGACGGCGATGACGTACATCGCGCCGCTGCCGATCGTCATCAGCGCCAGCGTGCGCGCCAGGCGCACCCAGGCGTAGCGCGAGTCGGGTTCGTGCAAGGTCATCGCGGCATTCTCGCCGCGATGATTCGAGCGCGTCGGAGCGCGGTCAGTTGGCGTTCAGCCAGCGAACACCCTTGCACGAGCCCTGGCGGCCATGCTTGCCGTCGACCAGGCACTTCGCTGCGTCGGGGTCCTTCTTCAGCAGCCACAGCGTACGCGCGACGACCGCGCTGTCGGGGAAGTCGCTGAACAGGCCGTCGACACCCGCCTCGTAGAACGCGAGGTACTCGTTGGCCGGCATGCCCCGGTAGTCGCTGGCCAGACGGCGCTGCTCGCTGCGGAAGGTCCAGGTGTGCACGAACAGCCCTTGCGCATGTGCGTTCGCGATCACGGCGGTGGGTGCGAGCAGCCTGCGGTCGGTGTCGTTGACGAGGCCGTCGCCGTTGGCGTCCGCACAGCGGCCGGCCACGACGTTGATGCAGGCCGCGCTGATCAGGTACGGCTTCCACGGGCCGACGCCGTCGGCATAGGTGCGCACCTCGGCCAGGCCGGCGGGCGTGACCAGGTCGCCGAAGGTGCCGGCGCGGCCGGCCACCGCCCAGTCGTACGGGCGGTCGAAGGGCGCGGCGTAGGTGATCGTGCCGTCGGGCGCCACGTCGTCGGCGTCCACCAGCTGCACCAGGCGCACCGAGGTCTTCGTGCGAAGGTACTTCAGATTCGCCTGCTCGAAGCTCTGGATGAAGACCGGCGCGCTGCGGTGGTTCCAGCCGTGCTTCTGCAGCACGTGCAGCAGCCGGTCCTCGAGCGCGAGGCCGAGCTGCTGATGGAAGGTCGGGTGCTTGGTCTCGGGGTAGACGCCGATCGTGCGGCCTTCCTCGGCGCTCTTGCGCTTGGCCAGCGCGATCACCTCGTCGAAGCTCGGGATGCGGTACAGGCCGTTGAAGCCCTGGTCGCGCTCGCCGAAGGCCTGCACCGCGCGGATCTGCTGCATCTCGGCCCAGGTGAAGTCGGTGGCGAACCAGCCGGTCTCGCTGACGCCGTCGACGAGGCGCGTCCTGCGGCGATCGGCGAACTGCGGCAGGGTGCTGACATTGGTGGTGGCGGTGATGTTCGGCTCGTGGCGCGCGATCAGCACGCCGTCCTTGGTGGCCACCAGGTCGGGCTCGATGAAGTCGGCGCCGAGTTCGATCGCCAGCGCGTAGGACTCGAGCGTGTGCTCGGGCAGGTAGCCGCTGGCACCGCGGTGGCCGATGACCAGCGGGCGCTTGCCGGCGTCGGCGCCGCGTGCACCACCGTCGGCGCGTGCGCTGCCGGGCGCGGCCATCCACAGCGCGGCAGTGCACAGCAGCGCCATCAGGAACCACGGGAACGATCGCTTCTGCAACATCGTTGTCTCCAGGAGTTGTTGGTCGTCGCGGCGTACCGCGCCGCAGCACCGTAACCCTAGGGGCTGCGTCTTTCAACGGCGTGACAGTCGCGATCCTGGGGGGATGCCGACGCAGCGCCTCGCTACACTGCCCGCCTTGCCAAAGCCGCCGCAGTGCGGCGCGCCCTTGTCCCTGCTCTCGATGTCCGACCTGTTCACCCCGCTTTCCGAAGCCCCGATTGCGCTGGCCGACTACGCCGAGCGCGCCTACCTCGAGTACGCCCTGTCCGTCGTCAAGGGCCGCGCCTTGCCCGACGTGTGCGACGGCCAGAAGCCGGTGCAGCGCCGCATCCTGTACTCGATGCAGCGCATGGGGCTGGGCTTCACGGGAAGCTCCGGCGCCAAGCCGGTGAAGAGCGCGCGCGTCGTCGGCGACGTGCTCGGCAAGTTCCATCCCCACAGCGACCAGGCGGCCTACGACGCGCTGGTGCGCATGGCGCAGGACTTCTCGCAGCGCTACCCGCTGATCGATGGCCAGGGCAACTTCGGCTCGCGCGACGGCGACGGCGCCGCGGCGATGCGCTATACCGAGGCGCGCCTGGCCCCGATCGCGCGCCTGCTGCTCGACGAGCTCGACGAGGGCACGGTCGACTTCATCGCCAACTACGACGGCTCGACCGAGGAGCCGCGGCAGTTGCCGGCGCGCCTGCCCTTCGTGCTGCTCAACGGCGCCTCCGGCATTGCGGTGGGCCTGGCCACCGAGGTGCCGAGCCACAACCTGCGCGAGGTGGCCGCGGCCGCCGTCGCGCTGCTGAAGAACGAGAAGCTGAGCGACGACGAGCTGTTCACGCTGCTGCCCGGCCCGGACTTCCCCGGTGGCGGCCAGGTCATCAGCAGCGCGGAGGACATCCGCGAGGCCTACCGCAGCGGCCGCGGCAGCCTGAAGGTGCGGGCGCGCTGGATGATCGAGGACCTGGCGCGCGGCCAGTGGCAGCTCGTCGTCAACGAGCTGCCGCCGGGCACCAGCGCGCAGAAGGTGCTCGAGGAGATCGAGGAGCTGACCAACCCCAAGGTCAAGGCGGGCAAGAAGTCGCTGACCCAGGACCAGACGCAGCTCAAGCAGACCGTGCTGGCGGTGCTCGACGCGGTGCGCGACGAGTCGAGCAAGGACGCGCCGGTGCGCCTGGTGTTCGAACCGAAGACGCGCACCATCGAGCAGCACGAGCTGATCACGACCTTGCTCGCGCACACCAGCCTCGAGACCAGCGCGCCGCTGAACCTGACGATGGTCGGGCTGGACGGCAAGCCGGTGGGCAAGAGCGTGCGCCAGGTGCTCGTCGAGTGGCTGCAGTTCCGCCAGGCGACGCTGCAGCGCCGCACGCGGCACCGCCTGGACAAGGTGCTCGATCGCATCCACGTGCTCGAGGGCCGGCAGCTGGTGCTGCTGAACATCGACGAGGTGATCCGCATCATCCGCGCGGCCGACGAGCCGAAGCCGGCGCTGATCGCGCGCTTCAAGTTGAGCGACCGCCAGGCCGAGGACATCCTCGAGATCCGGTTGCGCCAGCTGGCGCGCCTGGAAGCGATCAAGATCGAGCAGGAGCTCAAGGAGTTGCGCGAGGAGCAGGCGAAGCTCGAAGACATCCTGGGCAGCGCGACAGCGCTCAAGCGCACCGTGATCAAGGAGATCGAGGCCGACGCGAAGGCGCATGGCGATGCGCGCCGCACCGTGCTGCAGGAAGACAAGCGCGCGGTGGCCGAGGTGAAGATCGTCGACGAGCCGGTCACCGTGGTCATCAGCCTCAAGGGTTGGGCGAGGGCGCTCAAGGGCCACGAGGTCGACGTCGGTGCGCTCGGCTTCAAACCGGGCGACGGCCTGTACGGTGCCTTCGCGTGCCGCAGTGTCGATCCGCTGCTGGTGTTCGGCAGCAGCGGGCGTGTCTACACGGTGCCGGTCGCCGCGTTGCCGGGCGGACGCGGCGACGGCGCGCCGGTCACCACGCTGATCGATCTCGAACCCGGAACCCAGCCGGCGCACTACTTCGCCGGCCCGGGCGCGCAGACCCTGCTGCTGTCGAGCACCGCAGGCTTCGGACTGCTGGCGCGGGTCGACGACATGGCGAGCCGCCAGCGCGGCGGCCGCAACTTCCTCGCGCTCGAGGAGGGCGCGCGCCCGCTGCCGCCGGTGGCCGTGCTGCCGACGCACCGGCGCTTCGCCGGTCTCTCGCTCGGCGGCCATTTGCTCGTGTTCGGGCTCGACGAGCTCAAGCTGCAGGCCAACGGCGGACGCGGCCTGACGCTGATGGACGTCGACGCGAAGGACCCGCTGGTGTCGGTGGCCACCTTCGACGAGCTGCTGCAGGTGCACGGCCTGGGCCGCGGCGACAAGCCCAAGCAGGTCGAACTGCGCGGCAGTGCGCTCGGGCACCATGTTGGACGGCGTGCACGAAAAGGGCGCAAGGTCGAGGGCCTGAAGAGCGGCCAACGCGTGCTGGCGTAGCGCCGACTTTCAGGCTCGCAACGAAAGGGCACTGGATGCTCTGATCCGTGTCCGGTTGCGTCGAGAGCGGTCGAACGCAGGTGGCCTGCACTAAGCTGCCACGCCATGAACGGACCTGATCGACCTGATCGATGAGCCTGACTCAACTGCTCGTGGTGCTGGCGGGGCGCTGGCGCAGCGCCGTGATGGCGGCGTGCATCGCGCTCGGCCTGGTGCTGTTCGCCACCGCGGCGATGTGGATCTACGCGCCGCGCTACACGGCCAGCGCGGCGCTCGTGCTCGACGTCAAGTCGCCCGACCCGATCGCCGGCAGCACGATGCCCGGCGCCACGATCCCGACCTACATGGCCACGCAGGTGGACGTGCTGTACAGCGAGCGTGTCAGCCTGCGTGTCATCGAAGCGCTGCGCCTGGACCGCGATCCGGACCTCCAGGCCGACTGGCAGGCGGACACGGGTGGGCGTGGTGACTACAAGTCCTGGCTCGCGGAGCGGATCACGCGCAAGCTCGATGCGCGTCCGGGGCGCGAGTCCAACGTGATCGGCGTCAAGTACACCGCGACCGACGCGAAGCGGTCCGCGGACATCGCCAACGCCTTCGTCGACGCCTTCGTCGACGTGACACTGCAGCTGCGCGTGGAGCCGGCGCGGCAGTACAACACCTTCTTCGACGAGCGCCTGCAGCAGCTGCGCGAGACGCTGACCAAGGCGCAGACCAAGCTCTCGGCGTACCAGCGCGAGCATGGCATCCTGGCCACCGACGAGCGCCTGGATGCCGAGAACCAGCGCCTGAACGAGCTGACCACGCAGCTGGTCCAGGCCCAGTCCGCGGCCGCCGAAAGCAACAGCCGTTCGCGCCAGTCCGGCTCGCCGCTGCCCGAAGTGCTGAACAACTCGGTGGTCCTGCAGCTCACGGCGGAGCGCTCGAAGACCGAGGCCCAGCTCGAGCAACTGCGTTCGCGCCTGGGCGACAACCACCCGCAGATCGTCGAGCTGGTGGCGCGCATCGCCGAACTCAAGTCCGCGATCTCGGCCGAAAGCCGCCGCGTCGTCGGCAGCATCGCCGCCGTCGACCGCGTCCACCAATCGCGCCTGAGCGCAGCGCAGAGCGAACTCGATCAGCAACGCGCCAAGCTGCTCAAGCTCAAGGCCGAGCGCGACGACATGGCGGTGCTGTTGAGCGAGGTCGACCATGCACAGAAGGCGTACGACCTGGTGGCCGGGCGCGTCGCGCAGACGCGCATCGAAAGCCAGAACACGCAGACCAACGTGTCGGTGCTGAAGCGTGCCACGACCCCACCGGTGCCGTCGTCGCCCAACCTGCCGTTGAACGCGGCCGGCGGCCTGTTGCTGGCCCTGATGGCGGGCGTGATGACGGCCTTGATGCGCGAGCTGCGTGACCAGCGACTGCGCACCGACGATGATGTGCGGGTGCTCCTGGCCCAGCCGCTGCTGGGCGCCTTGCCCGTGAGCCGGCCGCTGCGCCGCGAAAGTCTGCTGCGGCGCCGACTGACGGGCGCGCTGCCGGCGCATTGACATGATTACCGACGACGACATCTCGAGCCCGGTCGCGCCGGTGCATGGGCGCGCCGACGGCGTGGTCGACCTGCAGATCGGACACCACCTGCGCGTCAAGCGTGGGTTGAGCGAGGAGCAGGTCGGCGAGGTGCTGCGCTTCCAGCGGCGCCACGGCATGCGCTTCGGCGAGGCGGCCATCGCGCTCGG
>DATLIE010000048.1:0-9477 GCA_035539635.1 Burkholderiaceae bacterium
GCGGCCGACCTGCACCTGAAACACGGTGCCACGCCCAACGAGGAACTCGAGCCGCAAGCCGTGAAGGTGGCCGTGGCCGGCCGCATGATGTTGAAGCGCGTGATGGGCAAGGCCTGCTTCGCGACGCTGCAGGACGCGTCGGGCCGCATCCAGCTCTACGTGACGCAGGACGCGGTGGGCGTCGACACGCTCACCGACTTCAAGGCCTGGGACCTGGGTGACATCGTGGCCTGCGAGGGCACGCTGTTCCGCACCAAGACCGGCGAGCTCTCGGTCAAGGCGACGGCGATCCGCCTGCTGGTCAAGAGCCTGCGTCCGTTGCCGGACAAGTTCCACGGCATGACGGACCAGGAGCAGAAGTACCGCCAGCGCTACGTCGACCTGATGACCGACGAGCACGCGCGCGCGCGTTTCGTCGCGCGCAGCAAGGCGGTGAGCTCGATCCGCAACTTCATGGTCGAGCACGGGTTTCTCGAGGTCGAGACGCCGATGCTGCATCCGATCCCCGGCGGCGCGAACGCCAAGCCCTTTGTTACTCACCACAATGCACTGGATCAAGAAATGTTCCTGCGCATTGCGCCAGAGTTGTATTTGAAGCGGCTGCTCGTCGGCGGGTTCGATCGGGTGTTCGAGATCAACCGCAACTTCCGCAACGAAGGCATCTCGGTCCGGCACAACCCCGAGTTCACGATGATGGAGTTCTACGCGGCCTACTGGCACCACCGCGACCTGATGGACTTCACCGAACAGGTGCTGCGCCACGCCGCGCGCGCGGCCAGCGGCAGCGCCACGCTCAGCTACGGTGGGCGCGAGGTCGACCTCGACCGCCCGTTCGCGCGCCTGTCCGTGCGCGACTCGCTGGTCGAACTGGGCGGCCTCACACCGGCCGAGGCCGACGACGCAGCCTCGCTTCACAGCAGGCTGAAGACGCTCGGCGAGGAGCCGCCCGCCCACTGGACCCTGCCCGAGCTGCAGTTCGGCATGTTCGAGGCCGCGGTCGAGGACAAGCTCTGGCAACCCACTTTCATCACCGACTACCCGGTCGAGGTGAGCCCGCTGGCGCGCGCGTCGGACAGCAACCCCAAGGTCACCGAGCGTTTCGAACTCTTCGTCACCGGGCGCGAGATGGCCAACGGCTTCTCGGAGCTGAATGACGCCGAGGACCAGGCGGCGCGCTTCGCGTCGCAGGCCGCCAACAAGGAGGCCGGCGACGAGGAGGCGATGTACTACGACGCCGACTTCATCCGCGCGCTCGAGTACGGCATGCCGCCCGCCGGCGGTTGCGGCATCGGCATCGACCGGCTGGTGATGCTGCTGACCGACAGCCCCAGCATCCGCGACGTGGTGCTGTTCCCCGCGTTGCGCCGCGAGGGGTAAGGCTTGAGCGCGCGCCTCGAGTCGCTCGACGCGATCGAGGCCGCGCTGTGGCGCGAGCTCGCCGCGGCGCCGCGTGACCGATCGCATCCCTGGCGCACGCCGGTGCTCGCCACCACCGACGGCCGGTCCGGCGACGCGCGCACGGTCATCGTGCGCGAGGCCGATGTCGCGGCTCGCACGCTGCTGCTGTACACCGACGCCCGCTCGCCCAAGGCCGCGCAGATTGCCGCGTATCCGCTCGGCACCCTGGTGCTGTGGTCGCCGGCCCTGAGCTGGCAGCTGCGCATGCGTGCGCGGCTCGAGCTGCAGACCGAGGGCCTGGCGGCGTCGTCTCACTGGGCCCGGCTCAAGCTCGCGCCCGGCGCGCAGGACTACCTGTCCGCGCTGCCGCCCGGCAGCCCCCTGGACGGTGCGGTGGGCGCGCGCGGCGAGCGTACGCACTTCGCGCTCGTCGAAGCGCAGGTGCAGGCGGTCGACTGGCTCGAGTTGCATGCCCAGGGCCACCGGCGCGCCTGTTTCGGCCCCGACGGGGCCCGGTGGCTGCAACCGTAGCGCGCCGAGGTAACGGCACGCGGCGCCGTTAAACATGTCGCGGCACGATTGCGCGGCGCTGTCGGCCCGTCACCCCCGCTCGTGCGTTGTGGCCAGAAGATGCAGTCCTGCATCGAATCCGCATGCCCATGAACGACTGGACCCACCATCCCATCTACGCGCGCCTGGTCGCGCCCACGCACCCCTTCGCGCGCCACGCGCTGCTGCACGACATGGAAGTCGGCCTCGCGCGCCTCGAGCGCTGCCCCGGCCTCGCGGCACGCGTGCACCACTTCGTCGAGCGCGGCGTGCCCTACTTCGCGCCCACCGACGCGCACTACCAGGAGTGGGCCGCCAAGGCCGCCGCGCTGTGGGACGAGCTGCACCAGCGCAGCCCGTCGACGCCGGAACCCGCGCTGGTCTAGCGCCCAGCGGCCCCGGGCGGCGCCGAAGCGCGGCTCAGCCCTTCGGCCGCCGCGCCTCGACGAGGCGCTTCTCGAGGTCGGCCGCCGACATCGCGCCCGGCACCCGCACACCGTCCTCGAACACCAGGGCTGGCGTGCCATTGATGCGGTGCTTGCGCCCGAACGCCACGTTGCGTTCGATCGCGCCCGTGTCGCACTCGCCCATCGCCCGCAGCGGGGCGACCCCGTCGATCATCCACTTGCGCCAGCTGGCCATCGCGTCCTTGGTGCACCAGATCGCGCGCGACCTGACGTCCGAGTCCGCGCCCAGCACCGGGTAGACGAAGGTGTAGATCGTCACGTCCTTCAGCGCCTGCAGGTCGCGCTCGAGACGCTTGCAGTAGCCGCAGTTCGGGTCGCCGAACACCGCGAGCTTGCGCGAGCCGTTGCCCTGCTTGATGACCATCGCATCCTTCAGCGGCAGGTCCTCGAAGCGGATCGCGGTGAGCTTGGCGACGCGCTGCTGCGTCAGGTTCAGCCGGTTGCGCGAGTCGATCAGCGAGCCGCCCTCGATCACGTAGGTGCCTTCGGCGTCGGAATACAGCAGGTCGGTACCGATGCGCACCTCCCACAAGCCGGGCATCGGCGTCTTGCTGACCTCGTCGATCTTCGGCAGGTCGGGCAGGCGCTGGGCGAGGTTCTTGCGGATCGCCGCCTCGTCGGCCCTGCTGATGGCCGCCGCGTGGGCCGACGAGGCGGCCATCAGCAGGGCCGAGGCGAGCAGCGCGGCTGCGGTTCGGGTCAGCGTCATCGTGGGGGCTTTCTCAGCGGCCGAGGGCCTGGGACACCAGCCAACGCTTGAGCGGCGTCGCGGCCTCTACCAGACCCAGGCCGCGGTGGCGAAGTTCCTTGGCCCAGGGCGCGGGGTGCGCAAAAAGCCGCAACAGGCCGTCGGTCAGCGCACCCATGGCCTGCACCGGGGCGGCGCGCTCGCGTGCGTAGCGTGCCAGCAGCCGCGGGTCGGACAGCGCGCGCCAGGGTTCGCGCCCGGCGATCACCCGCGCCAGCACCGCCACGTCGCCCAGCCCGAGGTTCAGGCCCTGCCCGGCCAGCGGGTGCACGAGGTGCGCCGCATCGCCCACCAGCGCCCAGCCGGCGCCGACCACGCGCTCGGCCCGCGCCAACGCCAACGGCCAGGCGGCACGCGTGCTGGCCAACGTGAGCCGCCCGCCGGCGCCACCCGTGGCCTGCATCAATTCATCCTCGAAGGCGGCGTCCGGCAACGCGAGCAACGCCTCGGCGCGCTCGGCCGGCAGCGACCAGACCAGCGCCAGCCCATGGCCCGCGCGCGGCCGGTCCATCGGCAGCAGCGCCAGCACATCGGGCGCACGGAACCACTGGCGCGCGAGTCCGCCATGCGCGGTGTCGGTGGCCAGGCGCGCGGCAATGGCACGCTGGCCGTAGTCATGCAGCTCGAAGCCGACGCCGAGCTCCTCGCGCGTCGCGGAGGCGCGGCCCTCGGCCAGCACCTGCAGGGTTGCCTGCACCGGCGAGTCGGTGAGGGTCACGTGGGGCGCATAGCGCAACGCGCTGGCCAGTTCGGCCTCGAGCGCAGCCACATCGACGATCCACGCCAGCTCGCGCACCTGCTGCTGCCAGGCCGAGAAGCGCAAGGCGGCGCCCCCCGCCGTGTCGCCCTCGATGCGCATGTCGTAGACGGCGGTGCGCGCATCGGCGGGCAGCGACGGCCAGACCTTCAGCCCTTCGAGCAGGGCCACCGACGCGGCGTTGAGCGCGTAGGCCCGCACGTCCTCGCCGGCCGGACGCGCCGGCGCGCGCTGCAACGCCACGGCCAGGCCCTGGCGCGACAGCGCCAACGCCAGCGCGCTGCCGACGATGCCGGCACCGCGCACGCACACATCATGGACTTGCATCGGTTCACATTTTAGGTTGCCGGCTGCCGCAACAATGGTCGCCCTTGCTCGCTCTCAAACCCATGCCCTGGATCAAGCGCATCGCCCTCGCGCTCGGCGCCCTCATGCTGCTGCTGGCCGCCGCCGCGGCGGTCTTCGTCGCCAGCTTCGACGTCAACCGCTACAAGCCGCTGGCGGTCGACTGGATGAGGACCACCTACCAGCGCACGCTGGCGATCGACGGGCCGATCGAGCTGAGCCTGTTTCCGCGCCTGGCGGTCAAGGTGTCGAAGCTGCGCCTGTCCGAACGCGGTCGCGCCGAGCCGTTCGCATCGATCGATGAAGCCTCGCTCTCGCTGGCCGTGATGCCGCTGCTGCGCAAGGAACTGGTGGTGGACCGCGCGCACGCACGCGGCGTGCGCAACATCGACGACCTGCTCGCGAGGCCGGCCGACGCGTCGGCCGCGCCCCGGCCGACGCCCGCCGGCGGTGCGGGCGCGATGCGCTTCGACATCGGCGGCGTCACGCTCGAGGACGCGCGCCTGACACTGCGCGACGAGCAGGCGCGACGCGCCGGCACGCTGACACTGAACTCCTTCACCAGCGGGCGCCTCACGCCCGGCGTCGAGACGCCGCTGGCGTTGAAGGCGCAGATCGAACTGACCCAACCGCAGGCGCTGAAGCTGACGCTCGAGGGCAAGACCGCGCTGTCCTTCGACGCCACCGCGGGCTCGGTCGCCCTGCGCGACGCCAAGTTCAGCGCCGCAGGCGACACCGCGGCGCTGAAGGGCCTGAGCGCGACGCTGCAGGCCCAGCGCCTGGCCTTCGACCCGGCGACGCAGAAGATCGACCTCGACGCACTGAAGCTCGCCCTGTCCGGCCGGCTCGGCAAGGACCCGCTCGAACTGGCGCTCGACTGGCCGCGCCTGGCAGTGGCCGGCGACAAGCTCTCGGGCAGCCCGTTCAGCGGCCGTCTGAAGCTGGAAGGCGCCACGGCCCTGACAGCGCGCTTCGAATCCGGAGCGATGACGGGCGGCTTCGAGGCGCTGCGCCTGCCGGGCTTCACGCTCGGCTTCGACGGCCAGTCGGGCCCGCGCAAGCTCAAGGGCGAGTTGAAGTCCAATCTGCTGCTGCAGCCGGCGAAGGCTGCCGCCAGCTTCGAGCGCCTGGCGCTGCGTGCCGACATCGCCGAGCCCGGCCTGGCGCCGTTGCAGCTCGCGCTCGACGGCCAGGCCAGTGCCGCCGCCGACGGCGCGCAATGGAACGTGCAAGGCGGCCTGAACCGCAACCGCTTCGAGAGCCAGGGCCGCGCGGCATTCGGCGGCGGCGTGCCCAACGTGCAGGCCACGGCACGTTTCGACCGGCTCGACCTGAACCAGCTGCTCGCACCGAGCCGGGCCACGCCCGCCCCGGCGCCGGCAGCGGCCGCGCCCGCCGACACACCGGTGGACCTGGCGGGCCTGAAAGCCGTCAATGGCCGCTTCGGCTTCTCGGCCGGCCAGCTCGTGTTCCGCCAGTACCAGGTGGCCGATGCCAAGCTCGACGCCACGCTCGATGGCGGCACCTTGCGCAT
This sequence comes from Burkholderiaceae bacterium, assembly GCA_035539635.1. Classification (GTDB taxonomy): domain Bacteria; phylum Pseudomonadota; class Gammaproteobacteria; order Burkholderiales; family Burkholderiaceae_C; genus CADEEN01. The sequence continues at coordinate 5,799 of DATLIE010000048.1, forward strand.
CGCGCGGCTGACGGGCGGTGCCTGGGGCGGCCGCGTCGACGCCAGCGGCAGCGCGCAGGCCGGTGCGCCGCAACGCGTTGCGGTCAAGCTCGCCGCCACGGGCGTCAACGTCAACGCGTTGCTCAAGGACGTGGCCGGCAAGGACCTGCTCGAAGGCACCGGCCGCGTCAGCGCCGATGTCACCACCACCGGCGCGACCCTCGGCGCGTTGCGCAGCCAGCTGGCGGGCAGCGCGGCGCTGCAGTTGCGCGACGGCGCGGTCAAGGGCATCAACCTCGCCCGCTCGCTGCGCCAGGCCAAGGCCGCACTGGCCGGCCGGCAGGACGCGCTGGCCAAGGCGCGGGCGACCGAGAAGACCGACTTCTCCGAGCTCACGGCCAGCGCGCGCATCGCCGACGGCGTGGCCGTGAGCGACGACCTCGACGCCAAGAGCCCCTTCCTGCGCCTGGGCGGCGCGGGCAAGTTCGACATCGGCCGCGGCCAGGTCGACTACACGGCGCGCGCCACCGTGGTCGGCGCCCCGGCAGGGCAGGACGGGGCCGAACTCGCTGCGCTCAAGGGCGTGACCGTGCCGGTGCGCCTGTCCGGTCCGTTCGAGGCCATCGACTGGAACATCCAGTGGTCGGGCGTGGCCGCCGCCGCGGTCGAGAACAAGCTCAAGGACAAGCTGGCCGAAAAGCTCGGTGCGAAACTCGGTGTCCCCGCCGCGGCCACGGCCGCCAGTGGGGCGGCGTCGGCCCCCGCGTCACCCAAGGATGCGGCCAAGGACAAGCTGAAAGAAAAACTCAAAGGACTTCTTGGAAAGTGAGCGGCCAGTGAACGCCCCCGACGACAGCTCTCTCACCGTCTCCCAGCTCTACCTGCACCCCATCAAGTCCTGCGCCGGCATCGCGGTGAACGAGGCGCTGGTGATCGACACCGGCCTCGAGTTCGATCGCGCCTGGATGGTGGTCGATGCCGAGGACCGCGAGTTCCTGAGCCAGCGCGAGTTGCCACGCATGGCGCTGGTGCAGCCGACGCTGCGCGCCAGCGACGTGGCGCTGCGCGCGCCCGGCATGCTGGCGCTGCACCTGCAACTCGACACGGTGGAGGCGCCGCTGCGCGTGCGCGTGTGGGACGACGAGGTGGCGGCCTACGACATGGGCGACCTGGCCGCGCAGTGGTTCAGCGACTTCCTCGGGCGCCACGTGCGCCTGGCGCGCTTCGACCCCGAGGCCAAGCGCCTGTCGAACGCCAATTGGACCGGCGGCATCGAGGCGCGCAATACGTTCACCGACGGCTTCCCGGTCCTCGTCGCCTCGACCGCGTCGCTGGCCGAGCTGAACCGGCGCCTCGTGGCCGCAGGCGAGGGTGCGGTGGGCATGAACCGCTTCCGCCCCAACGTGGTCATCGACGGCCTGCCCGATGCGCACGGCGAGGACTTCATCGACACGCTGACCATCGATTCGCCTGACGGCGACATCGTGCTCAAGCTCGTCAAACCCTGCAGCCGTTGCTCGATTCCCGACGTGAACCCCGCCACGGCCGAGCCGGGTCACGCCGTCACCGACACGATGGCGGCCTACCGCGCCGAGCCGCGCCTGGACGGTGCCCTCACCTTCGGGCAGAACGCGGTGATCGTCTCGGGCTTCGAGCACCGGCTGCGCGTCGGGGCGCGCGTGCACGCCGAACTGGCGTTCGGCTGACGCCATGCCGCAGCACCGGCGGCTGCCGAGCTGGCAGCTGTTCGCGATCGCAGTGATCATCTGGAGCACGACCTGGCACGCGATCCTGTACCAGCTCGCGCACACCACGCCCGAGTTCGGCGTTGCGCTGCGCTTCGGGCTGGCCGGGCTGCTAGGTCTGGGCATCGCGGCCTGGCGCGGCGACAGCCTGCGCTTTTCGGCGCGTGGGCATGCGTTGCTCGCGCTCCAAGGCGTGTTCATGTACTCGCTCGCCTACTTCGCCGTCTATCACGCCGAAGTGCACGTGCCCTCGGGTCTGGTGGCCGTCGGCTACTCGGCCTCGCCGCTGGTCAACGGCATCGGCGCCTGGCTGCTGTGGCGCACCGCGATCAGCGCCCGCTTCCTGGCCGGCGGCGCGCTTTGCCTGGTGGGCGTGACGCTGATCTTCTGGCCCGAGTTCGCGCGCATCGGCGAAGCGGGCGCAGGCGGCGCCACCCTGCTAGGCGCCGTGTTCACCGTGGCTGCGGTGCTGCTGTCGTCGGTGGGCAACCTGGCGGCCACCCGCAACGTCGACCACCAGCTGCCGTTCTGGCCGGCGCTGGGCTGGGGCATGGTCTACGGTGCCGCGCTGTCGCTCGTGGTGGTGCTCGCCCTCGGCCAACCACTGGGGCTGCCCAGCCCGAGCGCCGAGCCGGCCTGGTGGGCCTCGCTCGCCTACCTGTCGATCGCCGGTTCGGTGATCGCTTTCGCCTGCTTCCTCGCGCTGCAGCAACGCGTGGGGCCGGGGCCGGCCTCGACCATCGGCGTGATGACGCCGGTGCTCGCGCTCGTGGTGTCGGCACTGTTCGAGGGCTTCCGGCCCGTGCTGCTGACCTGGCTCGGCGTGCTGCTCGCGGTGGCGGGCAACGTGCTGATCCTCAAGCCCCGGCTCAGACCGTCGGCCGCTTCTCCGGCAACGGAATGAAGTCGCGCTCGCCCGGCACCTGCGGGAATGCGCCGTTCGGCTGTGCGGCCCAGTCGTCGGCCGCCTGCACGATGCGCTCCTTGCGGCTGGAGACGAAGTTCCACCACATGTAGCGCGGGCCGAGCGGCTCGCCGCCGATCAGCACCACGCGCGCCGCCTGCTCGCTGCGCAGCCGCACGCTGCGGCCGGCGTCGAGCACGGCCATGCGGTGCGGTGGCACGGGCTCGCCGTCGACCGTGACGAGTTCGTCGACGCCGTACAGCGCGCGCTCGGTCGCCAGCTCGCCGGGCAGCTCGACCTCGGCGCCGGCCTCGAGAGCGAGGTCGAGGTACAGCGTCGGCGAGCGCGTCGGCACCGGCGAGGCGACGCCGAATGCGCTGCCGATCAGCACGCGCAGCGTGGCGCCGGGCTGGCGCAGCTCGGGGATCGCCGCAGCCGGCGTGTGCGAGAACGAGGGCTCGAGCTCCTCGTCCTCGGCCGGCAGCGCGGCCCACAGCTGCAGGCCGTGGCTGACCCGCTCGTGCCCGCGCAGCTCGTCGGGCGTGCGCTCGGAGTGCACGATGCCGCGGCCGGCGGTCATCCAGTTGATCGCGCCCGGCTCGATGCGCTGCACCACGCCGGTGGAGTCGCGGTGCACCTGCGCGCCTGCGAACAGGTAGGTCACGGTGGCCAGGCCGATGTGCGGATGCGGTCGCACGTCGTGGTCGTCGTCCGGGCCGGCGGCAATGGGCCCGAAATGGTCGAAGAAGACGAAGGGCCCGACGGCGCGCTGCTGCAGCGCCGGCAGCAGCCGACGCACCAGGAAACCGCCGCCCAGGTCCTTGTCGTGAGAGCTCAACTGCAGCATGGCCGCATGGTAGGGCCACCTACAATCCCGCGCTTCCGTTCCGAGAGATTTCCATGAGCCTGCAATGCGGCATCGTGGGCCTGCCCAACGTCGGCAAGTCCACCCTCTTCAACGCCCTCACCAAGGCAGGCATCGCGGCCGAGAACTACCCGTTCTGCACCATCGAGCCCAACGTCGGCATCGTCGAGCTGCCCGACCCCCGCC
>DATLIE010000049.1:0-6684 GCA_035539635.1 Burkholderiaceae bacterium
CGGCCACGGCGGCTACGAGGCGCCGAAGGACAAGAAGGTCTACAGCATCGTGGTCGACTTCATCACGCCCGAGAGCGAGACGAGCATGTGGTACTTCTGGGGCATGGCGCGCAACTTCCGCGCCGGCGACAAGGCGCTCACGGCGCAGATCCGCGACGGCCAGGGCAAGATCTTCGGCGAGGACCTGGAGATGCTCGAGCGCCAGCAAGCCAACCTGAGCCGCTGGCCCGAGCGCAAGCTGCTGATGCTCAACATCGACGCCGGCGGCGTGCATGCCCGCAAGGTGATCGAGCGCATTGCCAGTGCCGAGCAGGCCGCGACGGCCGCTGCGTAAACTGCGGCCATGAACGCCCCTTCCACCCTGCGCGTGCGCGTCGCACGCAAGACCGTCGAGGCGCTGGACATCTGCTCCTTCGAGCTCACCAGCGTCGACGGCAAGCCCCTGCCCGCCTTCTCGGCCGGCTCGCATGTGGACGTGCACGTGCCCAACGCGGGCGGCAACCTGACGCGCCAGTACTCGCTGTGCAACGACCCGGCCGAAAGCCACCGCTACCTGATCGGCGTGCTGAAGGACCCGGCCACGCGCGGCGGCTCGAAGGCGATGCACGAGCGGGTGAAGGAAGGCGACGTCTTCGAGATCAGCACGCCGAAGAACCACTTCGCGCTCGCACACGAGGCCAAGCACCACCTGCTGCTGGCCGGCGGCATCGGCGTCACGCCGATCCTGTGCATGGCCGAGCGCTTGGCGGTGATGGGCGGCAGCTTCGAGATGCACTACTGCACGCGCTCGAAGGAGCGCACCGCGTTCATCGATCGCATCGCCAGTTCCAAGTACGCGTCGCAGGTCACGCACCACTTCGACGACGGCGCCGACGCGCAGAAGCTCGACATCAGCGCGCTGCTTGTCACGCCGCAGCCGGGCACCCATGTGTATGTCTGCGGGCCCAAGGGCTTCATGGACGCGGTGCTGGCCACGGCGCGCGCGGCCGGCTGGCCCGAGGCCCAGCTGCACTACGAGTTCTTCGGCGCCGCGCCGACCGCCACCGACAGCGACGGCAGCTTCGAGGTGCAGCTCGCCAGCTCGGGCCGCATCGTCGTCGTGCCCAAGGACCAGACCGTGGCGCAGGCCCTGGCCGCCGCCGGCGTGGAGGTGATGACCTCCTGCGAGCAGGGCGTGTGCGGCACCTGCATCACGCGCGTGCTCGAAGGCGCGCCCGACCACCGCGACCTTTACTTCACGCCCGAGGAGCATGCGGCGAACGACCAGTTCACGCCGTGTTGCTCGCGCTCGAAGTCGGCGCGGCTGGTGCTGGACCTCTGACGCGGCGCCGTCGGCCGCTCAGGCCATCGGCTCCGTGAGGTGGCGCCGATTGTCAGCCGCCGCGAAGGGTTCGGGCCAGTACTCCACCAGGCGCGCGATGCGGCCGTCGGCCACGCTGAAGAACGACACCGGCTCGGCCGATTGCACGCCGTCGCTGACGCTCACCTGCGTCACCACCTCATGTTCCGTAGCCACGAGCCGGTTGATGCGGAATTGCCAGCGACCGGTGGTGGGGTACTCGGTGTTCATGCGCGCGAAGTTGTCGGCGCCGCGGATGCGCTCGTTGGACTGCGGCCACTCCATCACGAAGCCGTCGGCCAGCACGCGCTTGACGGCGTGAAAGTCGTTCGTTGCCATCAGGCGCCAGAACTCGCGGACCAAGGCCTCGGAATCCATGAGGCGGATTCTGCCGCGCGTGGCTAGGATGAGGCGATCCCCTTTCCCCCTTTCCCGCGGAGGCCCCATGCGGACGACTTCTGCCGCCCTCACCGCCACCCTGGCCGCACTGCTGCTGGCCGTCACCCCGTCCCGTGCGCAGGCACCCGCCACCGAGACCAAGCCCGCCTTCGACGCCGAACTGGCCAAGTCCGTCGCGGCCGACGACCATGGCATGCGCCGCTACGTGCTCGTGATCCTGAAGACCGGGCCGACGCCGGTGCCCGCCGGACCCCAGCGCGACGAGGTGTTCAAGGGCCACTTCGCGAACATGGGGCGCCTGGCGGCCGAGGGCAAGCTGGCCTTCGCCGGCCCGCTCGACGGCGTCGAGGGCCGGCGCGGCCTGTTCGTCCTTGCGGTGGCCGACATCGACGAAGCGAAGAAGCTCGCGGCCACCGACCCGGTGCTCAGCAGCGGCGAGATGGTGGCCGAGTACCACCGCCTCTATGGCTCCGCGGCGCTGATGCTGGTGAACGAACAGCACAAGCGCATCCAGAAGAAGAGCTTCTAGACGGCCTCGCCGCTCCCCGGCGCGCGCTGTAGGACCACGCCGACGCCCGAACGCAAGCCCGTCCGATCGGCGGTGGTGGCGCCGGGTGGCAAGGTGGGTTCGTGTGCGACGAACCAGGAGCGACACATGCACGCTGACAGCAGAACCCTCTTCGAGCTGGAAAACAAGTTCTGGCAATCGATCGTCGAAGAAGACACGCTGACCGCCACCGGCCTGCTGACCGAACCCGCGTTCATGGTCAGCTCGCATGGCACGCTGACGTTCGACCATGCGGCCTACCGGCGCATGGCCGAGCAGGGCAGCATGGTCGTCAAGTCATACGAACTGAGCGACATGAACGCGGCCTTCCCCGGCGCGGACACCGCCATCCTGACCTACAAAGTGAAGCAGGTGCTCCGCCCGCGGGGCAAGTCCGAGGAAGTCGCGCAGGAGATGACGGACACCTCGACCTGGGTGCGCGACCGCGGCGTCTGGAAGTGCGCGATGCACACCGAGTCGCCCGCGACGCACACGCACGCCTGAGGCATCAGCCGGTCAGCGGCAGGTGCGCGAACCAACGCACCGCCGCCTGCCACGCGTCCCACACGCCGCCCCACTTCCAGAACTTGAAGACGGCGGGTGCGAAGAGAACGGTGAAGACCGCGAGGAAGGCAGGGAAGACGAGACGGCCGGCCCTCTCGTGCCTGTCGAGCCAGATGAAGGTGCCCAGGGTCGCAGCAACCAGGGCCCACGACAGCAGCTGGTAGTTGAATCCGGGGTCTTGCAGGACCGAGAACGCGAGGCGGTGCACCACCGGGTCGACCAAGGGTAATCCGGTGCAGATCATCAGCCGGGAGTGCACGGGCGTGTGCTTGCGGTACACCAGGGCCAGCGCGAAGCAGCCCGCCACGGCGGCACCCGCCACCAAGCGCAGGTAGCTCAGATAGGCTTCGATGGCCAGGGCATCACCGGTCTTGCCCTGAAGAACGCTGTGGCTCAGGCCGACGAACGAACCGAGCAACACCGCCATCACCATGGCGCCGGCCCTGCCTAGGAACCGGTGCGCCTGCACGTGGCCGCGCGACGCCAGCATGGGCTGCGCGATCAGCAGCGCCAGCCACGCAACGCCGGCGGCCGCATGCACGTGATGGAAACCGCTGAACTCGCCTTTTGGCAGCGCGACATAGCTCGGCCAGAACGCCACGGGTGTGAGCGCTGCGAGCACGGCGAAGTACCAGGGGGCCAGGCGGACGACAGGCGTGCGGTGGGGGCTCATGACCTTCCTGATGTGAGCGACGCGGCATTGTCCGCGCTGGCCCCGAACCCCCGGTTCACGCCGACACCCTGGCCCTGAAAGCGCGCGGCGACAGTCCCAGCGCCCGCGTGAAGACACGGCTGAAGTACGCCGGGTCGGTGAAGCCGAGCGAGTAGGCGATCGTGCTGATGCTGAGGTGGGTGTAGGCCAGGTTGCGGCGCGCCTCGCGCATCACGCGCACGTCGATCAGGCGTGACGCCGGCTCGCCGGTGGCCGCGCGCACCACGCGGCTCAGGTGCGTCGGGCTGACCGACAGCGCGCGGGCGTAGTCGGCGACCTTCCAGTGCGCGAGGTACTGCGCCTCGAGCAGGGTTTCGAAGCGCTGCAGCAGGGTGTCGGGTTCGGTCAAGGCGCCACGCGTGGTGCCGCCCTGCACCGGGCCCCCGGCGGCACGTGCCGCACGCGCCAACAGGGCGGCGCACAGGCCGCGCAGCAGCAGCGCTCGGCCGGGCGAGCGCGCGTTGAACTCGGCCCAGATGTCGCGCACCGTGCCCAGCGTCGCGCGGTCGGCCCGCAGCACCTGCGGGCGAGCCAGCGCGCGCCGCTCCTCGGGCGACTGCCGCAGCAGCTCGTCGCGCATCTCCTCGGCCAGCGTGGCCACATAGCCCTGCGTGCCCGGTTCGAAACTGAAGCCGTGCACCTCGCCCGGCGGCACGTTCACCAGCGCCATCGGGCCCAGCGGCTGCGGCCCCGCCTCCAGCTGCACCACGCCGCGCCCGGACTCGAGCAGCAGCAGCTGGTGCAGGCGGGCGTGGCGGTGCGGCTCGAACTCCCATTCGTGCAGCACCGAGCGCGCGGCGATGGTCTCGCAGTGCAGCACGTCGGGCAGGTGCGCCGACTCGCCGAACAGGCTGTAGGTGAGGAGCTGGTCGCGCCGCACAGTGTTCGCTTTCGCCATGTTCGAATCGTACAAGTACCGGACGGGTTCGGCCATGGCCGCCGCGGCGGCGGGCCCGAACAATCGAGGCACTGCGACCCCGAAGGAGACTCCTCATGCAAACGCGCGTGTGCATCATCGGCGGCGGGCCTTCGGGCCTGATGCTGTCCCAGCTGCTTCACCTCAAGGGCATCGACACCGTGGTGTTGGAACGGCAGAGCCGCGAGTACGTGCTCGGCCGCATCCGCGCCGGCGTGCTCGAGCACGGCTTTGCCAAGCTGATGCGCGAGGCGCAGTGCGGCGAGCGCATGGACCGCGAGGGCGAGATCCACGAAGGCTTCTTCGTCGCCGACGGCGGTGAACTCCACCGCATGGACCTGCACAAGCACAGCGGCGGCAACTCGGTGCTGGTGTACGGCCAGACCGAGCTGACGCGCGACCTGTACGAGGCGCGCGACCGCATGAAGGGCGTAGTGATCCACAACGCCGAGGACGTCCAGCCGCACGACCTGACCTCGACGCGACCCCACGTCACCTACCGCCAGGGCGACGAGGTGGTCCGCATCGACTGCGACTTCGTGATCGGCGCCGACGGCTTCCACGGCGTGAGCCGCAAGTCGATTCCGAAGACGGTGCTGCGCGAGTACGAGAAGCTCTACCCCTTCGGCTGGCTCGGCGTGCTGTCGCGCACCAAGCCGGTGTCGCCGGAGCTGATCTACGCGCGTCACGAGCGCGGCTTCGCGCTGTGCTCGCTTCGCTCGCAGGTGCTGTCGCGCTACTACATCCAGGTGCCGCTGACCGACACGGTGGAAGACTGGAGCGACGAGGCCTTCTGGGCCGAGCTGAAGCGCCGCCTGCCGGCGAACGTGGCGCAGGAACTGATCACGGGTCCTTCGATCGAGAAGTCGATCGCGCCGCTGCGCAGCTTCGTCGCCGAGCCGATGCGCTACGGCAACCTGTTCCTGGCCGGAGACGCGGCGCACATCGTTCCGCCTACGGGCGCGCGGGGGCTGAACAGTGCGGCCTCGGACATTTACTACCTGTACCACGCGATGGTCGCGTACTACAAGAACGGCGACAGCAGCGGCCTGGACGGCTACTCGGCCAAGGCACTCGCGCGGGTCTGGAAGGCGCAGCGCTTCTCGTGGTGGATGACCAACTTGCTGCACACCTTCCCCGACCGCAGCGAGTACGACCGCCGCCTTCAGGACACCGACCTGGCCTACCTGTTCTCGTCCGAGGCAGCGCAGCGCTCGCTGGCGGAGAACTACGTCGGGCTACCCTTCTAGACGGGCGGAAACTCTTCGGTGTCGATCTCGGCCTGCGTAGCGGCGGTGTAGCGCGAGCCGGTCACCGTGCGCTGGTTGATCAGCGCATCGAGCCGTTCGATCTGCGCCGGCGTGAGCGCCACGCCGCTCGCGCCGAGGTTCTCGGCCAGGTGCGCCGCGCTCGTGGTGCCGGGGATCGGGATCACATGCGGGCCGCGGTGCAGCAGCCAGGCCAGTGCGAGCTGGGCCAGCGTGCAGCCGGCCTCACGCGCGATGGCGGCAACACCTTCGAGCAACGCAAGGTTCTTCGCGTAGTGGGCGGGCTCGAAGCGCGGCATCTGGCGCCGGATGTCCTTGGGATCGAAGGCGCCGACGTCGCGCAGTGCGCCAGTGAGGTAGGCGCGCGCCAGCGGGCTGAAGGCGACGAAGGCGATGCCGAGTTCGGCACAGGCCTCCAGCGTGCCCAGCTCGGCGTTGCGCGTCCACAGCGAGTACTCGTTCTGCAGCGCGGCGATCGGGAGCACGGCGTGCGCGCGGCGCAGCGTCGCGGCCGAGGCTTCGGACAGGCCGAGTGCGCGCAGCTTGCCCTGCTCCACCAGACGCGACATCGCGCCCACCGAGTCCTCGATCGGCACGCGGTTCTTCAGGTCCACCCGGTGCAGGTAGTACAGGTCGATCACCTCGGTGCCCAGGCGCCGCAGGCTGTCCTCGCAATTGCGGCGGATCGTCTCGGGCCGGCCGTCGATGACCCGGCGCATGACGCCGTCGTCGCCGGTGACGCCGGCCATGCCGCCCTTGCTCGAGAGCACGATCCTCGAGCGGTGGGGCTTGAGGACACGGCCGACCAGCTGCTCGTTGGCGCCGAAGCCGTACAGCGCCGCGGTGTCGAACAGCGTGACGCCACGGTCGAGCGCTTCGAGCAGCAGGCGCTCGGCCACCTCCGGCGCCGGCGGCACGCCGTAGGCATGGCTCAGGTTC
>DATLIE010000050.1:0-4188 GCA_035539635.1 Burkholderiaceae bacterium
CGGGCGTGCTGCGCGAGGCCAATCGCCAAGCCCTGCATGAGCGGACCGCCGTGATGTACCTGCGCAGCACGCCCGAGGACCTCGCGAGGCGGTTGCGCCACGACACGCACCGGCCCCTGCTGCAGGGAAGCAGCGACGCGCAGCAGCGCCTGCGCCAGCTGTTCCAGGAGCGTGACCCGCTGTACCGGCGCGCGGCGCACTACGTGATCGAGACGCACCGGCCTTCCGTGCACACGCTCGTGAACATGGTGCTGATGCAGATCGAACTGGCCGGTGTCGGACGCGGTGCGGGGGACGAAACGCCCCAACCGTAAACTCGGTGCATGCCGAGTTCCGACAGCCCCCGCACGACCACCATCGTTCCGATCACGCTGGGCGATCGCAGCTACGACATCCTGATCGGCGAGCGCCTGCTCGCCGAGAGCAGCACTTGGAAGAGGCTGCCGCCCGCGTCCACGGCGGTGATCGTCAGCAACCCCACGGTGCTGGCGTTGCACGGTGCCGCGCTGCACACGACCTTGTCGGCTGCATACCCGCGCGTGCTGACGATCGGCTTGCCCGACGGCGAGTCGCACAAGGACTGGGCCTCGCTCGACCTGATCTTCGACCGCCTGCTCGCCGAGGCGTGCGATCGCCGCACTCTGGTCTTCGCGCTGGGCGGCGGGGTGGTCGGCGACATGGCGGGCTTCGCGGCGGCCTGCTACATGCGTGGTGTGCCCTTCGTGCAAGTGCCGACGACCTTGCTAGCGCAGGTCGACTCGTCGGTGGGGGGCAAGACGGCCATCAACCACCCCCGTGGCAAGAACATGATCGGCGCGTTCTACCAGCCGCTGCGCGTCGTCTGCGATCTCTCCGTGCTGGACACCCTGCCTGCACGCGAACTCAGTGCCGGGCTGGCCGAGGTGATCAAGTACGGGCCGATCGCCGATGCGGCATTCCTCGAGTGGATCGAGGCGCACCTCGATGCCCTGCTCGCGCGCGACCGGAGCGCGCTGGCGCACGCGGTGCAACGATCCTGCGAGATCAAGGCCGCCGTGGTCGGTGCCGACGAACGCGAGTCGGGCCTGCGCGCCATCCTGAACTTCGGCCACACCTTCGGTCACGCGATCGAGTCGGGCCTCGGGTACGGCCGGTGGCTGCACGGCGAGGCGGTCGGCTGCGGCATGGTCATGGCCAGCGACCTGTCGGCGCGCCTGGGCCTGGTGCCGGCGGCCTTCGTCGAACGCATGCGCTCCTTGTGCGTGCGCGCCGGCCTGCCGGTGCGGGCGCCACACCTCGGCGGTTCGGGGCGCTGGATCGAGCTGATGCGTGTGGACAAGAAGGCCGAAGGCGGCGAACTGCGCTTCGTGGTGATCGAGTCGCTGGGGCGCGCCGGCGTGCGTGCCGTGCCGGAGGCGCTGCTGCGCGAGACCCTCGCCGCGTGCTGCGAGCCGGGACCGTGACGCCGTGAGCGCGCTGGCGCCCTACGCCTGCGACCCGGCGCGATCGCGCGGGCGGCGCATTGCGGAACCCCCGTCGCCACCGCGCAGCGAGCACCAACGCGATCGCGATCGCGTGGTGCACTGCACTGCATTCCGGCGCCTGGTCTACAAGACGCAGGTCTTCGTCAACCACGAGGGCGACCTGTTCCGCACCCGGCTCACGCACTCGCTCGAGGTGGCGCAGCTCGGGCGCTCGATCGCGCGCGCGCTCGGACTCAACGAGGACCTGGTCGAGGCGATCGCACTGGCGCACGACCTCGGCCATACGCCGTTCGGCCATGCAGGCCAGGACGCGCTGAACGCCTGCATGCAGGGCCAGGGCGGCTTCGAACACAACCTGCAGAGCCTGCGTGTCGTCGACCGGCTGGAGCAGCGCTACCCGACCTTCGACGGGCTGAACCTTACGTTCGAGACGCGCGAGGGCATCCTGAAGCACTGCACCCGCACGGCGGCCGAGCAGCTGGAGGCGACCGAGCCGCAGGGCGTCGCCCAGCGCTTCATCGCGGGCGGGCAACCCAGCCTCGAAGCGCAACTGTGCAACCTGGTCGACGAGATCGCGTACGCCGCACATGATGTCGACGACGGCGTGCGCTCGGGCCTGTTGAACTTCGCGCAGCTCGAGGACGTGCCGTTGGTGGCGGCGCACCGTGCGGCCGCGCTGGCGCAGTACCCGGCCCTGGCCGACGGTCCGCAGCGGCGCGTGCTGGCGGAGACCCTGCGGCGGCTGCTGTCGGCGCAGGTGCGTGACGTGATCGAGACCACCCGAGCGGCGCTGCAGGCCAACGCGCCCGCGTCGGTGGACGAGGTGCGTCGAGCGCCACCGCTGGTGGCGTTCTCCGCCCCGATGCGCGAACGCGCGACTCAGCTCAAGCGCTTTCTGTTCGCGGCGCTGTATCGCCACCCGCAGGTCGAGCGCACCACGGCGCGCGCCCGCGAGGTGCTGCGGCTCCTCTTCGACGCCTACGCGGCTGCGCCATCCGAGCTGCCCGACGAGCATCGGCTGGCGTTCGAGCGCGACGGCCTGCGCGCTACGGCCGACTACATCGCCGGCATGACCGACCGCTTCGCCGCGCGCGAGTATCGGCGCCTGACCGGCGTGCGGGCCTTCGACAGCGTGGACTGATGGCGAGGTTGCCGCGGCTGGCGCTGGCCGGCGAGTTGCACCAAGTGGCCCTGCGGGGCCACAACGGTGGGGCGGCATTCACCGACGAAGCCGACCGGACCGACTTCCTGGCCATGCTTCGCCAAGCCGCGCTGGAGCAAGACGTGGCCGTGCACGCGTATGTGCTGCTCGACGCGCAGGTGCGCCTGCTGTGCACGCCGGCGCGTGCGGACGCGCTCGGCCGGCTGATGCAGTCGCTCGGGCGGCGCTACGTGCTGGCCTTCAACCGTCGCCACGGCCGGCGGGGCACGCTCTGGGAAGGGCGCTTTCGCAGCGGTGTCATCGATGCGGCGCACTGGCTGCTCGACGCCACCGTCCTCATCGAGGACCTGCCGGTGCAGTCCGGCCTGGTAGCTGCGGCGGGCGACTGGCGCTGGTCGAGCGCGGCGCACCACCTCGGGCGCCTTCGCGACCCGGTGGTGACCGAGCATGGGGCGTACTGGTCCCTCGGCAACACGCCGTTTGAACGGGAGTTGGCGCACGCTCGCTTGCTGGCACACGGGATTGAGCGCCCCCGCGCGGAGCAGCTTGAGCGAGCACTGCAACAGGGCCTCGCCCTGGGGTCTGGCGCCTTTCTTGCGAAGCTGGCTGAAACCACTTCGCGGCCGCTCACTGCCCGGCCGCGGGGCCGGCCACGCGCTTCATAAAGAGTGTCCCTAATAAATACGCAGGCCTGTCTGGCAATCAAAATATTCGTCTCCGACCCCAATTAAAACCGCTTGGCTCGGATGCTGCGGTGCAGTAATCTCGCCCTCCCCGCGTCCGCCCACCGGAGAGCGCCATGAGCCACGCCCGCCGCCAAGAACTCGAACAAGCCGCCGCCGAGGGCCTGTACAGCCCAGCCCATGAACACGACGCCTGCGGCGTGGGCTTCGTCGCTCACATCAAGGGCCAGCGCTCGCACGGCATCGTCGAGCAGGGTCTGAAGATCCTGGAGAACCTCGATCACCGGGGGGCGGTGGGGGCCGACAAGCTGATGGGCGACGGCGCGGGGATCCTGATCCAGATCCCCGACGAGTACTACCGCGCCGAGATGGCCGCGCAAGGTGTCGAGCTGCCGCCGCCCGGCGAATACGGCGTCGGCATGATCTTCCTGCCCAAGGAACATGCGTCCCGCCTGGCCTGCGAACAGGAGCTGGCGCGTGCGGTGAAGACCGAGGGGCAAGTGCTGCTCGGCTGGCGCGACGTGCCGGTGGACCGTGAGATGCCGATGAGCCCGGCGGTGCGCGCCAAGGAACCGGTGATCCGCCAGATCTTCATCGGCCGCGGCCCGGACGTGATCGTGCCCGATGCGCTAGAGCGCAAGCTCTACGTGATCCGCAAGACGGCGTCGGCGGCGATCCAGGCCCTGAAGCTCACGCACAGCCGCGAGTACTACGTGCCCAGCATGAGCTGCCGCACGGTCATCTACAAGGGCCTGCTGCTGGCCGATCAGGTGGGCGTGTACTACAAGGACTTGGCCGATGCGCGCGTGGTCAGCGCAATGGCGCTGGTGCACCAGCGCTTCTCCACCAACACCTTCCCCGAGTGGCCGCTCGCGCACCC
>DATLIE010000051.1:0-2362 GCA_035539635.1 Burkholderiaceae bacterium
GTGTAGTAGCCGATGCCGTACTGCCCGGAGATCATCTCGGCCGACACGAGGCAGAACCAGCACGTCCCCATGCCGATCGACAGCCCGGTGACGATGGCGGGCGCGGCCGACGGCAGCACCACCTGCAGGAACAGCCGGTCCGGCCGCGTGCCGAGGCTGCGTGCCGCGGCCACCAGGCGGCGGTCGACCGCCTCGGCGCCGTGCACGGTATTCAGCAGGACCGGGAACAGGGCGCCGACGAAGGTGATGAAGATCATGCTCAGCTCGGACGACGGGAACATGAGGATCGACAGCGGGATCCAGGCCACGGCCGGGATCGGCCGCAGCACCTCGAGCGGCGGCAGCAGCCCCGCGCGTGCCCAGCGCAGTCGCCCGATCAGCAGGCCCAGCACGATGCCGAGGATGGCGGCGGCGACGAAGCCGCTTGCGACGCGCCAGAGGCTGTAGCCGAGGTGCTGCGCCAGCCGCGGCGAATGCAGCAGATCCCAGGCGGCCTGCAGCACCTCCAGCGGCGGCGGCACCAGGCGGAAGCTCAGCACGCCGAGGTCCCAGTGACGCGTCGCCGCGAGATGCCACAGCGCGAGGCAGGCCACGAGCGACAGCGTCGCGAGGGCGGCGGCGCGCGCCCGCCCGGCCCACGCGGCGCGCCGGCGGGGACCGGCGGCGGCACGGGGCGGCGCGACCGCGCGGGGGGCGTCGAGGACGGCGCTCATGGCGGCCCCGTGCTCAGTGCGACGACCCGGCGGCGTCGCGCGCCGCCGCGAAGTCGAGGACGCGCCCGCCGTTGAGCCGCGCGTAGGCGGCGGCCGCGTCCTTCTGCAGGAAGGCGCTGAGCTGGCCCTTGCCGTCGAGCGCGTACCAGGAGGTCGGCGCCAGCAGCTTGATGCGGTGGATCAGGTCGTGCACGTAGACCGCGCGCACCGTCTTGCCGGCCGCCTCGAGCGTGCGCAGGTCGCTGAACGCGCCCTCGACGCTGGCGTAGTGGCGCACCTTCGGCTCGCCCTGCACCCAGAGCCCGGCCACGCGCTGGAAGTCGGTGATCGGCTTGCCGGTGAGGGCGTCGCGGGCCTTCAGGGGGCTGCGCTCGTAGTTCTTCAGCTGCGCGTCGTAGTCGAGGCCGGCCTGCTTGAAGGCGGTGCGCACGAAGCGGTCGTCGACGAAGCCCTCTGCGGTGAGCTGGGAGTCGGTGCGCTTGAGCAGGCGCAGCGTCTCGATCGAGGTCTTGACCGCCTGGCGGTACTCGGGCTTCCAGCTGAGGTCGCGCGTCTGCAGCCCGAGCGGACCGTGGAACAGGTAGTTGACCGGGGCCTCGACACCGGTGACCTTCTCGATGAGCTCGCTGTACTTCTCGGGCTCGGCGGCGACCAGGCGGTCGGCCTCGATCGCCGCGCGCAGGAAGGCGACCACGAGCTCCGGATACCTGGCGGAGAAGCTCTCGGTGACCAGCGAGCCGTGGAAGGTCGGCGCCTCGGCCTGCGCGCCGTCGTAGATCTTGCGCGCGAAGCCGCGGTAGGGAAAGAGCTCGGCGAAGGGCACGAAGTCGGCATGCGCCTCGATCTTGCCCGACTGCAGCGCCGGGCCGGCCACCTCGGGCGCCTGGGTGATGATGTGGACGTCCTTCTCCGGGTCCCAGCCCTGCGCCTTGATGGCGCGCAGCAGCATGCCGTGCGACGTGGAGGCGAAGGGCACCGAGATCGTCTTGCCGCGCAGTTCGGCGAGCGAGTTGACCGGCGAGTCCCTGGGCACGACGATGCCGTTGCCGCTGCCCAGCGTGCTGCCCTGCAGGACGGTGATGAACAGGCTCTTCTTGCCGGCCTTGTCGAAGCTCGCGCCGTTGAGCGAGCCGGGGAAGTCGGCCATCGAGCCGATGTCCAGCTTGTCGGCCAGCATCTCGTTGGTGATCGGCGCGCCCGAGGTGAAGTTCTTCCACTGGATGTCGTAGCGCGCGCCCTGGTACTTGCCGTCGTGCGGCAGGTACTTCTCGAGCAGCTGGAGCTCGCGGATCAGCAGGCCGCCGGTGGCGGTGTTGATGGTCGTGTCCTGGGTGCCGATCGCGATGCGGATGGTCTCGGCCCGGGCGGTGAGCGCGCTCGCGAACGCCGCGACGGCGAGCAGGGTCTTGATGCGGTGCATGGGAGGTCCTCGGAGGGTCGGTGTTCAGCGGAGCAGGTAGGGGATGGCGACCTTCACGGCGCCGGTCGGGCAGTCCTTCTCGCAGGGCAGGCAGTACCAGCATTCGTCGTGCTTCATGTAGGCCTTGTTCGTCGCCGGGTCGATCGCGAGCAGGTCCATCGGGCAGACGTCGATGCAGACGGTGCAGCCCTTGTGGGCGATGCACAGCCCCTCGTCGATCGTGACGGGG